>NZ_JBSYOO010000039.1:0-385022 GCF_058244675.1 Candidatus Thiodiazotropha sp. AKIB8 | reverse complement strand
CGTCGGCCTCCTTGAGCGCGGCCTCGATCTCTTGAATCTGCCACTCGTTGATCTCAATAAACTCCCGGACGGCCTCGGAGGCCAGGAAAGACTTGCTACGGTGCGTGACAGCGGCAAGCTTATCCAGACGGGTCTTAAGCTCAGGATCCAAGCGGATAGTCATGGTTGTGGACTGAGACATGGTTCACCTCGATGTGTTTAGCTGTACACAATATAACACATATTGAGGCCGCACCGAGTTAAGCGAAAAAGTGCATTAGGGCAAAATTCTTACTATAGTGGACTGCATTAGCTGAACCCGCTCTTTAACACCTTGAACGCCTTAGAGAAAAAGTACGATGCGCTGAAAAGCCGCGTCGGAAAAACTATTTGTTGGTGAGCAGTTTGACTCAACGTGAGATCAGTATTACCTCAGAGCAAGATACTACGATCCAAGCCAAGGAAGGTTTACTCAGATGGATGAGTGGGATGGTAAAGCTTGTACTCCCATTACTCTGAATAAATACCTTTATGCTGATGCGAATCCTGCTAATGGGACTGATCCTAGTGGATATATGATGCTCGGTAATCTTGGGGCAGCTAATTATATAAATGGGATTATAACAACAACAGCTCGCGCTACTGTAAGAGTTTATAGCGGAAAGAATAAAGGTAAAGTTGTAAAGCTCACCAAGCAAGTTGGTTGTTTAATCGGAAAGCAATATGTAGATAGAAAACGTGACAGAGTGAAAGGGCACCATCCATTGCAGAAAAGCTTAGGAGGTGCGGATGAACAAGTTTTTTTATATACAGCTAGAAGAACTCATCAAATGCTCCATACTGTTCAAAATATGCTTATCCGAGAAAAAGGATTGCCTCCACTGAATAAAGGAGCTACATATTTCGATGGTTTCTTTTCGAATGATAAACCGGGACACACACCAAATAGCCCTCTAAAATAAAACCCCTCTTATCCCAGAGCGGGACTTTTGCTTTTATAAGAGCCGTGTTTATGGCTGGGGTTGCCTGATGGTCTTGAATGCTTCGAGTTCCCCGTCGAGTGGGTCGCACCTTTCATCGGCGAGGTATACCCGGTCCCGGCGAGGTGGTAGGGGTTGGCGTGTAGATCACAGGTGAAGCTTGGGAGTTTATTTTTCATTTCCAAATGATGACTGTCTTTGTATCCTGTATCTTCGCGCAGTTGATCAAGTCTGGATATTTAATTAAACCCTGATACAATTTCTCATTAGCAGTGCATCATTGGATATTATTTATTGACGTAGGTTTTGTGCTAATTCAATTACTTCTGCTATTTTTAATCATGCATTTCGAAAGGAATATTATATGGAATATTTTAAAGCACTTTTTTTATCAGGAACAATTTTGATTGCTTCCAGTGTTGACGCAGCCACATCAAAGTATGAAGTTCAAACGCCGACCACCGTGACACCCTATCAATTTCCCGGGCTGGACTTGAATAACGTTGAAGGTATCAAGCTAACAACAAGCACCACAAGTAGTAATCTTGGTTACAGTATAGACCGATTAGAAATAGAATTTCCGAATGCCAATAATCTGGTGGTTAGCAACTTAAAGTTATCCCCTAACAGTCCATCCTACTACGGTGTTGTCAATAATGGATATGTATTTCGCAAGCTGATTGTTGACGTAAACATAACATCTGCAAATCCTGTTTCAGGCGACAATATTGATGTCCGTGTATTTGTTGCAAACAATAATGATTTCAACAACGATTTTGCTCAGCCTCCACAAGGGGAGATGTTGTTAGAAACCCACGGCACAATAGTTGACGTAACAACCAATCCAATTGCTGACACACATTGGATGAAGGTCGATAGTGAAGGATTGAGTATGCGGCTATACCAACGTGCAGAGTATAATCCTACCGCGTCAATACCAAGTAACGGCTTTAAGCTCTACATGAACTGGATGGGGCATGGAGAGCAAACAGTCTATCTGAATACACCCTTTGCTCCCCAGGATTATTCACGCTTTAAGGCTATAGCTTTGAATGTAATTACTACTTCTGTTCCGGAGGGCGATGCATATTTTCTGGAAGTCGAATATGAGGATGAATCCGGTATGAGACAAATCGCACCTGCAGGTGACTTGCAGATGATTCTTAACCAAGCCTACCAACTGTAGTAAGCACGAATATGCAACACCCATTTTGATGGGTGTTGCATTCAACCTTCAAGTGATCAAGCATTAAGTAACACCAAATAAGTTTTGATTTCACAGTAATTCCGGTCACTTTCTCACACGTATTAACAAACAGAAAAAGTCTGTTAATCTACTCATCAGGGCTCGATCTATTAATCACACCATAATGAAGTTGGATAGTTTTCAAGAGCCAAATTTCCTCTTTTTTGTTATCCGTAGGAAAAGGGGTTTAAATATTATCCACTGTTTTTTTACTTGCTTTGAGGGTCAATAAATATCCCTATAATTCATGGTCTTTAAGGTGTCAGCTATTCCATTCGGATAGCAGTATCAAATATTTTCAGAGAAGGAAGATCCAATAGTCTACCGAGTAATCTCATGATATGTGCCTGAGAACGCAGATAGTCGACTCTTGATTTTATCAGTTCACCACCTACATCGGTGACTTGTTGCTGGGCATTCAATACATCAATGTTACTACGGTTTCCGGCTTTGAATGCTTTGCGTGTGATCATTAAAAGGTTTTCCGCATCCGTCAAGGACTTTTCATTCATTGTTACTCGTCGATGGTGTAGTTCACTCTCTTTATAGTATTGACGTAATTCTGCAGCCGTTGAGTTCTGTGCCGAGTGTAGTTCTTGCATTGCCTTACGTGATTGTGCTTTTGCCTCTTGCTCTAGTGCACTAACACTACCGCCTGAGTAAAGTGGCATCTCTAGTTGTAACATATAGCTGTTAGTTGTTGCGTTATTATTGATGTTTCCGGATTCTGTAAAATAACGGCTGGCACCACGAGTTGCGATTAGATCGAGTGTTGGCCAGTGACCGCGGTTCTGCAGTTGGATATTAGCTTCTGCAAGTGTAACGTTGTTTGTTGCTCGCATTAAAGTCGGATTGTCCCTCATCAACTGCTCTAGGGCTACTTTGATATCTTTGGGTGCGATCGATGGAAGTGTTTTATTGATCACGATCCTTCCAAGCGCTAGCTGCTGCTTGCCGATCAGTTTTGCAAGTTCAATCTGTTTCAACTCCCGTTCACTATAACGGGTTATTAATTGCGATTGCGCCAGACTTAGTCGCAAACCTGTTTCGGCTACCTCCGTAATGGAACCCAGCCCACCTTCTAGACGACGCTCATTGTTATAGACTTGCTCTTTGGTACTGGTGACCTGGCCATCTAGTACCCGAATATCCTCAGTTAATGCAATTAAATTTAATATGCTGTCAAGAATCAACATTGCTAGTTCACTTTGACGCTCTTGCAAGGCAAGTTGCGTTTCGATGCTACTGATACGGCTCGCATCCAGGGCTTGAAGTGCTTGAGGCTTAAATAGAGGCAGGCGTAAAGTTCCTTGTAAGGTACCACTTCGTTGTCTTAATTCATCATAATTACCACTTGATGGTTTATAGCGAGAGTCATCGTAGTTGACGCTTACAGATGCGTTTGGAAACAATGAAGCCCTGGCTTGCTTGATTCTGGCATTGCCAGCTTCGATCTCCTCAGATAGTGCCAGATTCTGTGGGTTGCATTGCCAGGCAATTTGAATCAAGGTGGTAATCAGATGATTTTTATTATTCTCATTGATTGCCTCTGGAGTCTGTGAGAGCTCATTGCAAGTTATTGATGTTTGTTGTGGCTCAGTCAAACCTATACTGCTCCAGAGCAGTAAGCTGAAGAGCAGCGGATAGTTGAGTCTCGATTTATAATGTGTGCCGAACATCAACTACTCCTAAGTATCATCGTTGGTAGGCATTTGATAGAGCGTATCCCCTGATGATCTCTCAACAAGCTGTCCCTCATGCAGTATAAAGACTCGATCCGTTGGGCTTATCAATTCTTCTTTCTGAGTAAATGAAACAAAGATTATGTCTGTTCTATTCAAAGCATCGTGGATTTGGGCATTAATGCCCTTGTCGAGATAACTGGTGGCCTCATCGAGAATCAATATATTTGGTCTTTTGTAGAGGGCTCTTGCTAACAGGAGTCGTTGCTTTTGGCTGCCAGAAAGGTTAGTACCTATATCGCCTACCATGGTCTGCAAGCCCTTTGGCATAGCTGTGATCTCTTCGTATAGTCCGACACTGCGCAAGCTTTCGGTTACCCGTTGTTGATTCAGGTTGTGATCAAAAAATGCAACATTCTCTAGAATTGGTGCAGCAAACAGTTGGTCTTCCTGAGTTACTGTACCTATATGGGCACGATATTGGACAAGATTGATCTGTCTTAGGTTGACGCCTTCGACAGTAATATCGCCTATATCAGGTATCAATAAACCAAGCATCAATTTGATCAGTGTTGTTTTGACTTTCTCCGAGAGTCCGAGGATGACAACTGAATCTCCCGATTTGATATCCAGGTTAATCCCGGAGACTATCCAAGGTTGGTCGTCGGTATGGCGATACCATACATCCTCAAACGCAATGTTGAAGCTTGTTTCAAAATCTGAGTGGTTTTCGCCAGCATCAATGTTGTGATGGTTAACTTCTATCACAATATCTTCTTGGGGAGGTTTCAAAAGTTGTTGTTTGCCTGATGACCTTAGTAAAAGCTCTCCTTCATGAAGCGTAAATACTCTATCGGTTTGGCTGAGTAGCTCTTCTCGATGGGTGATTGAGATATGGGTTCTGCCTGCATTACGCAAAGCAGCATGGACATGGGCTTGATTGCTCTTGTCGAGATGGCTTGTGGCTTCATCGAGAATCAGAATCTCAGGACTCTTATAGAGCGCTCGTGCCACCAGTAAACGTTGCTTCTGGCCACCAGAAAGGGTGGTGCCCATATCTCCTACCAGGGTCTGCATGCCCATTGGCATGGTGGTGACTTCTTCGAGCAATCCGGCACTACGCAAGCAATCAACAACGCGTTCTTGTTCCAGCTCCGGATCAAAAAATGCAACATTTTCCAGGATTGAGCCTGCAAACAGTTGATCTTCCTGCATCACCGTACCTATGTGTGAGCGATATTGAGCAAGATTAATCTGTCGTAGACTGATCCCATCAACCAGGATATCACCCTTATCGGGTGTCAATAAACCGAGCATCAATTTAATTAATGTCGTCTTACCACCACCAGAAAGTCCAATGATGACAATCGAGTCACCAGGTTGTATTTCCAGATTGATTCCGGAAAGTACCCAAGGTTCACCGTCGGCATAACGAAACCAAACATCCTCGAATACCAGACTAAGTCCAGTTTCCGAAGGTATAAGAGAAACACCTTCTTCTGTACTGTCACGTTCGTGGAGTACGATATCACTTAAGCGTTCAGTTTGAATGGAGAGGAGTTTGAAACTTACCATCTTATCTACGAATGCAGATGTTTTGGAGATGAATTGCTCCTTATAGCCAAGATAGGCGAACAGCATACCGATTGTGAATTCACGATTGATTATCATACTGGCGGCTAGCCAGATAACCAATGCGTTTTCAAGGGCAACTAAAAAACCATTGCCCAAGCGGAATCCGATATCGAGTTTCTGTAAAGCGATACGAGCGTTATAAACATCAACTTGCTGATTCAGCCATGTGGAAACACGAGTTGTCTCGAAGTTAAACAACTTCAAGCTTTGTACGCCTCGTATACTTTCCAGCGTAATACTGCTGAGTTTGGCATCACGTATGATCTCTTCCTCACTGCGTAAACGATAGACATGATAAAAATAGGTACGTAATAAGACATAGAGTAGTGCCGAGAGAACTACGATGAGAGTGAGTTCTACGCTGTAGAAGAGCATTACGCACAACGCAATTACTGCCATAATACTGTCCACGATACTCTCAATGAAACTATCTGTGATTACACGACGAATCTGATCCACAGCACCAAATCGGGACAGAACATCACCAAGGTTTCTTTTCTCAAAAAAGGAAATAGGGAGGCGTAACAGGTGTGAAAAAACGTTGGTCGACCACTGAAGATTCATACGTGTACCCATGACCATTAATAGCCAGGAGCGTAGCGATGAGGTGACAAGCTGGAATATCGTCAGCAAAAACATACCGCTAACCAGCACCAGAAGTAGTGAGTGATCGCCAGTTACCACAACATCATCGATGATCCACTGATTCAGCCATGGCAGAATGATAGCGACGATTTCCAGGATTAATGAGACGGCCAATATTTGTCCGAGGGAGCGCTTTAGCCCTACTACATGGCCAAGCAGGTTACGTAACCGGACTCGAGTCTTCTCCTTCTTGGGAGTGAAGTCCGTTCCTGGTGTCAGTTCCAGTGCTACACCAGTGAAGGAGCGTCCGAGTTCCTCCAGAGTTAGGCGACGTATACCAATACTTGGGTCATGAATAATCGCTTTGCCTCTCTCCATTTTAGTCAGAACCACAAAGTGACGCAGTTCCCAGTGTAAAATGCAGGGCATATTCAACTGAGTCAGTTCATCGATTTCCAACCTCAGAGCGCGACCTGCAAGTCCGATATCAGATGCAATATCGATCAATGTTTTTAAGTTGAGTCCCTTCAGTGACAATGAGAAGCGGTTACGTAGTGCGCGAAGGTCAGTTTCATAACCATATTGAGCTGCACACATGGCTAAGCATGCGAGGCCGCATTCTGCGGCTTCAGTTTGCAGTAGTACAGGCACTTTATTTCTTCGGCCTAGGTGCAAACGTTCAAAGATTTCCATGCGATACCGTGAATATAAGTGAAAGATTGGCTGTCATTAGATATTACTGCCCAAGGCCATTACTGGATCGAATACCCATTCGATAAGGCGTTTTCTCTCCAGATGGATATCTGCCTCAAGAGTTAGTCCGGCACGCAGTGAAATAGGTTTACCGTAAGCTTGGATATTCTGAGATTCAGGACGCACGGTAGCTCTGAAAAAAGTCATTCCCTGATGCTTTTCCATTAAGTGTGGAAAACGCGTTTGAAGCTCTACCCGTGAAGCGTCAACATTCGCAAGTTCTGTCAATTCACCCTCATAAACACCAAACTTTTGATAAGGGTATGCATCATAGCGGAGTTTTACACGCTGACCGGTTCTAAGAAAACCGATAGCGCTACTCGGTATAAATATCTGTACATCCAGGCTTACTCCCTGAGGTAAGAGGGTGGCAAGTGCTGTACCAGCTTCAACCTGTCTTCCGACATCAACTTGAATATTGCTGATGGTGCCATTGACGGGAGCTCGTACATAGCTAAGACGAGCGCTTCTCTGCTCAAGGCTTTGCTGTTTTGTTGAAAGCAGAGTGCGCTCCAACGAAGACTGATCAGCTTCGGTGCGTAGTTGTGTTGCACGGATATCACTCGTTGTCTCCATATGGCGGGATTTGAGAGAAATCAATTGTCGCTTTAAACCTTCGAGCCGGGTCTTTTGCTCAATATGCGAACTTACCTGCTGTTGGTATTGTAACTCAGGTATGATGCGCTCTTCATATAGCGGTTTCATGTTATCTAACAAGCTTTTTGCAGATTCAATATGTTGCTTTTGCAGTTCTATTTCAGTATCGAGGGAGTAGATCTCCTGTTTGAGAAGCGCGGCCTTCTTTTTTAGATTGAGTGCCGCATCCTTACCTTGATTGATACGATTACGGATCTCGTTTGTGAGATTTTCAGACTGACTCTCTAGGGTCTCTTCTATTAGTTGCTGAGTTTCACCCAAGTCATTGAATTTATCCTGACGTACTTCGAATAGCAGATCACCTGCAGCGACCTGGCTTCCTTCAGAAACCTTAACTTCATAGATTACACCTGATTCCCTGGCCATAAGATGGATAGCGCCATGGCCAGGAACAGTTAGGCCAAATACACGCTCCTTACGAGTAAACTCAGCAAATGTGAGGAATAGAATAATCGCAAGGGTAACAGCAGTAACAGTAAAGGTAAGACTCCATAGTTTTATTGACTGCGTCAGGAGAATTACACCCGTTTGGCGATTACTCTGCTGAGCTTCAACCACTTCTCTCCTAAAAAGTTCGTCATTCATCCCTGTGTCACTTTGTTCAGTACATCAACATACTCATGTAGATGAACTTTAGATTGAGTTTTGTAGATACTATTTTATTAAAGCTTAATGATCGCTTATACGATGAGTCAGTGTCTGCTTTAGATTGTTTTCAGAAAAGATTGGCCACAAAAGTGGCCAATCCAGATGGTTAGAAACTATCTCCAACCATAAGCTGAATCAAATCAACTTAGCACCACTTAGGTATGCATGAGGAGATGAAGTCAAAACAAAAGTGGTGACGGTGGTGACGGTGGTGATGGTGTCTGGGTTTTGGTTCACAGACAGGTGTTGGTGTGCATTCTGGAGTGGGTGGGCACTCAGGCTCAGCTGGTGCTGGTTGATCACAGCCGCCTTCTACTTTAGTGAGTTCCATAGCGTTCAATGTTCTCATAAAATGCTCCTTGAGTTATTGAAGTAATAATGTGATTTATGCACGAATCGAATAGAAAATGTGATTTAGTGCAATTCCATTTTTAGACCGTCGTCACGATCCGCGGATAGATTATCAACTTTTATCTTTTTGTCAAAGCTTCATTTGGAAAATATTATGTCAACATAAAAGACTTAAAAAGCATCATAGTGAAAGTTATATTTTTAGAGTTATTAGATCACAGGTGGTGATATTGATAGGTAGATATGATTGATTGCCAAAGTACTATAAATATAGGTGCATAATATAAAAACAATTTGTTTGAAACTGTAAATATAGAATATGAGGCTATTGTAAAAAAATTGTTAGTGCAAAATTGTCGTACAAAGCACTTGAATAACTTCAGTAAGAAAAGTATTTATTTATGGAAAAATATATATGTAAAATAAAAAATAAGAATAACAAAAATTACATACACATCATTGATGTATATTATTCAGTAATCATCTGCAAAAATCAGGTAGAATTAAATCTACTTCAACATCAGTTTTAGGTCTCATAAGTGATGTTCATTATAAGGTTGTCAAATCATTTTGAGTTAATCTCCACAATGTATAATGTGTTTAATTAAAGTGACAATATTGATTGGCAGACTATTCAATCAGACCTGTAAGTACATTCTTTAAATGTAATAGTACAAATCCTAAGTCTGCTGCTTACCACGATTTATTGTGTTAAATGGCCCAATTCCCGCTATCTATAATTCCATCCAAGTATAATGCAACATTTAGGCCGTAGGAATTAAAATCATTAATATTAGTGACTTAAATATCTGCATGATTTTTGGAAAGCATTGGGTGTAAAAAACTTCGACACAGTTTTGTCATTCATTGGAACCTGCTTTGCAGACAGAGATTAGTTCGTCCCGGTCAGGTTTACTGTAGCCAGTAGTGGTTAAAATTGTAGATGAGATTCAATCATTGTCTAAACGCCCAGCTGAGATTAAACGGCTGTGCCAGTATGGATTGTCTAAACTGGATATAGAAACCTGCTTCTTTGAAGAAGAGGCGTGAATGAATTGTTTATCCCCAATATAGAGTGCAACATGTGAGAGTTTTTGAGAGTTGATTCTGAAAAAGAGAAGATCACCAGGGCGCACCCTATAGAGTGGTAGTCGTGCAGATAATCGGTATTGATCTTCAGCTGTTCGAGGTATGGAAATACCTGTTTTGTAAAATAGGTAGTATGTAAATCCACTGCAATCAAACCCTATAGGTGTTGTTCCGCCATAGAGGTATGGTGTTCCTATCAGCTCTTCTGCAATATTAATCCTTAAATCAGAACTATTTTGCCGTGTGGTAAGGTCATTAACTTGTCGCTTCTCACTTGCACCTCTAGGTACAGATGAGCAGCTGGTCAATAGATTGATTAAAACAAGAACAGAGATGACTGTTGCAAGTGTATGAATTAATCGATCCACTAAACTTGTCTTTTGTTCAGTGTATCTGGAAAATAATTTAATCATTACTCTACTGTCTGGATTATTTAGTTAATTTCATACATATATTAGATTATTTCATGCTTACTTGAAATTTAAGAGCTACTTGCTTTTGAATATTAGGATCTATGAATATAGTGTTTGTTGCTTAAGAGATACCGTAGTCGATATCTTCTTTGAGTATGATCGAATATCCATCTTCACCAGAAAAATCGCAAACATTATCAGATGGAGTTAGATAAGCTCAGAATCAGGAGGTGAAAACATGAAACAATCAACGACAGACAGTTACCGACAACGTGTCATCAGGGTAATCGAGTTTATTCACGATCATCTGGATGAAGACCTTACTGTTACTGTTCTGGCAGATGTTGCCTTCATGTCTCCCTACCATTTTCATCGAATATATCGAAAACTGGCCAGAGAAACACTGAACGCAACCATCAGGCGTCTTCGCCTCCAAAGAGCTGCGGTTGAGTTGATCACGTCAACCAAGCCGCTTGTACGCATAGCTACCCATGCATCCTATAGTAGTCCTGAGGCTTTTAGTCGGGCCTTTATGCTTCAGTTTGGTGAATCTCCAACAGAGTACCGAGGTGCCAGGCATGATAGGACGGGTAGGGTAGATGAACCTTTTGTAGCTATGTTGCCTATGGAAATAGAGGAGTATCATGATATGTATTCTGTTGAAATTCTAGATGTAGATTCAATTTCTCTCATTGGATACCCCCATCAAGGGGACTATATGGATATCGGTCGAACCTTTGAGAAGATATTTGTCTATGCTTCAAGCCACAATCTGCTGAGTGAAAAAACCCGTTCCATTGGTCTCTATTACGATGACCCTAAGACAGTGGAAAAGAAGAAGCTAAGATCGTTTGCCGCAATATCTGTTCCTGATGGAGTAGAAGTCCCCGTTAATGGTGAGACGCCTCATAACAATGAAATTCCAGGTGGTATATGTGCCAGTCTGTTATTTAAAGGCTCTTATGCTGAATTGGAAAAACCTTATGATTGGCTTTTTGGTCACTGGTTACCTCAAAGTGGTTATGAAGCTTCAGATTTTCCACCGTTTGAAGAGTATTTGAATGACCCTAAGAATACGCCGCCTAATGAGCTACTGACAAGAATCAACTGTTTTGTTTCCAAGAGATAGATTTACGAACTACATGCCCATCAGCATTGAAGTGTTCAACCTGATGGGCATTTTATATGCACCAAATCCTACTGAAATCCTCTATGGGGATATTGACAGTTCAAGTTATAAATTGCATTGAATATTACTGCTGCAAGTATTTAGCGCTTGTGGATATTCAATTACCTGAAAACATCCGGATTAGATGTTGTGGTAAAAGTAAATGAAGAATTATATACACAACCAATATTGATCGTAGTCACCGACCATGCATTTCCAGTGTAACGTTAATTGATACTCAATGCTGGATTTGATGCTCTTCTCAGTAAACCTGACTTAGCATTCCTCCAATATGGCTAGAATGTTACTTCGCACTCAATAGCTTCAGGAATCCTCTCCATCGGCACTGAATCCAGGATCTTTCCATTTTTAAGGTCAATCTTCTTTATAACCATCTCTTTACCTTTGTTGTTATTTTCGAATACGTAGAGATGATCTTTGCAAACGGAAGGCTTCTGCTCTCGCCAGTTAAGTGGTGTACACCACTCTTGTTCGATTGAGCAACAAGCGCCATTGGTAGGGTCTGCCTTTCTTAATGAATGTGGGTAACAAGCTATCAAGTCTTCTTTAGACGCGTAGACTACTTCTGAGTTTGCTGGAAAGCTAAACATCGCAGGTAGCCAGCGCTCATTAACCAGTTTAAAAACAGATCCTGCATAATCACTTAAGTACAAGTTCTCCTTGTAAATGAATAGTTCTTTTAAAATCTCTTCGAATGACCAATATTTTGGTGGTTGCAAGTAGCTCGATACTTTTGATAGCTTAGAGTGTTCATTACCTGACTTATCTACCTGGGAGCCAATCAGGAAAAGCGCATTATTGTAGCGCTTTGCGCTAGCAACAAAATGGGTATCTAGGCGAATCATCTGACCTTTGGAGTTTGTCACCTCTCCTATGCTATTCCAGGAAAAGTCAGCCTTTTCATCAGCAAAACAACTTACCAGATTAAGAGACAGGGCAATAAATAGAGATATTTGTTTGAGTGCATACATCCCAGCCTCCAACTAAGTCAGCTTAAGTTCTCATGAAATATTCGATTAGCGCCATGTGATCGCGTACAGCCGAGTGTAGGATGATCTCAGAATTGTTCTGAGGTTTGTCTGAATAATGAACGACTCCCTCCCACTAGAGGAAGAGCAGGGTATTGGGATTAGTTAAAAAACCTCAGCCCTCTCCAAGCTGGTGAGGGCTGAGGTGTATGGGGCCACTACAGAATTTGCTGATTGTTGTAACTTTGTGGTGTTGTTTTATAGATCCAACTCTGGAATCGGTTCAATCAAATAGGGCTTGGCATGCAAGTAGTGTGTGGTTTTACGTTTGTTATCGATATCCTGCTTGACGAAGCGGGCTTGATCTTCTGAGATATTGAGCATTTCAGCCAATTCCACATCGGTAGCACCTCGGTTATGTCCCCATAACGCTTTGTCCATCTCCTGGTAGGGCAGGGCGAAATAGAACTCATCCTGACCTTGGGGCAGACTGTAGGTGTCGGTGGTGGGAATAGCGTCACAGATGGATTCTGGTAGGCCCAGGTGTCTTGCCATGGCATAGACCTGGGTTTTATAGAGATGGGCAATTGGCTTTAAATCAGCGGAGCCATCACCATTCTTTACAAAGAAACCCTGATCATATTCAAGTCGGTTGGGAGTGCCGATTACTGCGTAGTTGAGACGGTCTGCATGGTAGTATTCGATAGTTTTACGGATACGCTGCTTATAGTTGGTGGCGGCAACGATCTGCAGGTACTCTCTGAGATCTAGACGTTTCTCATGCATCTCTCCCTGTGGGTTCTGAACCACCAGCATAAAGTGGTTGACCTGCCCATCCATGCCGCCTTTGATCGTGATCTTGTTTTTCCAGCCATCAGTATATTCCGGGAAGGTCTTTTTGATCGCTTCGTCCCGGGCGTCATAACAACCGATAGCTTCCAGGGTGGCAGCGATATTGTGCCGGGTACTCTCGACCCCAAGATGTTTGATCAGCTGACTGCTGCGGGATTGAGTATCTTCAGCGGAATCAACCTCCGGAATCTGGATAAAGAAGCATTTCCCCGGGCCAATCGCTCTGACGGCGAGTGCTGCAGAGACTGAACTGTCAATACCACCTGATACTGCAACAACCAGTCCGCGCTTTCTGAGTTTGCTGCGCAAGGCTTCCCGCATGGTCTCACAGATACGGTCAGCTTCTTGTTCGCGGTCGAAATTTAGGATTTCAGCTTCGTACCGTTCTGAAAAGGATTGCATTCTTTTTTCTCCCCTTGATACTGTTTGTTTTCCGTTCGATAGCCGACACATGGCTCCGTTAGAGCAGGTTTCGCCGTTTGTCGGTATCGATGATTTCAATATTCAGACCCCCTGCCACATAGGCGAAGGCGATCAACTCGTCGTCGAAGGCCTCTCCGGGCAGTGGGTCAGCTGTCATTCGTGCGCCACGCTCTAGCAGATCATCCATTGTCTGCTGGACATCATCTGCTTTGAAGCAGAGATGATGTAAGCCTTCGCCTCTCGATTTAAGGAAATTTGTCAGTGGTGACTGTGGACTGGCAGGTTGGATCAGCTTTATGTCAAGCGAACCAGGCTTGCTGAAAAACTGTACCAGAACATCTTGCTTGGTGTTTTTCACAACCTCTGTTTTTTCCTTGTACTGTAAGATGTCACACAGCCTGTCTTTGCTCGACTTGATAGATCTCACAGCAATGCAGACATGGTCGACATCCATACTAAGATCCTTTCTCTTGTAGTTGAAACTTTTGGATTTTGCCGGATGCTGTTTTGGGTAATTCAGCAATAAATTCAATACTCTTTGGAATCTTGTATATGGCAAGATTCTGTCGGCAATGACGCTGGATAACTTTTTTGTCAGTGTCATTAATGTCTTTCGGCACTACAAAGGCCTTGATGATTTCACCCAGCATCTCATCTGGTGCGCCTACAACAGCCACTTCCATGACACTATCGAGTTCCTGGATCACCTCTTCGATCTCCTTCGGACTGATACGGTTTGCACCGCTCTTGATCATGTCGGAGGAGCGGCCATCGATAAAGAGATAACCATCACTGTCAGTATGGGCCAGATCGCCAGTATAGAGCCATCTATCTTTTAATACCTGGGTGCTCTTTTCTGTATCTCTCCAGTAGCCTTGCATGATGTTGTCACCATGGGCGCAGATTTCACCGGTCTCACCGGGTTTGGTTACCTTACCCTGCTTGTCCCTAACCTCTATCGTGGTGTCTGGTATGGCAATACCGATAGAGCCTCGTTTTTCGCAGATTTTTTCTGGTGGTAGATAGGTTAAACGTGCACTGGCTTCTGTTTGGCCGTACATGATGAATATCTGGGTTTTGGGTAGTGCTGCCAATAGCTTATCAGTTAAGGCAGGTGCCATTGCACCGCCAGCCTGAGTCAGATAGCGCAGCTTACTGAGATCAAAGTCATCCAGGTTAACCCGCCCGAGCAGTAGAGCAAAAGTGGATGGCACACCGGAAAATCCAGTTACAGCTTCATTGGCGATTCGTTCTACGACCCGATGAGGGTAGACCAGGTTGTTTTCCAGAATCAGTGATCCACCTACAGATAAATGGGTGTGTAGTACAGAGTTGCCATATGAGTAGTAAAAAGGCAGCACATTGAGGATGCTGTCTCTATTTGTCAGCTGCAGATATTTCTGGATCGATTCAATATTCGCGCTGAGATTGCCATGACTGAGGGTAACCCCTTTGGGACTCCCTGTGGTGCCAGAGGTATAGATGATTGAAGCGAGATCGGATGGTTCGAGGTCGAGACTCGGCAGTGAAGCCTGCTGCTGTAACACTCTATTCCAGGGGGTAGGGTCATCGACACTCTCTTCCGATAGTGATTCGCCTACCCTGATCAGTTCTGTTCCCTGCTCAAGTTTGTCAGCAATTGCAGTAAACTCTGCATGCTTATTATCTACAAATAGCCATTTTGCCCCGGAATGGCTTACCCAATTGAGGACATCCTTCGCTTTTGCCTGGGTGTTGAGTGCGACAGTGACGCCACCAGCAGCCCATATGCCGTAAAAAATCGCAGCATAGTCTGCAGAGTTGGCGACTACCATCGCAACTCTGTCACCCTTTTTCAGGCCAGCCTCAACGAGATATCTCGCCACCTGTCCAGCCAGTTCGGAGAGCTGCTGATAGGTGCATTGCCGGGTTACATCGGCAATCGCGAGCTTATCGGGTTGAGCTGCGGCAATCGACCTGAAATGATCGATCAATGGCAACGCAGGTGCTGTCACATTATTGGCTCTTACGTCCGATGAAGGCGACGATATTGTTCACTGAGTCGAGGTTTTCGGGAACCATCTCTGTGTCCTCAACTTTAAGGTTGAATTCGTCTTCCAGAAAGTAGATAACCTCCAGAATGCCAGTGGAGTCCAGGATACCCTTGTCAAGGAAGGAATCCGTACTATCCAGGGCTGATTGGTCATCGGTGAACAAATAGTTTTCCAGGATATAGTTTCTGATCTGAGCTTCTGTTGACATGGGTATTCCTAAAGTTCTAACAATTCGAAGATATGCGCATGATACTGCATCGAACTGTGCAAAAAAAACGTTAATTCTTCACTATATGAGCTGTCTTATCGACATTAGTTATTATCCCGGTTGAGAATAAGAGCCAAAACAAGACAGTTTTTAGTCACCGGGGTAATAACATACAAAGCATATATCGGTTAAATATGGCTTTCCTGAAGTGTATTGGAGATTTCTAATGAGTCCATCTACTCTGAACTACTGCCTAAAAATTGGTCATCTACAAGCATCGTAGAGAGGATTCCGACAAAGGCCATATTGTCTCCAAAACCCAGTGCTTTGCCTTTGGCGCATTTTTTTAACAACATATTGGTTGCTTTGGGATTGAAATAACCCGCTTTTTTGATGCGTGCTTCGCTGAACAGCTCATCCACATAGTCGAGGGGTTTGCCCTGTTTGAAAAATGATTGGCTGTCCGGTGCCCTGTAGGGTTGCTTGCTGCGATTCCTGATACTCTCGGGAATCAGACCTTTCATGGTCTTTTTCAGCATATATTTCTCATTTAACCCCATGATCTTATAGCGACTGGGCAATTTTGCCGCAAACTCTATCACCCGGTGGTCGAGAAAGGGAAAGCGTCCCTCTATCGAGTTGGCCATCGCCACCCGGTCACCCTGGGAGCATAGAAGATAGCCTGAAAGCAGGGTGTGCGCCTCGATGTACTGATCCCGATTCAGGGGTTTCCACTGATTGATTTCAGTTGGAAGAATCCGTTCAATGCTGGAGAAATCAACAGGGGATGCTGAGGCACGCGCCTCATCAGAGAAGAACTGCATTATCCTCTGGGTGGTTGCCCAACGAGGAATATGGGCGAAATAGGGTTTACTCAGATGTTCCATACCCTGTTGAAAAAAACGTTGGGTAAAGGCGCCACTGGCTGTAGGCGAGTGCTTCAGATAGGGATAGAGTCTCTGTAATATCAACGGACGCCATTCAGAATCTGGGGCATGACTCCAGAAGCGTCTGACTTTTGCCTCTTTGAAGATGTCATATCCACCAAAAACCTCATCAGCGCCTTCACCGGTCAACACCACTTTGTATCCCGCCTCACGGACGGCACCTGACAACAGCATCAATGGGGTCGGGGCAGTGCGGACGATGGCAGACTCGGCATGCCGAATCACCCTTGGAAAAGCCTCCCCGATATCGGACTGTTTGCACAAAACATGGGTATGGTTTGTACCCAGATAGTCCACCAGATCTTTTTGAAAACCACTCTCATCGAACTCCTCATCCTCGAAGCCTATTGAAAAGGTTCTTAGCGGGGTATCAGTGAAGTTTTTGATCAATGAGGTCAACACAGATGAATCGAGTCCACCACTCAGATAGGCACCGACCGGGACGTCAGATCTGAGTTGTAGACGTACCGAGTCGATCATCAGAGATTTTAACTCTTCTGCCCAGTCCTCAGCAGATTTATGCTGGTCTATCTCGTCGTTGGGGAAGTTCCAGTCCCAGTATTGATCGATGTTTAGTTGTCCGCTTTCAACAACCATGCGATGGCCGGGTGGTAGAACTTGAATATCTTCAAAGAGGGAGTTTGGGGGCAGGGCACTCCAGAAAGTGAAGACCTCCTGTAAAGCGGTGAGGTTGATTCTTCGGGGGATCGCGGGATGGCTGAAGAGGGATTTCACCTCAGAGGCAAAATAGAGCCGGCCTCCAACCTGGGTATAGAAGAGAGGTCTGATGCCTGTCCGGTCACGGGCGATCACCAATCTGTCCCGATTGCTATCCCAGAGTGCAATAGCGAACTGACCGTTGAGATGATCGACAAAATCATCACCATGCTGTTCGTACAGGTGAACGATTACCTCGGTATCTGAATGGGTATAGAAGCGGTGTCCCTGTCGCTCCAGTTCATCACGTAGCTCCAGGTAGTTGAATATCTCGCCATTGAAGACAACCTGGATTGTTTTGTCTTCATTGTGTATCGGCTGATCACCACCTGCCAGATCGATGATACTAAGTCTGGCATGGGCCAGTCCGACGCGATTCTGGCTAAAATACCCATACCCATCTGGCCCTCGGTGATGAACCGCATGTATCATCTTCTCCAGTTCACCTCTGGAGGGTGAAGTACCGTCCTTGAGATTAAGAATACCTGCTATGCCACACATATTATTATCTTGCGTCCTTCAATTGGGGTGGAGAGGGCCGGGGTTAGCCGAAGACTTTAACATGCCCGACATGTATTTGCCGATAGTCATAGAGATGGAATCATTGAATAGTATTTACGCAGATATATTGCCACTACAATCGATGGAACTGTTTATATAAGTCGCACAGGCAAACTTCTTACCGGTTCACCGTGAGCTGCGAGGAGGGCATTGGCCAGAGCCGGGGCCAGGGGGGGGACACCAGGTTCACCCGCGCCACCAGGATCATGATGGTTTTTTGCCACGATGACTTCAATCGGTGGCGTCTCTTTGAATGACAGTATCGGGAAGTCGTGGAAATTACTCTGTTCCACTTTACCGTTTTTTAACGTGATTCTGGATTTAAGCGCTGCGGTCAGAGCAAAGATGATGGAACCCTCCATCTGAGCTTTTATGGTATCGGGATTGATCGTTATACCGCAGTCGATGACACAGGTGACCTTACCCAGTCTAAAAGCTTGATTGTCATCTTTGATCAGTTCAACGACTTCGGCTACATGGCTGCCAAAGCTTGAATGAACCGCGCAACCCAATACCCGCTGTTCACTCTGTTGATTCCAGGAGGCTGCTTCTGCTGCGATCTGCAGAATAGTTTTTAACCGGGGTTCACTCAGTAGTTGGAGACGAAGTTGCAAAGGATCATGTCCTCCCGCAACAGCCAGTTCATCAAAAAAATGCTCTATCGCGAATGCATTGTAGTGGTGTGAGACCGATCGCCAGGGACCTATAGGTACCGGTGAATTAAGGCGCTGCATCTCCACCAGGATATGAGGGATCGAGTAAGGCAGTGTTTGGGCGCCATACTCATCGACCTGCAAGCCGGTGATCTGGTGGTGCCAGACCTGGGGAATGCCCTGTTTGTCCAGTACACCCCTGAGATGATGTTGAGTGATTGGATGGTAGTAGTCGTGCTGTAGATCTTCGCTTCTCGGCCAGACCAGCTGTAGAGGCTGATCTATGCGATGAGCAATCTTCACCGCCTGGCTAACATAGTCCTGTATGTTTCTGCGGCCAAACCCGCCACCCAATAGGGGGGTTATCACTTCGATGCGTTGCTCAAGAGCTTCGATCTTATCTTGAGTTGGCTCGGCAATGAGCGATTTCAAGGCAGCCAGTGCACTGGCTTTGGCATTGGTGGGAGATTGAGTGGGTGCCCAGATTCTTATCCGCTGTTGCTGAATCTGCACTGTGCAGTTCATCGGTTCAGGAGTCATATGGGCCTGAAAGGGCAGATCATATTGCGTTTCTATGGGATTAGAGTGGTCTTCAAGCTGGGAGAGTGGCTCACCTTTTTCCAATATCAGGGACTTTGTCTCCAGGGAGGCGTGCTGTGTCAAAGTCTGAATAATATCTTCACTATTCAGTTTGGCTGACTCTCCCTCACTCCATTCAATCTTCAGGGCTTTTCTGGCCTGGAAGGCCTGCCAGGTATCCTTGGCGACAACCACAACCCCTTCATCCAGGGTAAAGCAGTCTATGATGCCAGGCCGTTTTTTAATGTCAGAGGCGTTGACTTGCTTCACTCGCCCCCCAAAAACAGGGGACTGGACAATGGTCGCGTAGCACATGCCTGGCAGTTTGGTGTCGATGCCGTAACGGGCGCTGCCGTCGAGCTTTTCAGCCAGATCAAGTCGCGGTAGTGAGCTACCGATAAGTTTGTATGTGTCAGGTTTCTTTAACGCAATCGAAGAGGGAATCGGTAATTTTGCTGCACGGGTTACCAGATCGGCATAACTCACGGATTGGGAAGAGGCAGCATGAACTATTCGTGATCGATCAGCCTGGCACCCATCAATTGCTACATTAAAATAGTCTGCCCCCGCATTCAGTAGCATCTGTCTGGCAATGGCGCCTGCATTGCGCAGTATTTTCCAGTTTCTTCTCACACTACGACTACCGCCTGTTCCCTGAAAACCATACGCCGGATCCAGGGAGGCGTGCTCAACACGAACTTTCTGCCAGTCTGCCTCCAACTCCTCTGCCACCATCATCGCAAGTGCTGTGTAGGTGCCCTGACCCATCTCCGATTCGGCGATGAATATGGTGACAATGTCATCGGTATCGATTCGCAACCAGGCATTTGGTGAGAATGGTGGAGAGGCCTTTTCACTCGATTCGATGCTTTCTGTCCAGCTGATACCCAGTACCAGAGCAGAGCCAGCTGATGCTGCGCTCATCTTCAGAAATTGTCTTCTGTCAGGATCGAAACAATTCATGAGGATACTTCCTTTTCTCTCATCATTCCGGCCGCCTGATGTATGGCCTGACGGATGCGTGGATAGGTACCGCATCGGCAGAGAACCTTGGACATGGCCTTATCGATCTCATCATCGGTGGGATTGCTGTTATTTTTCAGCAGCGCATAGGCCATAATGATCTGGCCGGATTGACAATAACCGCACTGAGGAACCTGTATCTCATACCACGCCTTGAGGATGGGATGGTTTTTCTCTTTAGCCAAGCCTTCGATGGTTACGACTTTTTTACCTACAACTTCATAGGCTGTGATCTGGCAGGCCTGCATTGGCTGATCATCAACCAGGACCATGCAGGATCCGCAAAGCCCTATACCACAACTGTATTTGCTGCCGGTAAGATCGAGATGGTCACGCAGTACCCAGAGCAGGGGTGTATCGCTGTCGATCTCGAGCTGGGCTATTGAACCGTTGATTAACAGTTTTAGTGTCATTTAAACAACATCTCCCTGAAAGCAAAATACTTACTAACCGCCGGATCAATAGTTACCGGACAGGTAAATCACTCAGTATTCAGTACGTTTATCGCTGACATTCCAAGCCTCAAAGAGCAATCGACTCTCATCGCGCAGAACCTGCCGGCTGGGCATTTCCCGATCCTGCATCGGCTTACATATCTGCAATGCTATTGCGTTGTCATCGAAACCACTGGCCGCAGCATCTGCAGAATTGGCGGCATAGACCAATCGCTCGATATGGGCCCAATAGGCAGCACTAAGGCACATCGGGCAGGGTTCACAGGTGGTGTAGAGAACAGCCCCCGACAAGTGGAAGTTGTCCAGATGTTTACAGGAAGCCCGAATTGCCTGCATCTCTGCATGAGCAGTGGCATCATTGAGATGTACAACCTGATTCCAACCCCTGCCGACAATTTCACCCTGCATCACCACCACAGCACCGAAGGGGCCGCCATGACCCAGCTCCAGTCCATGCTTTGCCTGCTCAATTGCCTGACTCATGAACAGTTCGTCCTGATCCACTGCTTACTCCCAGCGAAAGCTTTTAGAACCTATTGTGACAAAGCATAGAGTAAAAGTGGTAAGAGATAATAGAGACGTCAGCACATCCTTGAAGCTGGCTCCCTCAATCATCACGGCACGGGCAGCATCCACCATATGGGTCAGTGGTAGTGCCAAAGCAAGGTTTTGCACCAAAGGATGAGATCCCTCCAGTGAAAACCAGACACCTGAGAGGAGCATCATTGGCCAACTGATCAAGTTCAATAAGCCATTTGCTGCCTCTTCACTGGTGATTCGTGCCGCAACCAATAGACCTACACTGATCAAGCTCAAGGCACCTAGAATTAGAATCAGGAACAGCAGCCAGTAAGAACCAACCATGCGAAAATCGACTACCAGATCCGTGCCAAGATAGACCAGGATGGTCACTGAAAGGATCATCAATAGGCGTGAGGCGATCTGGGCCGAGAGGAACTCAAAAGCACTCAGAGGGGTTGCTCTGAGACGCTTTAATACACCATTCTTGCGATATCGGACAATTACATAACCGACGCCGAAGAGGGCGCTGAACATAATGTTCATACCAAGCACACCGGGTATTACCCAATCAACATAGCGAATTTCTGAGCCACTCACGGTGACCCTCTCAAACTGATAGGGTTGTAGCAGCTGCTCCAGCAGATAACCTTTAGGTGAGGTGCTGTTGACCCAATAACGCTGGGTTGTCAGGTCAAGCAAGAGGTCGATCTGGTGCCTGTCGACCTTATCAACAGTCTCTTCCAGTTCAATCACCGGAATAAACTCCACATAGCGGGTCTGCAGAAAGGTCTGTACCGGTTGTTGCTGCTCTGCCTCTCCATAGAGTCCGACCTTATAGAGTTCCTCCTGACCGGTAGAGAAGGCGAAGGCAAAACCCATAACGATCAGAACAGGCATGATCAGGTTCCACCCCAGCGCAGTACGATCACGCAGGAACTCAAGGTTTCGTGCTTGGAAGGCTGCGAGAAAACGGCGTATTGACATGATGCTGGTTCAGGTTGTGGGGTAGAGTCGATCCTACACTAGTGTGAAACACCAGACTAGGAGCGAAGATGGTGACCAGTCAATTCCAAAAACAGATCTTCCAGAGTAGGCGAGCGGACCTGAAGTTGTTTCAGGGAGACTTGTTGGGAGGTCAGATGACGGATCGTGGTATCCACGTCCTTAGAGAGTATCTCGATAATCTCACCTTGGGTATGCATTGAAGCGCCATCATCCGGGCAGAAGCCCTCAGGTATCGCTGTGTGAGGCAGGCTGATAACCGAGTTGTCGAAATGGTCTGCCAATAAGGTGTGTGGGTTGCCTTGAGCAATGATCACGCCGTGGTCCATGATAATGATCTCATCACAGAGCTCAAAGGCCTCCTCCATGTAATGAGTGGTCAGAACCAAGGTCTTGTTTTCTGCCTTTATGCGACGTACCTGGTTCCATAAATTGCGCCGGGATTGGGGGTCTAGACCGGTTGTGGGTTCATCGAGAAAAACCACATCAGGATTGTTGATAAGTGCAATTGCGAGCAATAAGCGCTGTTTTTGACCGCCGGAGAGTTTACGGGTGTCCCTGGTTAGAAACTCTTCCAGTGCGCAGGCCTCGACCAGGTCATCTATGGTTCTGGGGTTGGAGTAAAAGCGCTGAAACATTTTCAGTGCTTCATCAACCTGGATAAACTCCTGCAGGGCTGTGTGCTGGAACATGATTCCAGCTTCATTGCGGAAACGTTGTCCCAGGGGTTCGCCCTTGTAGAGTATGCTGCCGGATGAGGGGGTAATGATACCTTCCAACATCTCCACCGTGGTGGTTTTACCTGCGCCATTCGGGCCTAGAAGGCCAAAGCATACCCCTCGGGGAATATTGAAGTTCACGCCATTGACAGCTTTGACGCCAGGGTAGTGTTTACAGAGGTCACGTGCCTCTATCATGATAGAAACATGACTTCAATTTCCTGGATATCCTCAGCTACGCCTTCGATTTCGATGAAATTGACTTCCGGTTCCATGCCGAGCTTGCTGAATGCAGGTACATTTGACACTTCGACAGAATCGTCAGGATTTAAATTGGCCTGTAAACGGGCGACCAGGACAATATCTGAGTAGTCACCATCCCCTGAACTCTCATACTCTAGATTGAGAAAATTGGCCGGTACCTTGATCAGGGATTCAGGGAAATCCCACATCTCAAGAATTCTCTGCCCAATTTGTGGGCTTAGCTCATTAATTACCCGATCTAACTCCGCTTCGTCTTGAATCAGTTCATCACGGGTTTCAGCCATCGCCAGAATTGGCAGAGCACCAATGTTGTGTATCAATCCGGCCAGCATCGCCTGCTCTCTGTCCAGGTGATCCAGGTTGTAAGAGAGGACTCTGCTGATGGCTGCAATCTGCACACTCTCTTCCCATATCTTGTGGAACTTGGCATCAAGCAGGTCATTGGTGGCTTGAAAAATCTGCTGCATGATCAGGCTTACCACCAGACTGCGAACCAGACGCACCCCAAGACGGGCGACAGCCATTTGCAGGTTATCGATTGCTACCCGACCCCGGTAGAGGGGGCTGTTGGCGACTTGTAACAGGCGTGCAGAGAGGGCTGCATCTGATGCAATGATTTCTGCTATCTCATTGGCATTGCTCATCTCTTTTTCGACGGCATCCCTGACCTTGAGTGCTACTTCGGGCAGCGTCGGCAGAGTGAGTTTGTTGCTGTCTATGGCATTGTTCAGGTCGTCTAAAAACTGTTTTTCATCAATCATTTTTTATCTTTTGTCCTAGGGCCTATTCGATTAGTGTTAACAGGCCCTAGACTGCAGGCGCTATTTGATTATCGGTCAGGCTGCTGATTTCTTGATGTGATACTGATCCCTATAATTCAAAGACTATTCCGAAAAAGGGTAAGGTAGATTGAGTATTTCAAGGGCTGGACCCTGCTCACCAAGCAGTACCTGACCCTCTTCGGCACTGGCAATTTCGATAACTGCCAGGAGGTCATAGCCATCTCCGTTTGCCTGCGCTTCGACAACTTTACCAGTACCCTGTCCTGAAGTGCTCTGTTTTGCGTAGAGTTCATCGCCAGGTTGAGGCTCAGTCGATGTATCGACATGGGCCAGATACATCCTTCGCTTCAATTTACCCAGGTACTGCATACGTGCCACTACTTCCTGACCTGTATAGCAGCCCTTGGTAAAGCTGACGCCATCAATGAGTTGCATATTCGTCATTTGCGGTACAAATGCTTCTTTTGTCTCTTGATAGATGGTGGGTATCCCAGCACGTATCTCCTGAAGCGCCCAAAAATCTCTATTCCCGGTTTGTGCCTGACCTTCTGCAGTTTGCCAGATTTCCTGTAGTAGATTGGCTGGGCCGATCACCTCAAATCTGGGTTTACTGCCTGGCAGGTGGATCAGAGTTAATTCACCCTGTTGTATAACGTCGTCTGGTTGTTCTGGAACGTCGTCGAAGAAGGGTTGCAGCAGGGCATCGGAGCAGTCACCGGTAAGTCCGATTCTTATCAATTCGTCGCTGACATCACTGAGTGTGACTTTTGCCCTTAACACATACATCCCCAGGCGTTGCATTACCGATGGAACATTCTCAAGCGGGGTTTGTAGAAAATAGTCATCAGCGCGGCGAAAACAGCGAAAATTAGCCAACATGCGCCCTTTTGCATTACACCAACCGGCCAGATTGCTGTGCTGGTTGGTGACTTTACGCACATCATTGGTTAACTGCCCTTGCAGATAGGTCTCCGCATCTTCACCAGAAATCCGTATCAGTCCCAGATGGGAGAGGTCATTTAAGGCGCAGTTTGGCGCTACGCTGTTTTGGGCGGTATTGGTGCGGGTATCTAGAAATTCTGTCCATTCTTTATTCATATCAGGAACAGCTCCTGGGTTTGAGGAACAACAGTGCGTATCATACCCGATCCAACCGGGGACGAAACTCCCCTCGTTTAATCAGGTTTTTATGATGGGTTCAGATTAATAGATGAGTAATTTGACTGCAGGCGCTCTGGTGCTCTACAAGATTCGCCCGGCAAGGGTGGTGGAAGTATCCGACAAGATTCTCATTGAGTTGGAGGGGGGTAAGAATAAGCGGGTTCGGGATAAAGATGTTGTGTTGCTGCATCCTGGGCCAGTTTCAGAATTAAATAATTTACAAACCCCTGAAGGCGAAGGCGAAGTTGAAGAGAACTGGGAGCTGCTGGAAGGTGCAGAGACCGATCTCAAAGAGCTGAGCGAACTGGTATTTGGCGACTACACCCCTGCCATGGCCTGGGCTACCTGGCTTCTGGTTGCAGATGGTATCTATTTTGAAGGAGAGCCACACTCAATTCGACCCAGATCTGCTGATGCGGTGAAGGTAGAGATCGAATCACGCAATAAAAAAGCTGCTGAGGCAGAGGCCTGGAACGCTTTCATGGAGCGCCTGCATCAAGGCAAGATCATTGAAGAAGATCGTAAAACCCTGGGAGAGGTCGAGGCCCTGGCCCTGCAAAAGCGGGAAAACAGCCGCATATTGCAAGCCTTGAAGCTGGCAGAAAATCCTGTCAGTGCCCATCGATTACTGGTGAAGACCGGATATTGGTCATTAAATGAGAACCCCTATCCCCGTCGTATGGGCATAGATGAGTCTATTCCCGCGCATCCGGTGCCAGAATTGGCAGAAGAGAAACGATTGGATCTGACACATCTACCTGCTTTTGCCATTGATGATGAGGATAATCAGGATCCGGATGATGCCATCAGTCTTGATGGTCAGCGCATCTGGGTGCATGTCGCGGATGTGGCTGCTCTGGTGAAGCCAGGCAGTGATATGGATCTCGACGCCAGAAGTCGAGGGGCAAATCTCTATCTGCCTGACCGGATCGTGCCGATGTTGCCACCACAGGTGACTGAACAACTGGGGCTGGGTCTGCAACAACGTTCACCTGCACTCTCCATCGCCTTTCAACTATCGGAGCAGGGTGAGGTGGAACAACTCGAAGTTCATCCCAGCTGGTTGAAAGTGGAGCGTATAAGTTACGCAAAAGCTGATCAGCGTTTAGATGAAGAGCCCTTCAAGACTCTGTTGGAAAAATGCCATGTTTTCAGAGCACGTCGAAAGGCGGCAGGGGCCGCCTCCATTCAACTGCCTGAAGTGAAGATTAAAGTGCAAGAGGGTGAAGTGGAGATTGTTCCGCTGGAAAAACTGGAAAGCCGGGAAATGGTCACAGATTTGATGTTGATGGCCGGGGAGGGGATTGCTACTTATTGCCAGGAGAGAGAGATCCCTATTCCATACGCTACCCAGGCCCCCCCGGAGCAGCCCGATCAACCTCAGGATTTGGCCGGAATGTATGCCTACCGGCGTATGTTCAAACCAACCCAGATTAAAACCCTGGCTGAACCCCACTCCGGATTAGGGCTTCCAGCATACTCTCGATCAACCAGTCCATTGAGACGCTATTCTGACCTACTTACCCATCAGCAGCTAAGGGCTCATCTTAGTGGTGAGCCACTGCTTGACCTGCAAGCCATTTCTGAGCGCATAGCTCAAGCAGAAATGGGTAGCATGTCGAATAGAAAGACAGAACGGGTGTCGAATAACCACTGGCGGATAGTCTATTTGCGGGATCACCCTGATTGGCAGGGAGAGGGCATTGTGGTTGCACGAGAGGGAGAGCGGGCAACAGTCCTGATTCCAGCTATTGGTCTGGAGGCCAAGGTGCGCATCAAAGGAGACGCCGGGTTGAATGAGCCTGTTCAGCTTAAGCTTAGGGAGGTGGATTTACCTGATCTTAGCTGCTATTTCAGGATTCTCTGAATAGTCAACGTATTAGGGCCGATTCGATTAGTGTTAACAGGCCCTGGGTGCGGGTGGCACACCCAGTCTAATCTCCAGTGACTGCGCCGGATTGTATCTACTCAGCCACTCCAAGTGTATTGGTGATCCGGAGAAGGGTGGCGGTAGATGAAGTATCAAAGAGATAACTGAGTCTGAGGTGCTTTTATCATGAGATGGTTATTAATTGCTTTATGCCTGTCGGGTTGTAGTACCGCCTATCAAACGGTTGCAGATTTTGATAATCCCTACTACCGGATACCTGTCGGTTCGACCATTGTTTTAAAACAAGCTTTGTTGGTTGCTCCCAATCGGACCCGACTGTTTCTGCAGCAGGGAGAACCCATGCTGCTGGAAGATTTTGATCGTTATAAGCCAAATTGTAATTTTGAAGTAAAATCCCTGCTCAATGAGCCACAAACCATTCATCCGGAAACATTCACTGTCACTAAAGTAGAAGAGCTGATGGTTGAGGTTGTTCAAAAACAGCGTCAATATGGATTTGTAACTGTTGCTCTGGATGATTCCGGAACCCCAATGGTTTCGCGTGGATACCATTTCTGGCTGGAATCATCACAACATCCAGAAGTTATGCGGCTCACCTGTCGCAGTGCATTTGACGACATGTGGGCAGCACAGCCGCCGACTATTTCCGAGATTCGTCAAGCCCTGGATGAGATCGCTGAACTCAGGTTGGTTTTATGATTCGCTGTTCAAATTAAACATAATGCCACTACTAACAAGATGTAAACCTCAAATCAAAATGTGCTATATCTAGCTATAGGGTGGAAGAGTTGAATTTGAAAGGGCTAAGGGGCTGTTCTTATCAGGTCGATTTAGATCTTACCACTACTAAGTTTTAAGGTTTCTGTGGGTGATCACCTTCGTCGGAAGGATAATGTCGACCGATAAAAGAAAAAAAAGCAAGATCTTGGGAAGGCATTAATAGCTGAAGAGCAGACTCGGATACTCTATCAGCAGGCACCAATATCCAATATCACCGTCTATTCAGTCTCAATACTCTTTTACTTCATATTGAAGCCCCATATTGAATCATCGATTGTTGATATATGGGTTGCGGCGCTGTTTGTTACGGCCTCCTTTCGCCTCGCGCTTTGGTTTATACGAAAGCGAAACCCGCAAAAATTTACAATTGAGCAGTGGCAGAGGAGCTATCTGATCGGGTGTCTGTTAGTTGGTGTGGCATGGAGCCTGATCGTCCCCTATATAGCGGTCGCGGAAAGCCTCACTGTTGCAATTAGCTTATGCATGCTGCTGTTCGGCATTGTTGCCTCGGCAGTTGTTGTCCTGTCGGTATACGTGCAGGCTTTTATCGCCTATGTCTATCCACAGTTGCTGACCCTTATTGTCACCCTGTTTGCCTACGGGAGCCAGGGATACAATGCATTGGCTTTTGCGACCTTGGTATATTTGGTCATGACCACACTGTTCACCCGCAATGTGAACCGCAATCTGTTGGAGAATATCAGGCTTCAGGTGCAGAACAGTCAGTTGATCGAGGGCCTGGGGGATGAGGTTAAAAGTCGAGAAAAAGTCATTAAAGTGCGCACATTGGAGTTAGAGGAAAAGAACAGCAGCCTCAGAAAGGAGATAGTTGAGCGGAAGTCTGCTGAGTCGGCTCTACGCAAGAGCGAGGAGCGCTTCGAGTTGGCGATGCGTGGTTCAAATGATGGCGTTTATGACTGGAACCTCCTTACTAATGAAATCTATTTCTCTCCACGCTGGAAGCGCATGCTCGGTTACGCTGACTTTGAACTGGAGAATGCTTTTTCCACTTGGGAAAAGTTGATTGAAGAGAAAGATCGTCTGCGCTCCTGGGAGATGCTGAATGATTACATCAACGGTAAACGCGATAACTTTCATATCGAGTTCAAGATGCGTCACAAGGATGGTCATTGGGTGGATATCCTCTCCCGCGCCTTTTTAGTCCGTGATGCAGATGGAAATGCGATCCGAACAGTCGGGACACACGTTGATATCACTGAAAAGAAACGCCAGGAAGCTCGTATTCTCAGGCAGGCTCACTACGATGGCCTAACCGGTCTACCGAATCGCTTTCTAGCGATGGATCGTCTCGCTCAGTTGCTCAAAGAGGCATCTAGAGATAACTGCAAGGTTGCGATTCTGTTCCTTGATCTCGATGGCTTTAAGCGGGTTAACGATAGCCTTGGACACGAAACCGGCGACCGCCTGCTGATTCAGGCTGCTGGGCGTTTACAGTCGGCTGTTCGTGATGGTGACAGTATTTGCCGCCTTGGTGGCGATGAATTCGTTGTGCTTTTGCGTAACTTATCTGAACTGAGTGATCTCCGCACAATTGCAAGTAGCCTGATTTCTCAGTTTCGACAACCGTTTAAATTAGATGATCGAGAATTGGTGGTTACCACCAGCATCGGTATTGCTCTCTATCCCAATGATGGCCTGACCCCAACTGAACTACTACGCAACGCCGATACTGCCATGTATCACTCAAAAGAACAGGGTAGAAATGTTTTCAACTTTTTTACTACTGAGATGAATCTGAATATATCCCGTAGTTTAGAGGTCGAGGAGCAGTTGCATGGCGCCCAGGAGCGTCACGAGTTTTCAGTGTTTTACCAACCTGTCATCGATTTAAAGAACAATAGGATTGTCGCTGCTGAAGCTCTGTTACGCTGGAATAACCCAGTGCTGGGAAAGGTGTCACCAGATGAGTTTATTCCGATTGCAGAACAGACCGGGGTGATTTTGGGTATTGGACGATATGTATTGCAACAGGCTGTCGCTAACGCTGTAGACTGGCGTGAAATGCTCGGCCACGATTTCAAAATCGCTATCAATCTCTCTCCCCGGCAGTTCCGTGATGCTATGTTGGTAGATTATGTGAAAGATCTTCTGCGAGAGCGTGGTTTGAAAGCTGATAGCCTGGTATTGGAGATCACGGAAGGCGTTCTGATGAGTGGTCAGCGGGATATCGACGAGGCAGTTGCACGCTTGCATAAAGCAAACATACATTTAGCAATGGACGACTTCGGAACTGGTTACTCATCGCTGAGTTATTTACGTAAGTACCCATTTGATGTGTTAAAAGTGGATCGGAGTTTCGTTAATGATTTAACTGACGACCCGGCCGATTGTGAACTTGTGAATGCATCTATAATGATGGCCCACGGAATGGGTTTGGAAGTAGTGGCTGAAGGTGTGGAAACCGAGGGGCAGCTAAGCCTGCTGCGCGATATGCAGTGCGAGTATGCTCAGGGATATCTGTTCAGCAAGCCTATCAATGAGGATGAGTTCACAAATTTACTTCGAGATAGCTCTGTAATTGGATCAATTAGCTGATAGAACTCATCGAATAACTAACTTAAAGCAGAACACTACTATTTGGTAAACCTGCTTCTATTCAAGGCAATGGTCTTGTTCATTAAACTGGGCATTTAGGCTATCTACTACCTCTCCCGGACAAGTAACTAACGCACTGTAGGGTGCGGCCCTGCCGCACCATTCTGAGTTCAATGCCAGATGTCTGTGTGTCATGATGCAACAAAAATTTTCATCTAATAGGTCTTATTTGCAACGCTATATTGTATACTGGTCTCTTGGGTGAAACAGTGTAAAGAGTCAACACTTGGTTAACATGACTGAGATGTGTAAAAAAAGTAATCTTGGAGAGTTGTGGTGAGCGAAATCTATTCTGAAAATCCTGTCATGTTTAAGAATAATCCAATAGGTTTTATAGTTTCAATTCTGTTAATACCGGCATTTGGTATTGGTTTGATTATATTGCTTGTATGGCATCTTCAAAATAAATCATCCAAGCTAACGATAAATGAATCTGAGATTCTTTATGAAAAAGGCCTGCTCAGCAAAGAGCGCTCAGAAATTAATATCAGCAGTGTAAGAACAACGAAAGTTAAACAATCCTTTTTCAACCGAATCTTTGGTGTTGGGTCTGTTGAAATATATACGGCTGGTGACAATCCGGAAATTGTTGTAACCGGTCTGCCTGATCCAAATAGAATACGTGAGCTGATCAAGCCCCGTCAGGATGAAGAGTAGTCGATATGGTCGGGGAAACTGATAGTAAGGATAAGAACGAATCCCGTAAAATTGCTATTGCACTGGTTTCTCTGATTGTGATCTTAGCTGTAGCTCTCTTACTGCTTATGCCAGCATTGTCGGAAATCGCAGCAGTGCATTTGACACCTGGATTGGGTATCAAAGATTCTGCAGTGATCTCATTTTTTATTACAGTAATATTGCTGATTCTATTTGCCGTTTTCTCTGGAGATGGTTTGCTGGGTGAGATTCAATTCGTACTGAGTGGATTTTTTGCTTTCTTCGTGATTATCTGGTTAATGGTCGCGTGGATATTTTAAAGAGAAAATTTTAATGAGTAATATGCCGTTTTGTCCAAAATGCAATTCAGAGTATACCTATCAGGATGGTGATATGTATATTTGCCCAGAATGCGCTCATGAGTGGGCAACCACTGGTGATGAAGATGATGTTGAGACTGAAGATGTAATAAAAGATGCCAATGGTACAGTGCTAAATGATGGTGACTCAGTGGTGGTCATAAAAGACCTCAAGGTGAAGGGTTCATCTTCTGTCGTGAAAGTTGGGACTAAAGTCAAGAATATAAGATTGACCGGCGGGGATCACAATATCGATTGCAAAATAAGCGGTATTGGTGGGATGCAGCTAAAATCTGAGTTTGTTAAAAAGGCTTAACAGGCCCTGGTGGGCCGGTATAGCCAGTTTTTTTAAAGATGCTGCAATCAGAAATCTCTGGTTTAGAAAAAACGGGTAATGGTGACTTCTGCATAGTCGTCCCGATGCATTACAAACAGCGGATCTTGTTGGTGAATGTCCGACCATAATCGTATTTGTGCACTGGTTTTCCAGTGACTGCCAATGCGCCGGCTTGCTTCCAGGTTGAACATCCAACCCGCTTCATCGAGGTCTTTTATTACACCTGCAAGCAATTCACTTCCATCTACGTCATTTGCCGTCAGCCGAAATCCGAGAAAAAGGTCATTCTCAAATGGTGTCGTAGCATCATCTCCACGATCGTCATACATGTATTCTCCGAGCAGACCAATATCAATGTCACTCTCGGCAATGCCTACAAAGGTGTATTCGAACCCACCTGTTGCAGCATTGTAACTGCCACTGTCGATGGAGCGATGGATTGTTTCCAGTTTCCAGAGCCAATCCCCCTTGGTCGCCTGTAAGTCCAGACTGGTTTGTCGCATCAGTTCGTAGTAGGGGAGAAGGGTGATATCTCCCTGGGGAGTGATCCTGGGAGTTAGTTGTGGATCCCTGCTGGTGCCGTTGAAGTGAGAGAGGCCAATATCCCAATCGCCAATATAATGGGACCAGCGCAGTGCATAATCCAGATGCTGCTGCTCATGCTCGGATTCATATTGCGCATGATCCTGATCAACATAGGGGTGGGTGCGTAAGCGACCTTTTTCACCCGGAAAGGTACGTTCACGAAAACCGAACAGGGCATAAAGATCAAGAATACCCCAGTCCCGTTCAAGCGAAGCTTTAATTAATGGTTGTCCCAGTTTTTGTTCGCCATCAGGGTTTTCAACGAGGTCAGTCTGATTGATTACATCCACCAGGTGGAGCCCTTCTGTAACGCCCCAAAAGACTCTGCCTACGCCCGCTTGAACTTCCCAGCGCTTTCCTGCGTAAGTCCAGATCAGTTCCCGTAGATCCCCATGTGTACGTTCATTGTCCTCACTGTCCCAACGAATAAAAGGTACAAACAACAGGTTCTGGTTGCCACTATCCCAGCGTTGATAATATTCAGGTTGAAATGCCAGCGAAATAATTTGATCGGATTGTTCTGCATCTGTGGCCTGTTGAGGAAAGTATCGCCCCTGTAATTCAAGGAATCCACTCCACTCTCCGGCATGCAACAGACTGGGTATCAGACAGATGATCCATCGCCAATATCTCACGTTTTAAATCTCCCTATCTGGCACGCTTGAGACTGTTCTTATTGAAATCAGAGTCAGTCAGGCCGCTGCGAAAATTATACTCTGTCCAGGTCAATAGGGTGCTTTTTCCTGTCTGATGGTTATCCATAAACATCTCTTTGGCCCGCCAGTATTGATTCAGGTACTGTTGATAGCCACGAAAAACCAAGGTTTTCAAGAGGGCGTTTTTTCGGTCGTAGTAGTCGATCTTCAAGGGGATATACCTCTCCTTGTCAATCGATAATTGTTGCCGTGTATAACCTGAGTTGGGATCAACTGGATATCGTTCGATAAGAAATGAAGCAATACCCTCATGTTCATTGTCGGCAATATATTTATAGGTATATTTTTCAACTTCCTGAGAGGATATATCCTCATAGGCAAATTCACTGCCCATGAAAGGTCCAGACTTATTACGTGAGGCAATTCGCTTTACCCGTTTTAGTGCAGGTAGATAGAGCCACTGATCATCATCTCCCACCTTGTGGGAAAAACTGAGCAGCGCAGTGCCTTTGACATCTCTTGGTTCATCGAAAACCACTAAAGTTTTATCACCGTCGTTCTCTACCTCTAGGGTCTGATTACGCATATCCCGCAGGCTCTCCTCACCATGCCTGTTTTTCAGCAGCATGGTCATGGTCGCTTTAAAGTCGTGAAAGCCTGTATCTCTGGCCTCGACCTCAGTGGCTATTTCCAAGCCCTTCTCCTCAGGGGTTGCTGCCACCATGGCTGTGGGGATAAGCAGTAATGAGGTGAGTAATATCCTTAATGTCATGATTTTTTTCCTCCGAAATAGATTAGCAGCGGGGGTAGAAACAGAAAGTCGGCAATCAGGGCAAGCCCCAGTGTTATTGCAGTCAGTAGCCCCATGCCGGCATTGAGTTGGAATTGGGAGAAGGCAAGGATACCGAAACCAACGATCAGAACCAGAGAAGTTACCCATAGTGCGGTACCCACTGTCGAGAAAGCGTAACGTACTGCATCTTCCCTGGGGAGGTTTTTTTCACGCCGTGCACGGAGATACTTACTCAGAAAATGAACAGTATCATCGACGACTATGCCCAGTGTCATGCCACTGACAATTGAGAGTGCCAAGCCGATTTCGCCAACAGTCAAGCCCCAGAGTCCGAAAGCCATACCTATGGGGACTAAGTTAGGAATCAGGCTTATAGTTCCAATCCTGAGTGATTTAAGTGCAATGACCAGGATAAAGGAGATTACAACTAACGCAATGGTTGTGCCCTTCAACATGGCAATGATATTGCGACTGCCGATATGAGCGAACATGACTGAAGGACTTGCGCCATCACTGCGTAAATCTGGGGCGTTGGCAAGCAGCCATTGTTGTGCATCCTCTTCGATCTTGAGAAGTTGCTGAGTAGAGATGCTATTCAAGGTGACTGTCAGTCGAGTAGCTGATTTCTTAACATTGATCTGATTGTTCAGGTCGAGACCAAAAGGAAGCGAGAACTCGTAGAGCAACAGATATTGAGCAGAAAGGTCTCTCTGGTCAGGTAATCGATACCAGCTGTCATTATCTTCATGCATATTTCGATTGAGGCGCTTCATGATATCTGTAATGGAGTTGACATGAAGTACATCGGGCTGTTGTCTGTACCATTGGGCGAACTCTTCTACTTTATGGAGGTATGCAGGGTCGTTGATTCCCCCAGTCTCCTTACTGTCCAGTGAATACTCAATTCGATAGATTCCAGTCAGGTTCTCAGTGGCGAAATCGGTGGCTTGACGAAAGGTGATAGTCTCATCGAAATATTTTACAAATTGATCGTCCAGGCGGTTGTTTGGGATCTGCGCAATTAAAAATAGGATGAGTAGGCCCATGCCCCATAAGAGTCGTTTCTTGTTGCGTATGACAAATTCGGCGAAGCGTACCATGGCAATGCTACCCATGGTGTCACCACTCAATGCTTTCACTGGTAACAGCATCATCATTGCAGGCAAAAAAGTGATTGACAGTAGAAATGCCAGAACTACACCCATTGCTGCCATGTTGCCCATGTCACGAAACGGTGGTGCGTCGCTAAAATTGAGACTCAGAAAACCGATCATGGTGGTCAGAGTGGTGAGAAATATCGGTTGTAGGTTAATCCGCAGGCTCTCCATCATGGCCTGATATTTTGATTCTCCATCGCGCATGAAATGGAGGAAATTAACCAGTATGTGTACGCAGTCGGCTATAGCCAGCGTCATGATGACAATGGGGACTGTGGTGGTCGGTGGAGACATCTTGATGCCAAGCCAACCTGTCACTCCCAATGTGGCGATAATCATCAGCACAATGATAATCAGGGTTGAAACCGTACCCGGTATGGATCGAAGCATCAGTACTAATACCAGCGATACAGCAGCAAACATAACCGGATAGAGGCTCTTCATGTCATCCTGCGAAGCTGTGGGAAAGGCATTGTTCATCATCACCATACCAGTCAGATGAACCTTGATGTTGGGATATTTGGCTTCCAGGTTTTTGGCCATATCCATGGCCTTAGCTGCCGCTTCGGGTACCTCAGTCAATTTTTTTCCAGGTAACTGAACAGTAACATTAACCCCTGTGGTATGGGCGGAGGGTGAAATCAATCGGTTAACCAGCAGAGGATCCGTAGTGGCGATCTGTTGTTTTTCAGCCAGGGTATTATCATCCAGTGATTCTGGGTTTAGTACCAGGTCTTCCACTATCAGGTCGTCACCTTCAGCATAGGTGTACTGAAAGTTTGTAATGGAATCCACGCGTATGGAATAGGGGATTTGCCAGGCTTCATGGGTCAATTCAGATACTGCTGTCAGGGTCTCATGGGTAAATACCTTGCCATCCTTCGGTTCTATGACAAACAGAATATTATCTGTTTTTGTATAGGTATTCTGAAGTTGTTCAAATGCATTCAGTTGCGGGTTCTCCTCACTGAAAAACATTCGGTAGTCGTTGTTGAAACGCAGATGTTGTACGCCGCTACCCATGAGCAGACTGATCGCAACAGAGAGCAGTAGCACTATAATTTTGTGCTTTAAAACAAATCTAAAGAAGAGTTCACTCATGTTTTATTCCTTGTCGTCGTATTCTTGCTTATTAGGATAAGGAACCACTGATCAATTCATGAATTGATCACACAGACTTAATTCAGAAATTCCCTAATAACATATCCAATCCCTTGGTTAGTAAGTCGATGAGGTCTCTGCACGAAGGTTATTGAGATAGCCAATTAGTCCTTTTCCACAGCGTTCAAGTTCATCATGACTTTGAGCATTTTTAGCAATTCCAAGACACCCTTCTAGAGAAGCAATAATAAATAGTGCTGTATCAGCAGCATCTATTGATGTTTTTACCTTGCCACTGTGTTGACCTTTACTTATTAGGTGCTCGATACTTTTCAACCACTGTTGATACAACTGATCTATGCGCATACGGAAGCCAGCATCGATAGGAGACATCTCTTGTGCCAGATTATTTAGAGGGCAGCCTAGATAGAGTTGCTTATCTGTAATCTGCTGACCAGCCAGCTCAATTGTCGCAACCAGGATATCAATTGGATTCCCCTCATTCTGTAGAGGTTGTATCCAAAGCTGGTGGAGCTTGTTACTGATTTCTTCATCGACGACAGCGTAGCCAAGCTCCAGTTTGCTACTGAAATGGTGGTAGAGAGCACCTTTCGTTACACCGGTTCTTTCCAAAATGGCACTCAGGCTTGCCGCCTGAAACCCATCGCGGTAAATTTCTTCATATGCTGCCTCAAGCAGAGCTTGACGTGTTTTATCCGCGTCTACCATGAGATTTATCCATAAACTATCTATGTAACATACCAACCAGTATGTATGTGGGATCTGATTTTGTCAAAAATAGAGTAGCAATCAATATTGATAGGAGAATAAATTCTGACAATGTTGGATCGATTATTACTGGAGCCAACGAATAGATCTTTTCTGAGATGTATCGCTGAGTAACAAGATGTAACGGGCACTATAACCTGGCGTTCGAATCGATTCCTTGAACTCTAACTTTATGATTTTTCAGACATGCAGAGCGCTCTCTGCATACAGAGTGGGTTTTCAAACTTGCTGTAGGTCATCTATAGAGGTGTTTTGGTGCCTTGCTTTGTGAAGGTGCGCTGGGGCTGAAAGTAATCTGTTTGGTTGCTGGGCTAATAATGATGACCTCTCGATCAGAACTCCCTATACTGAGCGTGCTTGACTACCGCTATGGTTATGCTTTGAATAGATCTATTTGATCTGGGATGGCGGTGATCGGGGGCAGCCGGTATACAACAAAAAGGGGGATCCAGTATGTCAACGTCTGAAAAGACTACCCAACAGCAGAATATGCAAATAGGGCCATCCGCCACTGAGTTTCTGGATTATTGCAATGCTGAACGGGAGCGTAGACTGAATTCAGGGGAGTCGTTTGATGAGCAGGCGTTCGATCAGGCTATTGAGATGGTCTTGAGCAAGCTTCGGGTATTAGCTGATGAGGGTTGGTCATGATCATACATTCGATCAATGCTAAAAATGTACTGAAGTACAGTAGCCTGAATATAAATGAGATCCCTGAACAGGGGTTGATTGCTATATCCGGGCCGAATGAGTCGGGTAAAAGCTCTATTGGTGAAACGGTCTGTTTTGCCCTGTTTGGCAGAACCTTTTCCCTGGATGTGGATGAGCTAACCAAAATTATCCGCTGGGGTGAAACACACTGTTCTGCTGAACTGGAATTCTCAGCTGCTGATGGCCAGAAGTACCAGCTTGAGCGCTTTTTGGATGACGCTGGAAATCACAGTGCCCGTCTATCACCCTTCGGAGTCGATGATGATGATCAGGTTGTGCGGGGCGTGGAGCAGGTGGCTGACAAGATCTATCAACTGATTGGCTTTGAGTATGAGGAGTTTGTTGAATCCTTCTATCTTGCTCAACGAGAGATCACTACACCCCATCCCCACAGTTATGCTGTTAAGACAATGGCCGGCTTGGTCACCCTTGAATATTGTGCTGCTGCCTGTCAGGAAGACCGCGCAGAGACACACCAGGAACTGGAACAGCGTAATCAGGAGTTAGGTGGCTTGCAGAAGCAAGTGGAGGAGCTGGATATCAACCCAGGACTGATGCCTGGTCTGGAGAGTGAGCGCCATGAGGTCAATCAGCGCATGGATGAAACCCAGCGACTGATTGATGAACTGGGTGGGGCTGCCACAGCATATCAGGATGTGATACCAAAACGGGATAAAGCGCGTTCAAAGTCTGGGAGTGCTGGTTTTTTCAGTTTTCTGTTTTTTATTCTTGCTGCTGTTGCTGGCGGTGCCTGGTATCTGCTGGGTAAGCTTCCAGAACATGATTGGTCAGTAAGCTTGAATAGCTGGCTTGGGCAAATGGTCCCCAATTGGGAGATGGCAATGCTTCCCTGGTTGTTATATGCAGCTGGGGCGTTCGCGCTGCTGTTTTTGATCTTTTTGATCAGACGCTCTGCTCTTAAGCGTTCGGTTGCGGGTTTTAATGAGACTGCAGCTGCACTTGCCACTGCAATTAACAATCTGGATGGATTGCCTCAAGAGGATGCCTCTACGGAAGAGGCGCCTGAGCAATCCTTGAATAGTGATGTGGTTGAGGAAGAGGTCGAACAGGAATCTGTCGAGAGCAATCCCCCTGCGGAAGTAGTCGACCGAGCTGCACGGGTGCGACTCAGTGGTCGCATTGCAGATTGGAGCGCTTCTTTAGCTGAGGTGCGGGATGGTGTCGCGAATGAACTGGATCTGTTAGGTCTGGGTTTGGAGAGTACCAGGCGACGTTCAGGTGAACTTGACCAGGCCATTGCCATTGAACAGGAGCGGCTCGATAGAGCGACTCGGCTGAAAGAGATGCAGTCGAGTCTTAAGGAGAAGATCGATGAACGGCAGCAGCATATCGATATCTGCAGTTTGGCAGATGAACTGATTCAGGGGACTTCCCGAGAGGTTTCTCACCAATTCAACAGAAAGCTGCGTGGCTTGGTAAGCAAGACACTACCGCTGTTTACAGAGAATAGATACGAACACCTGCAGATCGATGATGATCTGACAGTGCGAGCCTTCTCCAGTGAAAAACGTGATTTTATGGATCTGGATGAGATCTCCAGTGGTACCCAACGTCAGATAATGCTTGCTGTACGATTGGCTTTATCTCAAGAGCTGGTTGGTCGGGCTGTACAGGGTGGTCAATTTCTGTTTCTGGATGAGCCGTTTGCTTTCTTCGATGAGAAGCGTACCCGCAGCGCTCTAACTGTTCTGCCAACATTGAGTGAGGAGTTGAAGCAGATCTGGATAGTGGCCCAGGATTTTGCTGATGATCTGAAGTTTGATATGCATGTCCAGTGCGATAGGGAGTATGAATCACTGCCAGCAGCTCGGGATTGAGTGTCAGATCTTCCAGTTAAGCAGGTTATTCCCGATCTCAACAGGGCACTGGAGTCACATCGCAGAGCAGTATTGAGTGCGCCACCAGGGTCGGGTAAAACCACCCTGGTACCACTCGAGCTACTTGATTCATCTTGGCTGAATGGTGGGGGAATTTTGCTGCTTGAACCCAGGCGTCTGGCGGCTCGTGCCGCTGCCAGCAGAATGGCCAGCCTGCTTGGTGAATCGGTTGGTGAGCGAGTTGGTTACAGCATACGCTTGGAACGCAAAGTCTCCCGCAAGACCCGAATTGAAGTGGTGACGGAAGGGATTCTGACCCGAAGATTGCAACAGAATCCTGAATTGCCGGGTGTAGGTCTGGTTATCTTCGACGAGTTTCATGAGCGCAATCTCCATAGTGATCTCTCTCTCGCCCTGACACTCGATGCGCAGCAAGGACTGCGGGAGGATCTTCATCTGCTGGTGATGTCCGCTACCCTGGATCAGAAACGCATCAGTGCGTTGATGGATGATGCGCCTATAGTTCAAGCACTGGGTCGTCAGTTTCCTGTAACCTGTCACTACTTGGAGCAGATACCTGAAAAACGTAAGATTGCCAAGCAAGTTGCGGGGGCAATCGTTCGGGCATGTCAGTGTGAGACAGGGGATGTGCTAGCCTTCCTTCCGGGGGGTGCTGAAATTCGTAGTGTTGAGAAGCTGCTCGGGAGTCGCTTCTCCGACTATGAAAGGGTGCCTCTGATCACTCCTTTATACGGAGATCTACCAAAAGCTGCACAGGATCGTGCCATACTTCCTGACCAGAAAAAACGACGTCGAATCGTACTAACCACCTCTATTGCAGAGACCAGTCTCACAATCGAGGGAATTAAAGTAGTGGTTGATTGTGGATGGTCTCGAATGCCCCGATTTCTTCCGGGTATAGGTCTGACAAGATTGGAGACTGTTCCAGTTTCCCAGGCAGCCGCAGTACAACGGGCCGGACGGGCAGGCCGCCTTGGTCCAGGTATCTGCTACCGCATATGCGCAGAATCCTATCACACACAACTTCAGGCTCACCATCCAGCAGAGATCCTGCAGACCGATTTAGCGCCATTGGCACTACAGCTGGCTTCCTGGGGGGTTGCTGATCCAATGCAACTTCGCTGGCTTGATCCACCGCCAAGAGGCGCCTTCAGTCAGGCAATCGATCTACTGCAGGTTTTGGGAGCCCTCGACGAACATGGCAGGATCACGACTCTGGGACGGCGTATGGTTGAACTGCCAACACACCCTAGATTGGCGCACATGCTGGTGCATACATCTAGTGAAAAGAGAGAGCTCGTCAGCGATATTGTCTCTCTGCTGAGTGAACGGGATATCATTTCCAGCAGGGAGGAGGGATGTGATCTGGCTTTGAGATTGAGACTGTTGAATGCCTGGCGTGAAAAGAGGGCGCCAGCTAATGCAACAGCTTCTTCATGCCGCTATATCGATCGAATAAGCAAGGATTGGTTACGTCGTTTGCAGCACAAGGATTGTCATCAACAGAAGCAGCTATCCGTGGGACAACTTTTGGCTCTGGCTTTTCCAGATCGACTGGCTCAACGCACTGGTCATGCACGATTTCGTTTGGTGAATGGCAGAGCTGTTCGTCTCGCAGAGCATGACCCGCTGGCTAACGAACCATTTTTGGTGGCTGCACAATTGGATGCAGGGCAAAGTGAGGGCCGTGTCAGGTTGGCTACCAGCATTGATTTGGAAGAGATTCGCAGTTTACCGGAAACCAGGATTAACCATCTGCAGGAGATTCTATGGGATAAACGGCTGCAGCGAGTAAGTAGCTCTCTCGAAGAGCGTTTGGGTGCATTGGTTTTAAGCCGAAAGCCTTTGCCTTCCGGGGACTCAGAACTGATTAAAGCCGCTATGATTGACGGCATTCGAATAATGGGGCTGGATGCATTACCCTGGTCACGCTCAGTGCGTCAATGGCAGGATAGGGTTATTTGGTTGGGTAGTCACACTGATGATAGTAACTGGCCCGATCTCTCTGATCATTGGCTAATAGAACATCTTGAGACGTGGTTAGGCCCTTGGCTTGAATCCATCCTAAATAAAGAACAGTTACAACGACTCGATCTGTTGACTATCTTGCAAACCCAACTGACTTGGGAGCAGCAACAGTCTCTGAATCAATGGGCACCCACCCATCTAAAAGTACCCAGTGGTTCAAAGATTGCGTTGCAATATACCAGGGATGCTGGTCCGGTTCTGGCGGTTAGGTTACAGGAGATGTTTGGTCTTGCCGAGACCCCAAAGATTTGTAACAAACAAGTACCAGTTATGCTTCATCTTCTCTCACCGGCACAACGACCGATCCAGATTACTGACGATCTTGCCGGTTTCTGGATAAGAACCTATTCTGAGGTTAAAAAAGAGCTAAAAGGGCGCTATCCAAAACACTATTGGCCAGATGATCCATTGCAGGCAGAGGCTACCAACAGAACCAAACCCAGAAAATCTTGATAGAAGATTAGACTTGACTAGTAGAGTCACAACTCAAAAGATTAAGAATGTAGGTACTTCAGTTTTTTTCACGAATTATTGAACGGACAGCGATACTGTATAATAAACCTCTCAAGACGTCTGGGCCGAATAGACTGTATTTAGAGACAGTTGTCTTAAAATCCTCTCATGGAGAGTATAGTATGGGTTCATATTGCATAGGCTAAGATACAACTGAGCCTCTTCAAAAAGGGTCTTGAGTAACAACGGTCAGTATCGGATTAGAACAGTATGCTTGGTAACCTGTGGCAAAAATTCATCAGCCAATTCAAAAAGGCCCCTGACAAGGAGTCAGAGCAGTCCCTTGTGAGATTAGCCATCGCATTGCTGATGTGTGTCTACGCTTTGTCCATCCATTATTTGGTTTCTGTTGATGAATCAGAAATCCTATATGTTTATGCATTTGCCTATACAATATGCAGTCTGCTCATTATCGGGGCAATTGCATGGCGGCCTGATCAATTTCGCCTGCGCCGAACTTTAACGATGTTGTTCGACGTCAATATGATCACTGCTGTTATGTGGTTCGGTGGTGAGAGTGCAGCGATGCTCTATGTATTCTATTTGTGGGTCAGTCTGGGAAATGGTTTTCGTTATGGTACTCCCTCACTCTATTTTACAAGTGCTTTTTCCACTCTGGGATTCGCATCGGTGATAGTTGTCAGTGATTACTGGAGAGAGCAGCAGATACTCGGTATTGGATTGCTGGTGGGGTTACTGGTTACAACCCTTTATGTCGCATTATTACTAAAGCGAATTGAGTCTGAAAAAGAGCGAGCAGACGCATCCAACCAAGCTAAGAGCAGATTTTTGGCGAATATGAGCCATGAAATTCGTACGCCACTTAATGGTGTGGTCGGTATGACTGACTTATTGGCAAGAACCCCAATGGGTGTTGAACAGCGGGAGATTATGTCGGCAATTCAGGCTTCAGCGGAGACCCTGCTCAATCTGATAGAGGAGATTCTTGACTTTTCCAAAATTGAGGCCGGAAAAGTAGAAGTCAGCTATAGTGACCAGAATATTTTTGCTCTGGTGGATAGTGTGGTTTCAATGTTAAAGCCAGCTTCAGATGCAAAGGGTATAGAGTTGAGTAAGCTGCTTGATTTGGATGTCTCGCCATTTATAAAAACCGATCCAAAGTTACTCAGACAGATTCTGATCAACCTTCTAAGTAACGCGATTAAATATACAGAGCATGGCAGCATAGCTTTAAAAGTCACGCCCTACCAGCATGGGGATCCTGTAGATTCAGTGCCGCGTATCTGTTTTGAAATAGTAGATAGTGGTATTGGGATTTCTGAGAGCCAGCAGAAAATTGTTTTTGAACGCTTTGAGCAGGGTGATAATTCAGCAACTCGCCATTATTCAGGTAGTGGGTTGGGTACCTCGATTACTAAACAGTTGGTTGAACTGCTAGGAGGCTCTATTGGTGTAGAGAGTCGATTGGGAAAGGGTAGTCGATTTTGGTTCCAGATTCCTGCAATTCCTTCGGATTACCCGCTTGATGAGAAACGTATAAATGAGGCAAGGGTGCTACTGTTTTCCGACCTGCTGGCAGAACCACAACAGCTGTTGGATGGATTGCAGGAGTGGCAGGTAAACGTAAAAGTTTATAATAGTATCGCTGAGGGCTTTCTGGAATTGCTGAATGCAGTGAAAGTGGAAGAGCCTTACGATATTGTAATAGTTGATGAGACCCACAGTCTATTTTCCAGCGATGAATTAATACAGGTTATACGATCTGAAAGGAGTTTGGATGAACTGGAAATGGTATGTGTAACACACCATTCGAAAAATCAAGAAAGAGAAACGACGCTATGTCATGAAGGCTATAGTGCTGTTATGAGCACTCCCGTAACCAATGAAAAAGTTCACCATGTATTGCAATATGCCTTAAAGCGAACTCATAGCTATTCCATGCCTCCAAGAATATTCTCATCGGTAGAACACAGCCTTTCAAAAAAATCAGATATTCTATTAGCTGAAGATAATCTGATTAATCAAAAGGTGGTGAAAAAAATATTAGAGTTACAGGGGCACCATGTTGAGGTGGTCAGTCATGGTAATCAAGCGATAGAAAAACTCAATGAGCAGACGTTCGATCTGGCAATACTGGATCTGCAAATGCCCGATATCAGTGGTATTGATGTTATTAAATCCTATCGTGCTACTGATCATGGCACGAACAATCTCCCGTTTATCATTCTAACTGCAAATGCAACCCGAGAGGCGGCTGACTTGTGTGATGAGGTTGGTGTCAATGCATATCTCACAAAGCCTGTCCGGTCTGCACATTTATTGGATGTGGTTAGGGAGATATTAGGGGAGGATGTCTCTGCTGTAGCTACCGATATGATAATTGATCAACCTACTCGACCGGAGAGTCAGGAAAAGAGGAGCAGGGTGCTTGATAAGACAATACTCAAAGGGCTTGAGCAGCTGAGTAAAGAGCCGGAATTTTTGGGGCAGCTATACGATAGCTTTTTAAATGATTGTGAGGAACTGCTAGTAGCTATGCATCAGGCAGTAGAAGAGAAGAATATTAGCCAATATAAGGATTGTGCCCATGCACTTGCTGATAATGCTTCAGGCATCGGTGCATATTCTCTGATGAGTATCTGTTTGTCAGCTGTACATATTAAACAGTCTGAATTTGATGAGATGGGCATTAAATTAATGAAAAAAATATCTACAACCTTCAGCATTACCTGTCAAGTGCTTCAACACTACCGTAGTTCTTTGAAGGTAAGCAGATAGCTATTGCAGTGTCTTATATTGTTTGACGTTTTTAGAGGCCCTCCCTTTGGGCGCGACGAGAAGCTATCAACCGCGTTGCACCCCAAGGGCACTTCCTTCGGGGCGTTGCCTTCCATGCAAGGGTACGCCATTCCCTACGGAACGCCGCCTAGCGGCTAATAGCTTCTAGTCACGCTAACATCGTAGGACACGACAGTAGTGGGCCGCTAGCATGAAACACCAACCAGGACTCATCTACTATGCCTGTTGGCTCAATTTGAAGGGTTACTGTTTGGTTCGGATTGCGTGGCAGAGGCTCTTTGCGAGAGATAGAGCGCATAAGCCTGGAGTGTTAGATTAAAGGTCTGTTCAATTTCACTCAGTATATCTGAGCCTTTGTACTCAAACTCTCTGGCGGAGAGTTTAGCTGCCTGTTGGCTTAGTTCGTAAAGCAGTACCGCACCCAGTTGACCTGAACTGTCTAAAAGTATTTGCGCCTGATCGAGAAACTGCCCAAGTTGACGGTGAGCCACAGCTTTTTCCATTTGCCGCAGAATGCCCCGTCCTTCAGATTCGAAAATCTTAAATAGATCGTTTATTAACGAGATGCCGCTATCCAGCTTTTCCAGTCTTAGAAGTGTCATGTGGTCAAGCAACATGGCATCCTGGATACGGTTATTCTTAAACTGGATGGGGTCTGTCTTGCGGGAAACATAAGTCAGATTCTGCAGGTCACCCTTATCGAGTGCTGCGAGAATTGAAAGTATGACCTCCTGGGGCGTGATCGGTTTAAAGAGACAAATATCCACGCCAATACTATGGCATAGGTTGAGTATCTCAGGGTTATCTTCGTCATTCATAAAGATGAAGGGTACCCACTGCTTGTAAGGTGTGGTAAATCGATGCAGTTTGACAACCTGAATACCACTCATGACAGGTAGTTGTAAATTGATAATAGCTAAATCGAAAAAATGTTCTTCCAGTGCATCAAGGGCCTGATCACCATTGTCTGCCAGGTGGATTCTGTAGCCGGCGTTACTCAGTGCCTGGCTAAGTGAATCACGCTCCAGGGATACGGCGTCTGCCAGTAATATTACTTTTTGGCGGGTGTAAGCTTTTTTAATTGTACGATGTTTTACCAGGCTGACGACATTCTCTGCCGGTGTAAAGGTGTTCGGGTCGTAGCTGATGATGCTGAATAGTTGTTCCTTGCTCCAGGGAGATTCCAGAAGCGTGTGATAACCTGCACGAAGTAACCTGTGAGCATACTTTTCATTGAAGAATGAGGACTGTATACAGATCAACCGTACCTTAGTGAGTAGTGGTTCGTTTTTTATCAAGCGTGCCAGGGATAGGGGTTCTATATCCAGGTTTTCACCATCGACAATGAGACAGGAGTAAGGGGTATATACTTCACCCTGGCTGCGAGACAGCATATGCTTGAATGCCTGTAAGCTATTGCTGCAGGTCGTTACGTCATGTCCCCAGTTGAAGAGTTGCTGTGATAATAGGGAAGTGGTACTGGTGTTTCTTGAAAGTATCAGAACCCGCTGTATTTTTTGATCAACTGGAGTGCCTGTAAACTGTTGGCTCTCTTTAGATTCTTCAGGGTTATCTGTTGAAACCTCGTCAAGCTGTGGCAACTCCGCTACTTCGTCCGATTGAGGAAGATTGCGAGCCGAAACACTACTTTTTCTGATAGATACCAGAATGGGTGGACAGAGGGCGAGCAGACTGAAGAGTACTGCTTTCGGTAGGTCCATCTGAAATACAATATTTAGTGTTATGGTTATCGATATAAACCCAGTTACCATTGCCAGCCAAAGATAGTTTCTGCCAAAAGAGCGCGCAGCAAAGATCAGTAAGCTACTAAGAGGCAAAAATAGCAGAATCGAGCTGCCTACAAATGTAATCAGACTTAGAAATACCTGATCCAGAATGATTGACATGCTACGTGTGAGCAGGTTAGACGTATGCAGGTTTTTGAGGTTTTGTATCAAACGGATCAGCATAAACTGACTGGTCAGAAGAAGTACACCGAGCCCGATCAGAGAGGTGGCAGACCAGAAGTAGGTGATGACAAGTCCGCAGAGTACAGCGCAGCTGGCTAAAAAACTGAGACTATAGTAGACATGGTCTCCTGTCAGATTATGAGTCTGTCGATTGTTCCTGGGTTGTATGTTCAAGAGTATGTTCCTTCGGGATTTCCACGTAACGCGTAGTGGATGGTTTCCACTTCCTGCATTTCACTGAGAAATGCATCTGTGCAATCAGGGTCGAAATGGTTTCCTCTTTCCTGGCTAATATAGTCAATGGCCTTGTCAATTGACCAACTTTTTTTGTACGGTCTATCCGATACTAAAGCATCGAAAACATCGGCAACAGCGACGATACGGGCTTCTAATGGTATTTCGTCACCGCTCAATTGATTTGGATACCCCTGTCCGTTATATTTTTCATGGTGGTTTAACGCAATAACCGCACCGATTTGAATATATTTTGATAAGCTGTTTTTCAGTATTTCGTAACCAAGAAGTGTATGTTGCTGCATGGTCTTAAACTCATCAGGTGTCAGTTTTCCAGGTTTAAGCAGAATCGCGTCGGGTATACCTATTTTGCCGATATCATGCATAGGAGAGGACTGAGCAATCAAATCGCAACGTTCTTGAGATAGATCCAGCTTCTTTGCAATTAAAAGAGAGTATCTGGATATACGCAATATATGATTACCCGTATCTTCATCTCTATACTCGCCAGCCTTAGCCAGACGCATTAGAGTTTCCTGTTCCCGGTCATGCAGTTCCTGTGTGGTTTTGCGTATCTCCTGCTCTAGTAAAATAGCACGATCTTTAATCATTTTCCGTTGTCGGCTCATTGTCAACATGTTGTGGCAACGGGCACGACATTCAGTGTGATCTATTGGCTTGGTAATGAAATCGTTGGCACCCGATTCAAGGGCCATATATCGTACAGACTGGTCTTCTACACAGGTAACAATCATCACCGGTACATCATTGCATCTTGGGATGCGTCTAAGCCATTTGATAAACTTAATACCGTCCATTTGCGGCATTTTATAATCAGTAATGACTAAGTCGATTTCGTGGGTCTTAGCCCATTCGAGTGCTTGTGTTGGATCAGCAAAACAGGTAGATGATATGTCGGTATCTATTGATCCAACCAGCTCTTGCAGGATCATCCGGGTAATCGATTGGTCATCAATGATGAGTACGTGAGACATATAGATAGATACTTAACCCTGTTTATTAGTACTGTGATCGTTTGCAAGTCTGTCTGTTTCAATAACGGCTAGCAGGCTCAATGCTTTATCGATCTCCGAATTTCATTCAGATTTTTAGCTGTTGAACAACCAGTACCACTGTTGATTACACATAACAGATTTAACTGGAAACTGAATTTATGAATTCAGGTAATAAATTGAGCTTTGTTATATTCGATATTCGCACGAATTAACTTCCCGAAATGTTAGCTTATTTTTATTTATAACGCGATAGAAATAGATTTGAGTGTTTTGCTGCTAAATCCAAGTGAGGATGTTTGGTTAGCCCTATGTTAGATCGTTGCTTTTTTCTAGTATCCTCCCGGTTATTAGCGATCTTATAGCCGCTTAATTAAATCACCTCCAGGGTATGCGCTGCCCAACTATATAAGTAGCTGGCTATTTCAATTTCAAGTTAAGAGCACCTCTATTAATAGAGGTGCTCTTAAATGTAGCAGTCTCCAGCTCACCTGGATACAGCGAGTGGAAGATCAATTTAGCGAGATTAGCTGAATCACTTGGGGGACTCCGTTTTTTTTAGATATTTTGCATGTGCATGTAATTGCTTGAATCTCAACTAAGGAGTTACAACTGGGTACAATGCCTATATCCCATAATTTTAGTATGTATATTCAGTAACATATTGTATTATCAATAAAAAGTAGGCCTTATGCTGCGAAGTCACCTCTGAAGATGGCGTGTTGTTAGGGGGCTGACAGTTTGAATATATCAAATGTACCCGGTGTCTGAGCTATGACTCATGAATATGAGATCTATTCTCATTCAGGAGTTTTTTAGCGATGACTTTCTTCCTCCCTTGCTTCTCCGTAGAATGTGCGCCTCTTGAGAGAGGAGAATTTAGTAGTGAGATTGAGCCCCGAACAATTTCGTAACTGGGATCGAAAATGTGTCACCCTTTTGGGTATGTCAGGCGTTGGAAAGACTCGTCTATCCAACCTGTTACGATCTAGTGATTGGTTTCATTACTCCGGAGACTACCGTATAGGTACACGCTATCTTGATGAAGCTATACTGGATACGATCAAGGAGCAGGCAATGAGTGTGCCTCTTCTTAGAGATCTATTGCGTTCAGATTCGATTTTTATCCGCAACAATGTCACCTTCCATAACCTGAAGCCTGTCTCTACTTTTCTTGGTATGTTAGGCAATCCAGAGCTTGGTGGTCTCTCTCTGACTGAGTTCAAACGACGCCAGAACCTGCATAGGCAAGCAGAAATTGCTGCTATGTATGATGTTCCTGATTTCATGCGCAAGGCAAAGCTTATATATGGGTATAACCATTTCATCAATGATGTGGGTGGCAGTTTATGTGAATTGGATGAGCCGGGGTTATTAGACTTTCTCTCAGAACACTCATTGATACTCTACATACGTGCCAGCGAAGATGATGAAACATCGTTGATTAAACGATCACTATCTCACCCTAAACCCTTGTATTACAGAGAGGCTTTTCTTGATGAGCTTCTCTCTGAATATATGACCTTGAAAGGTGTGGAGTATGTTTCGTTGATTGAACCGAATGATTTTACAAGATGGGTATTTCCAAAATTATTTCGGGCAAGGATTCCTCGTTATGAAGCGATAGCTGCAGAGTATGGATATACGGTAACCACCCATGAGCTTGCAAAAGTAAAAAGTGAAGCAGATTTTACCTCTCTTCTGGAAAAGGTAATCGAGCGGGAGTCCTGATATGCCTCTGGTTGCACATACCAATTTACCCACATTCGAACGTTTACGCCAGGAGGGGCAGAATGTGCTTTCTCCCGATCGGGCAACCCGACAACATATTCGCGAATTGCATATTGGCTTGCTCAACATGATGCCGGATGCAGCGATTGAAGCAACGGAGAGACAGTTTTTTCGTCTTGTGGGTGAAGCAAATCCAATCGCTCAGTTTTTTATTCATCCATTCACATTGGATGTCTTGCCTCGTGGTGAAAAGGCCAGTGCGCATATTAAAAAATACTACGAATCATTTGAGCAGATAAAGCAGAATGGTTTGGATGCCTTGATTATTACCGGGGCCAATGTTACCCATCCGAATCTGGCGCAAGAGGATTTTTGGCAGCCTTTGACTGAAGTGGTGGATTGGGCGCATAAGAATGTGACTTCGGTACTCTGCTCTTGTCTTGCGACCCATGCCGTCGTGCAGTCCCACCATGGCAAGCAACGCACTCATATGGGTGACAAATTATGGGGAGTATTCAGCCATCGTGTTCAGGATGCTAAACACCCTTTGGTTAATGATGTTAATACACGCTTTGATGTGCCTCATTCCCGTTTCAATCAGATTTCAAGAGAGCAATTTGATCAGGCTGGTTTAAAAGTTCTGGTTGAAAGTGAAGAAGCAGGCGTGCATCTGGCTGTAAGCGGCGATGGTATTCGGGTTGTCTATTTTCAGGGGCACCCTGAATATGACACGATCAGTCTGCTGAAAGAGTATAAGCGCGAGGTCAATCTATATATAGCTGGCGCTCGTACCGACTATCCACCCTTTCCTGAGAACTACTTCTCTCTCCGTAGCCAGGCAATCTTTAACGAATATCATGAAAAGTTGGATCGAGCCAAGGAGGAGGGGCAGGCTTTGCCTGAATTCCCTGAATCATTGGTTATCGAGAGTCTTGATAACACTTGGCACGATACTGCTGAGGCGGTCATCGGTAATTGGATTGGCCTAGTCTATCAAGTGACGCATCATATCCGAAAATTGCCTTTTATGGATGGAATTGATCCGGAAAATCCATTGGGCCTGAAGTAGAAATTTAAACTTAAGATGGAAGCCTTTATTAACCATGATGCAACACTTGATTAGCAAGTGATTAATCGAATAAGTTTATTGACTATCTCCGTTGCGACTATTTTAATGAGTTAAATATCCCTTTTATATTCTTGAAATTACAACTTGTCTTCAAATCATGAAGCCAATTAAATGTCTAAACGAATATTGGTGAGTAGGCCGATTCAATATTCCCGCCTGATTGAAAATTAGTCAGATTTGGAAATAGATTACGTACAAGGTTATTATCGGCACCGAACCAATGGGTCAATGCTGCATTGACTTGATCCTGTGAAAGCTTCGGGATCATTCGGCCTTTACCACTGTAGTCATCTATGCCTCCCAATTGCATGGTAGGTAGCTCACCTATCAGTTTGCCGCCATCTAACTGACCTGCCGCACCTGTGCCGTTTCCTCCCATGACCAATTGATGCGAACCCCAGGCGTGATCGGTGCCATCGCCATTTTGACTTAGCGTGCGACCAAAGTCTGACATGGTGAAACTGGTTACTTTCTCTGCATGTCCCAATTCCTCCATCGCTTTCTGAAACTTCCATAATCCCAAGCTTAATTCTCTCAGGAGCATTGGGTGATCAGTAGCTTGATTGGCGTGAGTGTCAAACCCTCCCAGCTCGACAAAGAAGATTTGTCGATTATATCCCGCTCCCAGATTGCCTGAGGCACCAAGATGAATCATCTTGGCAACGGCTTCAAGTTGGTTGATCAGTCTGCCTCTGATTGAACTGGTAAAACCGAGTTGTTGCGCTGTGGGGATATCAAACAGGGCTTCGCCATAGGGGCCAAGTGTTGTGTAGTCGATCTGAACAGAGTTCCAACTCTGGTTCAACTGCTCAAAAGTGGTTAAGGATTTAAGCTGCATTTGATTATAGAGAGTTTTATAGGGGTCAGCCGTTGTGTTGGTTCGTGAGGCATCGAACTCCAATCTATCGGTTGAGCCTTCGATTCCAGAGAGTGCCTTGAAAAAAGCACGTCGATCATCAAAACTGTTACCAGCGCCTTCTCTCAGGTGGTTGATGGTAGGTATTGAGCTCGGCTTAAGCACAAGCGGAGATGTTGACTGACCAATCAGCATACGGTCATTACCCGCATAGGATATGTTAAGCCCTAATGGGTTGTTCTGATTGATGTTTCCCCAGTTATCTGCAATTTTACCCGCCCATCCGACATCATTCAGGTTATTGGCTTGACCCGTTTGTAGTATACGCTGTTGGTGATTATGGGCGAAAAGATAGAGAGGAAGCTCAGGGTCTGCATTTCGGATTTCATCCCGTGTAACAGGCCTGACGAGGGTGCCAATATTACCAAGGATCGATACTTTGTCGTCGGTAATCAGCTGTGCCAGTTCTGGCATCACGCCATTCACACCTAAGTCGATACCTTTGGAACTTAATGAATAGACACCTCGGGTATAGGCTGTTGATTGATTTAGATTCTGGTTATAGGGATTTTGCTGTGCAGCGCCAATAACACCCTGGTTCAGGTTATTGCCATTCGTTGTGATCTGATCTAGTCCAAGATCTTCATTATTGACAGCCAGGTCACCTCGAATAGATGCATAAGGGTCATAACCCTTATCTGCATCTGTGCCGACAGGTACCAACATATTGAATACGTCATTGCCACCGTAGAGATAGATGCACACCAATGCTTTGTAGTCATTGAAGCCGGGGGCTGCTGCCATAGCCTGTGTAGGCAATATCAATTGTCCAGCCGAACCGAGAGCACTGACACTGCCAAGTCCGGCCAATGATTTTAAGAATGCTCTGCGTTGCATCGCCATAGTGTACTTTTCCTTACTGGCTTACTATTTTTGGATCATATAATCGCTAGAGGTGGCAATCAGGGTAAACGCATCCTGAATCATTCGCCTGACGTTTTCTCGATTGTTGCCGGTATTGGTATAGCTGTTTGAAAGCAGATAGTGTTTTAGTGCAGCACGATAGTTGTCAGGCATACTGCTTCCCAGCATAACAAGATCAAAGTGATCGATCAGAGCATCAACAGCACGTGTTTTAGGAGTGTCCTCATTGTTGTCAGGGGTGTTGTCGCTGAGAGAACTGAAATCCCCATTACTATCATTCTCAAGGGTCTGTTCGAATAGTGATAGTTCAGTGTCAAAATTTGTCAGTAGTGAGAGAGCGTATTGGCCCCTTGTGGCTGAAAATTCACTCAATGATTTACCGTTGACATCAGTGATCTTGTTCTTTTCGAAACTCGATACCAGTTGAAAAAACAGGTTGTTATAGTCGGCTAGTGTTTGTGAAGTCTGTATCTGAAATTCTGGCCCTACTAACTGGTGTGTTGTGAAATAGTCATCGCTTGGAACATGGTGGGGGTTGTAAAAGTTGAAAACTGATGGTGAGCGCATAGCCCCCTGGTTTAGATAACTTTCAGGGTTTCTAAACCAATAGACATGATCCATGGAGACATTATCTCTACTCTTCCATCCATTTAAAGGCGTAACATGAGCAGCTCGCAGTAACTGAGTAATCGCAAGCAGTGGCTCTTTCGCTTTTCCGAAAGCGGGGTTAGTGCGGTAGCTGTCATCTCTGGCTTCCGGGTCGAGCAGAATAGCTCTCACCACGGCCTTCAGGTCACCCTTTACACCCTGTCCATTGTCATTGAATATCCTAGCGACTCGAGCAATGTAATTTGATGTGGGATTGGAGGTAACCAGTCTCTGAATCAAGTGTTTACTGACATATGGTGCAACGTTTGGGTGGGCAAAGAGAGTATCCAGCGCCTTGTCCAGCCCACTACCATCCTGACCTGAGTTGAGCGGAAATGTTGTTCCAAGGAGTGTGATATCGCCATCCCCCCCTTCAGCTGATTCATCCTCATGCTCAGAGGGGTGAAATACCATGGGTTGAGTATAGTCACCGCTTTTGGTGCTTAATCTGCCAAAGCGGCTGTTCTCCGCCAGATCCCATCCGGTCATTACCTTGGCCAGCTCCTCTATATCCGTTTGGGTATAGGTTGGTACTGTACCGGTGCCTGCATCAGGAAAGCTGCTACTGTTGCCATCCTGGTCAGGTGATCCATCCAGGTTCAATTCATAGAGTCCGATAGTGAAGAGTTGGATGATCTCCCGAGCAAAATTTTCATCGGGACGAGAGCCTGTAGATAGATCTGCTTTACTGTTTCCCTGGTGCGATAGATAGGCTCCCATTGCCGGGCTGATTGCAACTTCTCCCAATAGATCCCGATAATTGCCGAAAGCATGCTCGGCCAGCAAATCATAGTATGCCGCCAGGGCCTCGCCACGCATTGATAGTGTGTGGCTGCTTGTTGATACCACAAGGAGTTGGCTTAAAGCATAGGCGACTCGCTGACGCAATTGATCTGTACCGATCTGCGTGCGCTGGGGCGCTGTTGCAGTCAAGGCGCTCTCCCACCAGGCGGCCATCTGATAATCTCTGACAGTACTACTGCTGGTTGACTGGTTAAAAGCCTGACCGCTTCCAAACCACTGCACACTGGGTTCAGCTTGTTGAGCAATCTCCTGAGTACGCTCCAAGTGTGTTTTCCAACCATCTGATGCACTTGTATAGGCTGAATTCATGCTCAGTTGAGCATCGACCCAACCACTGATTCCCAGGCTTTTAACCCGAGCCATTTCACTCTCCACAGGTCCGAATGTACTTTGCTGCAGAAGTCGATGGGCCATGCTGTCAGTCACTGATTGAGCTTCGGAGACAGAGATTGTAAAACGGATTTCTGTAGAGGTTTTTCCGTCAGAGGCAGAAATGATGATTGTATAGTTTCTGCCTAGATCCTCCCAGGAAGGGGCACCAGAGAGTGTTCTTGATAATGGTGTATGGACAAGCCAATAGGGCAATCCTTCAACACTGTAGGAGATCTCGTCACCATCGGGGTCACTAGCTTGGAATGTGAGGGAATAGAGCACATCAACCGGTATAGAAGTGTTGCTGCCAGATCGTGTGAATTCGGGAGCACTGTTACTGGGTGCGACTGTAATGGAAACCTGCGCAGTTTGTGACTGCAGCTTGCCATCAGAGACGATATAACTGAAACGGTCTTCAGTACTATCTGAGCCGTCGTGTCTATAGACAACGGTTACCCCATCGGCTTGTAATTCAACTCTACCTCTAAGGGGATTGGTAAGCGTCACAATCTGAAGCGGATCACCATCTGGGTCTACGTCATTTTGAGTCAAATTGAGTGATTGGCTCTCTCCCTGAGTAATTTGAATTTGATCATCGCGGGCAACCGGTCTTTGGTTGTCCGATGTCGGAGGACTGTTATCTTCGTTTGAGTCACTCCCTGGGTCATCCTCTGAGCCATTCTCATTGAGTTTGATGGCAATCGAGACTACGGCAGCTTGAGATTCTGCGGCGCCGTCAAATGCGGTATAGGTGAAAGCATCTTCAGTTGTTGCCGTCCCATCATGCTGATAGAGAACAGACCCATCAGACTGAACTGTTATCCGTCCATGTTCTGGTGTTGAGAGATTGGTTACCTCCAGAGGGTCATCATTATCATCAGTGTCATTATCTAAAACTTTGACAATAACACTTTCACCCTGGGAGAGGGTCGCACTGTCATTCTCAGCTTCAGGTGCAACATTCTCTTCAACGCAGCCAAATAGAGTAATAGGGAGAACTAGATAGGCAGCATAATTTGAGATTGATTTTAAAACTTCCATATCTCTCTTTTAATAGATCGTTCGACTTTGCAAACTGATTATCGCAAACGGTCATTTTGTTCCAAAACTTGAAGATGAAGACTAGGCAGTTTTCTATTTGAATACTGTGTTTCATTTCAAACTATCTACTACGAAAGGAAGTTGAGTCCTAAAAAATCTCGAAAAAATTCAATGTGTAGGAATCAATCTGCGATATTGAGACTCAGGACAACATTTAATCTTACTGGCAGCTGAAAATAATGACTATACGAGATATCCCGTATGTATGAAGGTCAATTGGTGGAGAATTGATGGGCTTGCCAGCGGGATATATAAAGGGCACCTCTATTAATTGCTTAAGCTCTCTGCGTGACCTGAAGCCTGTAGCTGCGAGGCGTGAGCCGAAGCAGAATGGTTGTTCCATTCTCAAGCATCAAAACGCAGCAGAAGCATGCTTCAGGCCGCGCCCTATGGGGCTTTACGACCCGTTCAGACTCTGCGTTGCACTTTTTCGACAGGCAATAAGCATGGCTTTAAAAGCTCACCTTGATTCTGAACGGGTCGTCAAGCCAGAGGGCACAATCGCCATAGGCGCTGTTAAGCTCTTTATAATCTGCAACGGCCAATCCTCTGCTGGCATGCCATGCCAATGAGGCTTGAGACCCAGCTGAGCATTACCGGGATTTATCGCGCAGCTCACAAGGGTTTGGATTAGTGACGAAGGCAAGTTTGATGGGGTGAAATTAGTGGCGGAGCGGACGGGACTCGAACCCGCGACCCCCGGCGTGACAGGCCGGTATTCTAACCAACTGAACTACCGCTCCGAAGACAAGAGCGCGATAGTGTAAGGATATTTTTTCATAGGTCAACCATAAAGTAGAAAATAAGGTTGGTCTGATGGTTAAATAGTGTCATCTAGCCACTATGTCTGGCACTGAAATGGTGTCATGATCTAAAAAAGTGGGGTGAGCGGCCTATATCTGTGGGCAGGCTGGGAGCGTTGCGTAATATCAACGATTTTCTTATGTAAACCATGTCATATTGGCGGTACCACCCCAGCAGCTAGCGGCAACAGATTCAGCGACTTAATCGAGGTAGGTATTGGCTGGGTAGGGTAACCTGCCAAAGTGGTGATTGAGTGTACCATATCTGAGTGCTTCTCACAGAAGACAGCCCATTCTGATGGCATCGATTATTTCGGTCAGGTTTGGCCGACGGATTTTAAAGAGAAAAAGCCTATGCTATTTGATATTGATGAGGCGATACGAAAGCGTGCTAAGACGCCCCATGAGCTATCTATGCTGAATCTGGTGGGATGTCACCTGATCGCGGCTCCTGCATCCATTGTGCTCGACGTCGGATTGCTTGGATTCCTGATCCCTCTGGCCCTCTCTCTGGCGGTGATTGCGTTTATCTGGCTCAAGGCGGGTAGCAGCATGAAAGGCGATCCCTGGTTTGTGGCAGCCCATTGGCGTTTGTCGGCCAATCGTACCCGTATTCTGATGGTAGGGTACACTATCAGTGCAGTTATTCTCGGCATGGCGATGATGGCCACTTCAGGTAGTTCGAAAGGGGATATCATGATGGTGGCTATCTCCCGGGTTGCGGTTGTACCTACCTTACTGACCGTGATGGTATGTTTTGTTCTGGAATCGGGCTCAATCTACCAGGCGGGCCGGGGTGAAGTGCCTGATGGAATAACGAAGCGTATGCCGCCCCCTGATGATTTACCTGTTATCGAAAAGCAGGTCAACTCGGTGGCTGAAGGGGGATAGCAATCCTTTTGAAACATCTGTAGAGAAGGGACCTAAACTGGCAGTTACAAGGATACCATCTGACCGGTTTACGGTTTGAGGTGTCTTTTTTTCAGCTCTCCTGCAGTCATGGGTTTGCCGTATCGATAGCCCTGCGCTGACCTGTAGTCAGACAGGATCAGATAGGTTTCTTGCTCAGAAGTCTCAACACCTTCAGCAAGCACTTCAATTCCAAGCCGCTGTCCCATGTCGATTACTGTCTGGACAATTGCAAGATTACCTTTGTCATGGCTGATATTCTCTAAAAACACCTTATCAAGTTTTAACAGATCGATGGGTAATTTTTTAAGTCGGGCCAGAGATGAGTAGCCGATACCAAAATCGTCAATTACGATGGAAAACCCCATCTGTTTCAGTTGCTGCAAGCGACTCGCAGCTTCGTCGATATGCTGAATAAAAAGATTTTCGGTAACTTCCAACGCCAGCCACGATGCTTCACAGCCGGTATTCACCAAGATTTTATTTACGTTCGCTAAGAAATCATCGTGCATGATTTCACTTGCAGATATGTTGATTGCCACCCTTGGTGTTGTAAATTTCTCCTTATGCCACTGCTTGGTTTGAATGCAGACGTTGTAGAGTACCCACTGGCCTATCAGGTGGGAGAGTCCCATCTCCTCTGCTAAATGGAGAAAATCATTTGGGGAGACCAGGGAGTGTCCAGGTCTATCCCAACGAAGCAAGGCCTCAATACCTATCAGTTTTTTCGAATAGAGATCGATTTGAGGCTGATATAACATGACAAAATTGTTTTCTGCTGTAGCAGCCTGTAATTCTGCAATGAGACTGATCCGCTCCTTGACTGATTCGGTCATGCTGTAATCATATAACCGGAATGTATTAGAACCCTTACGTTTGGCCCTGTACATCGCGGTATCAGCGTTTTGCAGAAGGCGATCTGCATTATCGCCATCATTAGGGAAAATAGTTATTCCGATACTAACAGCAGGTTGGAGTCGCTTACCTAAAAGAGTGAGTGGCTCTCGAACTTTATTGATGATGTGGCTCGCTACAGATGAAGCATCTTCAGGGCGTTTGATATCCTCAAGCAGAATAACAAATTCGTCACCGCTTAGACGAGCAACCACGTCACCGGTCCGTACTACATGTAGAAGCCGATTCGCCGTAGTAATAAGTAGCTCATCTCCTGCGTCATGACCCAGACTGTCATTGACCTCCTTAAAACGATCGAGATCAAGAAACAGAATTGCTAACAGTGTCTTATTGCGTTGAGCACGAGCTACTGCCTGATTAAGAAGTCTGGTGAAGGAAAAGCGGTTAGGTAGCTGGGTAAGTGAGTCTTTTTCTGCCAGTTGCTGAAGCTGTTGTTTCTTTATTTGTAGCTCATCAACGATTTCGAGATGTTCTGTGATATCCCGATAGGTAACGACAACGGCGTCGCTGTTCTCAATCGAAAGCGGGCTGGCTAATAGCTCCATACGGCGTGGTTTACCATGAGCTTGCTGGATGCTATGGATATATTTTACCGGTCGGCCTTTGCTGGCGACACGGTCTATTATCTCCTGCATGGGCATGTGCTCTTTTATCTCGACATCATCGCTGACACGCTGCTCGGAAGCAGTAAGAGAATGTGCTGCCTTATTTTGTAATATTAACTCGTGTTGAGTACTGAATACATAGAGTGGGTCGGCAACTGCATCAATAATCGATTGTAATTTAGACTCACTCTGTCTTAGTTTCGATAGTAACCATTCTGCTGTTACCCAGGCCATTACAAGGATAATCAATAAAATCACACTCGACCACAAGAGCTTATGTTGAACATCCGCTATCAACTTTTTGACAAAATCACGCCCAGTGAATATTCGTGCAATACCAATAAGACCGTGTGTGTTTTCGTGAAACAGGGGAATTTCAGAGACAAAACAATCTGTGCATGTTTTTTGCCCCCGAATCAGATTTAGAGTCTTGGGTGCAACATTCACAACGCTATAGTCAACCTCGACTTCTATGCGTTGTATCAGCGGTATGGTGGTAGAAGGATCACGTAACAGTAGTATGGTATCCATAGCACGTTCGAGTTCATTTGATATTAAACTGTTTTGATCTCTGCTGAGTGGCTTGCTCAGTATGTTAGCCTGAGCCTGAGCTAGGGCATTGGCCTGGGATTGGGCGTAGGCAATTAATCTTGGCTCCAATGTTAAGTACCAATAGGTGCCTATGAGAATGCCTAAAGTGATACTCAAGGCTGAAAATAGCAATAAAAGACCATGGCTTTTTGCCAGGACTCTTGGTTGTTTATTCTGCCTGTTCCTACTCATTATATTGTTTCGCTATGCGTAGAAAAAATGGCTTATAAATGACGCCTGCAAGATTGGCTTGCGAGGTGTTTATATACGGTAAAATACGATCTGTGACATATAGGCCTGCTATAGCTCCGCGCTCGACATCACCTGAGAAAGGAGAAAAGACTGTGGTTTGTTTGTATCTGACCCAGTTGTTGAAAATCTCAGAATTAATCCCGGGCGATGCAATGAATAGTGCTGCAACAGGTTTATCATGAGGTTCTTGTCGTTCAGAAGTGGAGATGATTTCAATTTCCATAGGATACCCACCAATTCTCTTTAAAGCTGACAGGCCCTCTGAAACAGATAAAGCACTGGCATAATTATCTTTATGCAATACCAGAATTCGAAGTTTTCCTGAAGGGGTGAGTTTCTTAGATAGGGCAAGGTCAGCGACCAGACAGGCAGGTAATATATTGATACCGACATTGAGTCTCTGAGCATCCTCAGGCCAAAGACTGTCAGCAGTGGCTATTTTGAAGAATAATAGAGAAAGCAGTAAGCATAAATGTCTAATGGTAAATCTTTTCAAATCCCTGCGACCCGGTATCTTCACTTTAATTCCCTTAGTAGTCGATAATCGGTGAGCGCGCTACTGAAATTCGTAGTTCAAAGATAGCCACCACCGCCTTCCAGGTCGGGGATAGTCATTGGGGTAGGGTAGAAAGGCCTCTCCTGTAAAGTCTGTTGTGAGTTGTTGTGGATATCTTATCTTTTCATCGGTCAGGTTTTTTATGCCTACATGGAGTTGTAGTCCTGGTGTCAATCCCTGATGACCAACTGTGAAATCAATGACAGTAGAGGCAGGCAGATTGTTGCGTGAATCAAGATTTGAACGATGTCGTTCGCCAACATAGGAGGTTTGTAAAGCTGCAGACCAGTCTTGAAATGGCTTCCAGATGAGTCCTATGTTCGCCAGCCATTCGGCACCACCAGCAAGGTGCTCGTCACTTTTTTTGAATCTTGCATCTACATAGGAGAGATTACCATCAAGCTTAATGTTGTAACTGAGGCGTTGCTGATATTCGAATTCAAAGCCCTGAAGGCGGGCATCTTCGCCGTTGATGTAGCCTGCGTAATTGAGTTCATCAAACAGTATCGGGTTTTTGAGCTCTGAGTTAAACAGGATAAAACTACCTCGCCAATCACTCTTTTTTACAATGTATCCGATTTCTGTGCTATTGATTGAACTCAACTCAAGATGACCGACACCAGGGTTTTGCAGCTCATAAAAGGTAGGGGGCCGAAAACTTCTGGAAAACTGAAATTTCACTATTTTATCAGGGGCGAGGCGCCATACACTGGCCAATCTCGGGCTTACAGGACTGTCGAGGTCACTATAATCATCATAACGAAGAGTCCCGGTTAGCGTAAGCTGCTCACTGAAACGATATTGATCCTGTATGATGAAGGTAAAAATATTTCGGTTTATTTGAGTATCGATCCAATTTGAAGATAATTCAAAAGGCAATTCTGGCCATTTCCAGCCAGCATCCTCAATAGAGGTATCGCTTGCCTTTATGCCCAAAAGCATCTCATGCTTTACATTTGGACGCCAAAAAAAGTCGGTTGAAATAACATATTTTCGCTCAGTATAGTATGAGTCTAAATAGATAGGGTAGGGTGAGATAAAGTCAGCCGGATAGATATAGAGCTGGTCTCTGTTACGCTCATGCTCTAAAAGTTCAAAGCGTACCTCGGTATTGAGAGTATCAGAGAGCTTATTTTTGCTGCCAATGCTAAATGAACGATATTTTTGCCGTGATGCCAAACGATTGTCAGATGGTGGCAGAAAATGGTTGATTCCAAAGTGATCCCCGTATGCATCATCCAACAATTTTGCAGAGGCAAATAGTCCCTTCCATTCCATATCAAAAAAAAGCCCAAGATATTGTCTGGCTTCGTTGCTTGGGCCTGGTGCGTTAGAGAGTTCTGATTGCCCCGTGTGATACCAGGCATCCTCCTCTACATCTACCTCGTGACCATCGCCTTTCAGACCTGAAATATTAAGGGATAGAGACAATTCATTTTCTTTATCGAGCAAATTCCACATCCCTCCCAAGCCATAGTGGGAATCATGCTCATAATGTGTGTTAAGAGAGGTCTCATTCTGTTTGGTAATAATGTTTACCACACCAGCATAGGCATATTCACCATACACTGATGCACCTGCTCCACGTACGACTTCAATTCGCTCAATCTGCTCAATAGGTATGTTGAGTGCGGGATTTGCCGTTCCAAGCAGGGTTGAATTCAGGGAGATGCCGTCAATCAGTATTTTGACATTTCCGGAAGCGTAGCCATGACCAACCCCTCTACTGAGTATTTGTCGCTCACCAGTGAATTCCATTCCTAGGCTGATTCCTGGTACCAGCCCCAGTGCCTCCCAAACTGTTCTTGCACCACGAGCCAGTAGTTCGTCTCCATATAGAATGCTGGCCATGCCAGGTACATAGTCAGCATTCATGCGGCTTTTTGTGGCTAATTCTGTCTGGCTGTCCAGTAGAGAGAGCAGGTTGCGTAAATCCTGATTCGCGTTACTATCTGCAAATGCCAGCCCTTGACAAAAAACAGGAAGCAGAAGTACGTATATAGCTTTTTGAATAGCCTGAGTAAATCTGCTGACAAAAGCGGATGGTATTTGAGGATGCTCTCGCTTGTCCATGTTTGAGAGTGACGTTATATGGGTGTGCAACAGTCATATACCTCAATACGGAAACAGGTATCAATGTGATGTCTGTCAGTTTTGTCTACGAGACAATTGTGGCATAAAACAGCTGTTTCTTAAATGTGTCAAATCAATTTTACCACTCAATGTTTTTTACACTTTTATGGTTCTGCAATTTAGCACTGGGAGGCGGTAGACTACCAAGCAGGATAGTTGTAATCAATCAGTTAATTCCCGATAAGGGTGCTGTGTTTTTGTGAAATCACTTCCAGTTGTATGATGAATAAAGTAGTTGTTAAGTCAGTCAATCTGTAGAAAAAGGACATATTTAGAAAAGAATGTTACTCCAATCGAGGAGGGAGTAGATAGCTGAGGCAAGTAGGCCAGTAACTGGAAGGGTGATGATCCATGCGGTAATGATGCGCATGAATGTTGATCGTTTAACCAGTTCTTTGCGATAGAGCTTGTTCAAAGACTTTCTTTCCTTATTAGAGAGAATGAATCCTTTATCTCTGTCATTCAACTTATCCAGTAGTCTGCCTTTCTCTTGGAAAGAAGCGCTATCAAACTGTTGAATGAAGAGATCGCTCTCTTCCTGATTTTGGTCAGCTTTATGGCGTTTAATAACTTCCAGAGTAACAGCATGATTCTTTTTCAGGTTTTCCCGAAGAAATCCGATACCGAATATTGCACCAACGGTTGTATGGGTACTACTGACCGGGATTCCCATCAGGCTGGCCAGTAGAACAGTGATGGTGACTGAGGTGACGATACAGAAGGCCCTTACTTGATCAAGCTCTGTAATTTCGTTGCCAATGGTTTTAATTAAGCGCTTGCCGTATAGCACCAGTCCAAGCGGTATCCCTATTGCGCCAATAGTCAGCAGCCAGGTGGGCAGAGCAGGATGGCTGATTCCCTGATCTGAAATCAGTGCCTCTTTGATCGCAATAACAGGTCCGATGGCATTGGCGACATCATTTGAACCATGAGCAAAGCTGAGTAACCCTGCAGCAACAATCAGGGGGATATTGAATTGGCGGTTTACCGCAGATTTTGTATTGGGTAACAAAGCGACGTGCTGTTTTAGGATAGGTCTGATTATCAGAAAAACACCTGTACCGACTGAAATTCCACAGAGAAATGCTGTGATGAAATCAACTCGCCAGCTGGCTTTAAGTCCCTTGGTTAGCAGGTAGGTGGTAAATGTCAGCGCCATCATGCCAACAAATAGTGGAACGACCTTTTCCGCTGCTCGAGACATGTCAGGATGATAAGTAATTTTACGTTTTATCATATAGAGCAGAAATGCAGCTATTATACTTCCCAGCAGGGGAGATAAAAACCAACTGACAGTTATTGTGCTTAGTATTTTCCAGTTCACCACCATCATGCCACCAAAGGTGATACCAGCGCCTAAAACCCCGCCTACAATAGTATGAGTAGTAGAGACTGGTGTGCCTGTTGCTGTTGCTATATGAAGCCAGATGGCACTGGCAAGAAGAGCGCTGATCATGACGTGAATTATTGTACGTGAACTGCCAAGCTGTTGTTGGTCAACAATGCCATGTTTAATGGTACTGATGACCTCACTGCCTGCGAGAAAGGCGCCGGAAAATTCGAATATTGCCGCTAATAAAATAGCACCTGAGAGGCTGATTACTGCAGAACCCACCAGTGGCCCGATATTGTTACCTGCATCATTGGCACCAATGGTTAGTGCTATATATCCACATAATAGAGCAGAAAGAATAACGATGTTGTGCCCATCTAATTCATCGAAAAATAGTTGTGAAACGATGAAGGTTCCGAGCAGAAAAAAAACAGCAAGCAGGTGATGCAGATAATAGAGAGGATGGTAGGCTGAAAATGAGATGCCGCGTAAATTCTGCATGAGTCTGGTTTTCAATTCCTAAGCGATGATATAGTCATAGAGCAAAACATTATTTTCATCAAAAATGGTTAATGTTATAGCTGCAGAAACAGTTAGTTGGAGTACTGTTTGGTCTGTGGTTTAACTCTATTGTGAACTTTGCATCTCTCGTATGAACTCATCTGAACGTTTGATAGATTGATTCATGCGGTTGATAAGCGTGTTGATATCAGCTTTTAAGCTTCCGAACTCACCACGCAATGACCCAATCGCCTGTGCATTGAGGTTGTGCTTCAGGTAAAGTACATTATCACGGAAATTATTGAGTACGGGCTGCATAGTGCGCTCAGCTTGCTGCATCGATTTGAGCATACTTTGATAACGTGTTTTGGTTTGGGACAATTTCTTTTTGCTACTCGCCTGCAACTTTTTGTTTTCATAGAGTTCGAGCTCGTCTGCCCACTCTTCGAACAGGGCTTCGGCAACCGATTTCACCTTCTCTATACGGTCTGTCACTTCCTGGGCCGCGCTTTCACTGGATTCGAATTCGTGATTAAGACTGTCATAGGCTTGTTTCAGATCACTCTCTTCAAGACGAATCACGGAGGCAAATTGGTCGAGGGCAGACTTGAATTGCTCCTGGGCATCACTTTGAGCATCTCTGGCATCTTCAACCCGGGTGACCAAAATATCACGTTTATGATAACCGACCTGTTCCATGGTGTCGTAGTAGACACTGGAGCAGCCAGTGAGAATAAGCAGGAAGCCGAACAAAAGGCATCGATGTTGCGTAAACATGTGAAATAATCCCCTTGGAATCTGGTAGATTGGCAATTTTGCCACAGAGTAGGTGAGTGGGGCGATGCAAGAACGAATCTTTTTTGAATTTTTATACAATTTAACAGTATCTTCGCCCTATAACCTATTTCATAAAGCGCGTATTTTGAAATAACACTATGTTTTATAAGCAGAATATATTATTAGGGGCGCTTTTTATCCTGCTCGCGGAACTCATGTTTGCCTCAATGGGGGCGATTGTTAAGCAGCTGACACAGACTCTTCCCAGCGAAATGGCCGTATTCATGCGGAATTTGTTTGCTCTTGGCCTTCTTTTACCTCTGGTTTGGGGTAGCAGCACTATTACCTTAAATACCAAAGTGATTCATCTGCATCTCTTGCGTTCTGCGGCAGGTGTTTCGGCTATGTACTGCTTTTTTTATGCGCTTGCCAATCTGCCATTGGCCGATGGTATGTTACTCAAGATGACATCGCCTCTATTTATGCCCTTAATTGCATGGTACTGGTTGAGCGAGCCCCTGCATCGAATGATTTTTGTAGCCATAGGGGTTGGTTTTTTAGGGGTAATACTTGTTCTTAATCCTGGCGGGGAGTTCAATCAGATTGCACTGATTGGTTTACTCGGAGGTGGGTTGGCGTCATTGGCAAAGGTCAGCTTACGCAGGTTGGGGAAAACTGAGCCATCTGTCAGAGTGGTTTTTTATTTTGCCCTGTTGAGTTCAATTATCTCAGCAGTGCCAATGAGCTGGAATTGGCAACAGCCAACAGTCTCTGAGTGGTGGCTGTTCGCTCTATTGGGCCTGGTTGGTACCCTGGGTCAACTTCTTTTAACTCGTGGATATGCCATTGCAACTGCTGCGAGAGTAAGTCCATTTACCTATTCATCGGTTCTTTTCGGTGCTGTTTATGGTTACCTGTTCTGGGGAGAGACCCTCAGTCTGCAATTTGTATTTGGCGCCCTGTTAATTGGACTGGCAGGCATTCTTGCTCTCAGAGGGAGAGATGAGGATGAGAGATTGGTCAGCGATTCTGCAAGAACTTGATACAATGCACCCTATTTATAGCACTTTGAAGGATTGGCTCGGCCTATGTCGATGAATTGGACACAACTGTTGTCTAGGCAACGCCTTGGTTCGCAGGATCACCCAGGCGGCAGTACCTCACGCACAGATTTTCAGCGTGACCTGGATCGTATCGTCTTCTCTTCAGCATTTCGGAGAATGCAGGATAAGACACAGATATTTCCTCTCTCGAAGGTCGATTATGTCCGTACTCGCTTGACCCACAGTCTTGAATCCTCGAGTGTTGGGCGTTCATTGGGCACTTTGGCTGGAGAGCAGATCATTGCCCGCCATAAATTACAGAAACACGAGGCGTCAGATTTCGGGGATATCTGCGCTGCAGCCTGTCTGGCTCACGATATAGGAAATCCACCCTTCGGGCATTCTGGAGAAGACGCAATACGCCATTGGGCAGAAACTGCCGATTATGGCAAACAGCGTGTCGCGGTGCTTAGCGGCAGTCAGCGAGAGGATTTTCTCAATTTCGAGGGTAATGCTCAGGGCTTTCGTGTCATCACCCGACTGCAGAACCGAGATAATCCTGGTGGTTTGCAGTTGACCTGCGCAACATTAGGGGCATTTACCAAATACCCAAGAGAGTCCTGCATAGGCAAAGGCCGTTTTGGGGGGGTAAGCGCCAAGAAACCAGGTTTCACTGCAGAAGATCAGGGGAATTTTGAAGCTGTTGCCAAGGCCGTTGGCTTGATTCGACGAGACCCGGTGCTCGCTATATGGCATCGACACCCACTCTCATTCCTGGTCGAAGCTGCTGATGATATTTGCTATCGAGTGATTGATATTGAGGATGGGTATCGCTTGGGACACCTCAGCTTTCAGGAGGCACTGGATCTGTTTAGCGCCATACTCGCAGATTCATCCATTCAAACAGCTCGCTTGAAAAGTATTGGCGGGGACAAGGAGAAGGTGGAGTTTTTGCGGGCTAAGGTCATAAGCCAGGCTATTAGTGAGATTCTCTGCTGTTTTCTTGATCACGAACAGCAAATCTTAAAAGGGGAGTTTGACGACCCTTTAATGAGCCATATTCCTCACCGGGAAGAGATGGATCGGTTAATTGAAGTGGCAGGTGAAAAGATATATATCGCACCAGAGGTTATCGAGATCGAAACGGCAGGGTTTCAGGTGATCAGTGAGCTGCTGGAAAGGTTTATCCCAATTATTGACGATGTTGCTGAGCATGGTTCTGGGGCGAGTCCACGCAGTCAAATGATGATTAGACTGATTCCCGATCAGTTTATTGGACCACAAGCAGAGCCAATAAAGGATGACTATACCCGATTGCTACGTTTGACTGACTTCGTCTCAGGGATGACCGACTCCTATGCTGTCTCACTGTATAAGAAGGTGACTGGGATTTCACTCCCAGGATAGTGAAGTCGCTTTCTATTCATCTACTCAGATATGGGTATGAAAATGGAGGTCTTTGTACCTTTATCAGGTTCACTTTCTATACTTAATCTTCCATTATGAGCGTCAACGATAATACGGCATAAATAAAGTCCAAGGCCATACCCTCCGGTTGCTCTCTGTCTGGCCTGGTCAACTCTATAGAATGGCTCTGTCAGATGAGAAATATGTTCAGCTGGTACACCTTCGCCATGGTCTTCAACAAGGAAGTGCCAGCCTTTATTGCTCAACTCACTGCGGACATCAACAGGTCTAGCCTCATCAGGAGTATGTCGTAGCGCATTTTCCAATAGATTTCTGATCAATAATTTAATGCGAACAGGATCCAGGTCAATTTGTTGGTGAGCATTTTTGAAGTGGGGTTGCCATAGCGCATCAAAAAAATACTCATTTTTAACAGACTCAATCAATTGTGCCGGATCAACAGGTTGAAGGTCGAGTTTCGCATGTTTCGACTCCAGTTGTTCAGTCTCAAGTAGCTCGGCTAACTGATGTTCAAGTATCTGCAGATCGGAGATTATCCTTTCTCTCTGATCACTTTCACTGAGTAGTTCAGCGTTTAATCGTACCCGGGTCAACGGCGAACGGAGTTCATGACTGATTGCAAGTAACAGTTGGCGTTTGGCATCTAACATTCCCTCTATTTCATCCGCCATGGTGTTGATGCTATTGGCCAGCTCTCCCAGTTCGTCTCGACGTCTTAGTGATATACGGTGATTCAGGTCGCCAGAGCCGAAGCGGGCAACATCTTGGCGGATGATTTCAATGGGTTGAAAAAGGCGTCTTACAAGATGGTAGGTGAGGGCTATCAATGCCAGAATTGTGACTATGGTGACAATGGCTACGATTGGTAAACGATCGCTTTTCCAATTGTCCTGGGTAATAAACAACAGCCCGACATCTTCCTCCTGTAGCCGTAGTAGGAAGCGATGCTCACCATGGCTTAGTTGAACTGCTCTCCCATTCGGTAGTTGATGAGTATGAAAATCGAGTCTAGCCTCATCCACAAACTCGCCAGTACTGGACCAACGGTGATCGGGGAAGTTTATCTGTATATCGAGTTGCAGTCTTTGAGCCAGGGCTGAAGCTGCATGGATATCCGGAGGTGTACCGATTTGTTGGCGTAAGTGGTCAACATATTCCACCATGTGAGGTTCAGCGAACTGTCGAAATTCTTCTCGAATGCCATATCGAAAACCACTATGAACAACGAAAATAATTAAAACACTTACGCAGATAAATAGCAGTACAAGTCGGGCGCTGAGCCTATGGTGTCGTTTCATGCTGATGGCCCGACCATACGATACCCTGATCCCCATACTGTTTTGATATAGTCGAGGGGCTGAATTTTTTGACGGAGTCGGCTGACCAATATATCCACGGAGCGGGTGTAGAGTTCTGCATCTACACCCTTGATAGCGGATAAAATTTCATCCCGGCTGTAGACCTGTCCGGGATGCAGCACAAAAAGCTCAAGAAGACGAAATTCCAGGTTTGTGAGGTTTAGGGTTCGTTTTCCAATCGAAGCGCTTTGTTGACTCTGGTCGAGTGTGATTTCTCCAAGGCTGCAGGGTTGTTGTCTACTGGTTTGTGCGTTGCTTCGTTTCAGAATATTCTGAATTCGCGCGACTAATTCTCGCGGTTCAAATGGTTTAGCAAGGTAGTCATCAGCACCAAGTTCCAAGCCGATAACTCTGTCCATTACATCACCTCTCGCGGTTAGCATCAGAATAGGGATGTCATTGGTTTTTCGTATCGTTCGACATACATCAAAACCATCCATCTCAGGTAACATAATGTCCAGTATGATCAGGTCTGGTTGGTTGAGATTGAGGTACTCAAGACCTTCTGATGGCGTTGTGAATGACTGCAGAGTGAGGCCGTATCGTGAGAAGTACTCGCTCAGTGGTGCGGCTAAGTCTTGGTCATCATCAATCAGAAGTATAAGGGCCATCAGTATACCTCTACGTGCCGCAGTATATCCGATCCTTCCTGCCTGACCCAGGAATCGGTAAGTGCTTCTATCTGTCGTAGTGCATCAGTCATAGTCAATTTGAGATATACAATATGGGTTGCTTTGCCCTACCAATGGAGAGGGCAAAGCGAACCTCAAATATTGTTGTTTGGGCTTACTCCTGTGTCTCAGTATCGAGTCTCTTGCAGTCAAAGCCACAGTGACGATGCTGCCTGTGTTTGTTGATCATAGCCTGCAGCTTATCACGCTGGTGCTGCTCCAGATTATCACTGAAATCGGCAAATGCCTCAATCAAATCACTACTGACACTGGCGAGTTGAGCCTGTTTTTGCATCAATAGCGTGTGTGCCCTCTGCCGATCCAGAACTGGTGAACTGAGAAGTTCAGTTGCCTCACTGGCATATACAGATCGGTCACTGCGTAATGTCTCTGCAATGGTAACAACTTCAGCTTTTAGTAGGTCAAGCTGGCTTTTTTGTGACTCATTCAGCTGAAGGTGACTATCAAGTCTGCTTGCCATCCAGTCTATCCGGCCTTCAGTGCTGTTACAGAGTCCTTTATAGCGTGCAATTGCGACGCCGCTAACCAACAGTAGTGCAAATATACATATAAAGATGATTACACTCTTACTCATAATGGTCTCCTGATTTGTATATGGGTACATCTATTAATTGCTTGTGCCCTCTGGCTTTACGACGAGTTCAGAATCAAGGCGTGCTTTTGAATCATGCTTATTGCCTGTCGAAAAAGCGCAACGTAGAGTCTGGACGGGTCGTAAAGCCCCGTAGGGCGGGGCCTGAAGATGTATCTGCTGCGTTGTGATGCTTGAGAATGGAACAACCATTCTGCTTCGGCTCATGCCTTACAGCTACATGCGCAGGTCACACAGAGGGCATAAACAAGTAATAGAGGTGCCCTTATGTCATAGCTGCCAACGATTCATCCATCGTCTTACAGGAAATATTGTGAGGCATTGGGATGAGAAGATCCTCTCAGGGGTGTAACCCGTTGTAACAAGATGTAACAGGTAAAATTACTACAAGAAATTTTTATAAAATTCCAAAAAAGAATTAAACGACTAAAAGCGTGCTTTATATTGAAGCAGGGTCAGTCGGAAACAAGATCTCAGGTGCAAAGTTCTCTTTGTAGCGTATAATTTACGCTATTGTTAAGTTGAAATGTGTAGGAAATAACATCTGCACAGCCTGTAGGCGTTCCAGAGGATCAGGAAAGCCAGCGTATCTTTAAGGAACCTCTGATTTTCGTGATTTGCTTTGTAGCATGCGAAAGATTTTGCTCCGGTGTTTTTAAAAGCATGGTTGTAGTTTGTAAAACATGCATTTCATAGTGCTGCAGAACCTTTCATACTGCTTCATACTCGAACTAAACATATACAGAGGCTCCTTAAGTTAATCTTTATCTCATCGAAATTGGTTTGTGGTGTAGGACACTAACAAAACTTGAAATGGCTATCTGTTTCTAAGATTGAGATATTTGGAGTTAACAGCGATGATCCCCTGTGAATGTGCCAGATTCGTTTGGCATCTTAGATGCTTGGTCATCTACCGTTGGTGATGGTAGATGTATACGACTAAAAAAATTATTTTCCTTCAAATTATAGCGCTTATCGGAATGTGTCTTCCGATACTAGCACACTGTTTTCCAGAGCCTGGGCGTGTCTATCGGTTACTTATCCTCGACTCTCAAAGTGGTAGCCCCTATCAAGATGTTCGAATATCGCTGATCGAATCACTGTCTGACCATGGTTATCGAGAGGGAGAGAATCTACATATCACATACGGTATTGCAGAAAACGATGTGGTGCTAGGAGAGGCGATACTCAGAAAGGAGTTGTCCACTAAATACGATGTGATCTATGTCGGCGGAACCGTTGCAACAATTTCTGCAAAGCATGTAGTGTGGAATAGTGAAATCCCCGTAGTTTTTGGAGCGCCAACTGATCCCGTCGGTATTGGTGTAATTGACGATTTCGACCAATCTCCGAAAGCTAATTTTACTGGAGTCAGTTATCCAGTACCGGTTAGATCAAGGTTTTTATTCCTGCGCCAATTGATGCCTGACGCTCATACATTTGGCTTAATCTATGCCGATATGCCTCAATCGCAAAGTTACAATCGATGGATCAGGGAGTTATTGGAGAAAGATCCTGCATTTGATGATGTTGAGGTTTTATTTCGGGCTGTTCCATTGGTAACTGGAAAAAATGGTGATCAACAAATGGCAGAGTTTGCTATACCGCTTATCAAGGAATTGAATGATAAAGTGGATGCCTTTCTGAAACCGAACGATCAGTTAGGCGCACGCGAGTATTTCGCGAAAACAGTTGAATCCTTCGCGGATAAACCATTGATTGGTTTGGTTAAAAGCGATGTGGTGTCACGCTGGGGGGCAACTGCTGTCGTATTTCCCTGTCTCGAGAGCATCGGGCGGCAAGTGGCGGTGATGATCCGTGATCTGTTTGAAGATTATAAAGTTCAGAAAATTGAACCCAAATGGCCAGCGCGTTATGGATATGCAGTTGATTTGACTAAGGCAAAACGTTTTGGAATAAGCGTACCAGTTGGCATTTTGCAACTCTCTGGAAAAAATATAGTTCAATGAGATACCTGATTCGATCTCTAGTGATGTTTTCTTATCATTTTTTGAGTGCTGATAATAGAGCTATTGAGGATAGTGGGTTGATTAGAACCTCTCATAAAATAGGTCTCCTCCAAGTAAATAGAAATCATAGTGGCTGTTGAAATATGGGGCTGAACAGAAAAATATTACTCATCACGATTGGTGTGTTAGCCATATCATTACTGATAAGTTCCATGCTCAATATATTAAGTTTTCGTAGTAAGTATACTGATGCACTTTTAACAGGTAGTTTTGGTATCGGGCATAGCATAGAGAGTCTTTTGACTGAGTTGCTTTCTCTGGGGCTACCCTTGGATTCATTGTCTGGCATGGATAAAAAACTGGCAGAGGTGGTGGATAAAAATAGTCATATTGCTTATGCAACAGTAGTAGATGAAAGCGGAATGGCCCTTTTTCATAGCAATTCAGATTTAATCGGCAGGCATTTTAATGACCCGGTAACAACAAGAATCCTGAGTGTTAGAAAGCCAATTTGGCAGGTATACAATCGTTTTGATGGTGAGCATTATTATGATGTGGCTATACCACTATTTGGACAGAATGGTAGTTATGTAGGTGCAGTTCGGCTAGGCTTTCTTACCTCGATTGTTGACGATAAGGTTAAGGGTGCAATTACTCAGATTCTTGTTAATGTTGTTATTACTTTTCTCTCAATAGCACTTCTTCTTAATCTGTTTCTTCGTAGATCGATTATTGAGCCTGTATCGCGCCTTTCTGATTATGCTGAATCAATAGCAAAAGGTAAATTTGAGAAGATTTCAGAAGTAGACGGTAGAGATGAAATTGGTAGACTATCAATATCACTACATAAGATGGGAGAAATACTCAAGTCACAGATCAAAGCACTTAAAAATTCCAGCCAAGAACTTGAAGAAAAGATTGATATAAGAACACAAGAGCTTGCAAGTGCAAATCTTACATTGAAGGATAGCAATAAAGAGTTGATTCATGCTCTGGAGCGGGAAAAAGAACTTACTGAAGCACTTCGCAATAGTGAAGAACGTTTCAGAATGCTATTTGAAAAAAGTAAAGCTGTGATGCTTACCATCGATCCAGTAACCGGTAAAATTCTTGCCGCGAATCAAGCTGCTGAGTCTTATTATGGTTACAGCGGTGATCAATTGTTGGGAATGAATATTAGCGATATTAATACCTTGAGCGAGATTGAGATTGCTCATGAGATGAAATTGGCAGATCGAGAAGAACGAAGCCACTTTTATTTTAAACATACATTGGTTGATGGCACAGTTCGCGATGTCGAAGTCCATTCTGGACCAATAGAGTGGGGAGGAAGGCTGGTACTCTACTCAATAATACACGATATTACCGATCGAAAAAAAGCGGAAGCTGAACTAGATAAAATTGCACATTATGATGCTTTAACTGGTCTACCGAACCGATTACTAAAGGCAGATCGTTTGAATCAAGCTATCGTAAGAGCGAAGCGTAACGATATGCAGGTTGCAGTTTGCTATCTGGATCTTGATGGATTTAAGCCGATTAATGATACCTATGGTCATGATACTGGGGATCAGGTCTTAATAGAGATCGGGCAAAGATTACAAATGACCGTTCGTGCTGGAGACACTGTATCAAGGATTGGTGGTGATGAATTTGTACTGATTCTTACCGAGCTTACAAATTTAGTCGCATGTGAAGTAATTTTGCAGAGAGTAATGGAAAATATCTCATTACCGATTCAAGTGGATAGTGTTGAGGTTGAGGTCTCGGCAAGTATAGGCTATACACTCTTTCCTTCAGATAATTCAGATGCAGATTTACTACTACGGCATGCAGATCAGGCAATGTATATCGCAAAGGAAAGAGGTAAAAATTGCTTTCATCTCTTTGATCCGGAACAGGACAGGCAAGTTAAGGCATATCGCGAAAATTATCAGCGTCTAGAGAAAGCTTTTACCAATGAGGAATTTACACTTTACTATCAGCCAAAAGTAAATATGTATAGTGGACAGGTGATAGGTGTAGAGGCATTGATTCGATGGATTCACCCAGATGAAGGATTGGTTGCGCCAGGTGCTTTTCTACATAATCTGACAAATACTGAGCTGGAAATCGAACTTGGTCAGTGGGTTTTAGGTACTGCACTTGCGCAAATATTAGAGTGGCAATTGGCTGGTATTGATCTATCTGTAAGTATAAATATCAGCCCTCATCACCTACAGCACACAGAATTTATCAATCATATAAAAACTGCACTTGCAAAATATAGTGCAGTAAAGCCTCAAAAACTTGAACTGGAAATACTTGAAACTACCTCTATTCAAGATTTAAACCGTATAATTAAATCACTGGTAAGCTGTCAGGATTTAGGCTTGCAGATAACTTTAGATGATTTTGGAACAGGTTATTCATCTTTGACCTATTTTCATAGACTCCCAGTAAATACGCTCAAAATAGATCGCTCATTTGTCTGCGATATGCTCGAGGATCCACAGGATTTGGCAATTGTTGATAGTGTAGTTAGACTGGCTCAAGCCTATCATCATCCGGTTATTGCTGAGGGTGTTGAAAGTATTGAACATGGTGCTGCATTGCTAAGACTTGGATGTCAATTAGGGCAGGGGTATGGTATAGCAAGACCAATGCCTGCTGAGAATATACCTGGGTGGTTAAATGCTTGGGATAGTGATGATGAATGGCAATATTTGAAAAAAAGACTTGAAAAAGCCAGTAACTCGGATATAGAAGAGGCCATAAACAGCCACGAGCAGTGGATTGAAAATGCTGTTGATATTCTTTCAAAACCACCTTCAACATCACAAAGGCTTCTTTTAGACAGTCATAGTTGTTCATTCGGTCGTTGGTTTTATGGAAATGGATATTTTCAATATGGACACCTTAAAAAGTATTCAAACTTAAGAGAGTGCCATGAACGTATACATCTGTTAGGTCAGGAACTCTATAATCTGTCAGTCAGTGAGCATCAAGATAGTGTAAAGAGTAGGATTGATGAGTTACGGCAGATGCATCAGCAATTTATTCAGCAACTTAATGAATTAGTAAAACAAGAAAGCTCATGATATCTCAACCGAATTATTGATTCGAAAAAAGAGTAATGCTCATAGCTACTGATTACGGTAAAATTATTCATTAAATTTATACATTTCAATCAATATCCAAGAATGGCTTTGGCAGAGTAAAATATGGATTATCAAAGACGGTTTGGAGGTATTGCACGTCTCTACGGTCAAAGTGGCCTTGAAAGATTTCTAAAATCGCATGTTGCAGTTATAGGCGTTGGTGGGGTGGGGTCGTGGGCAGTCGAAGCTCTTGCTCGTAGTGGTATTGGTAAATTGACCCTATACGATTTAGATCATGTGGCTGAATCTAATGTCAACCGTCAATTGCCTGCGCTTGAGAAGGAGTTTGGCCAAGCTAAAGTCTTAGTGTTGTCTCAGCGAATCAAACAAATAAATCAAGATTGTCAAGTCACTGCAGTTGAGGAGTATGTTGAAGCAGAGAATCTATCTGATTTACTACTCGATAACTTTGACTATGTACTGGATTGTATTGATAACTACAGAACCAAAGCCTCAATAATAGATTACTGTAAAAGAGAAAAGATACCTTTGATAACATTAGGTGGTGCTGGTGGGCAGATAGATCCTACAAAAATAGGTATTTCTGATTTGAGTCGAAGTGAACAGGATCCTCTTTTGTCTAAGACTCGTAAATTATTGAGAAAAGAGTTCGGATTCCCTTCTAATTTGAAACGTCGATTTGGTGTGCCATGTGTATATTCAGTCGAACAACAAAAATATCCTAATAGTGAAGGAGAGGTATGCCTTGCAAGGCCAGATGGACTTGATGGCTCACTAAACTGCGGTGGATATGGCTCTGCTATGACCGTAACAGCCAGTTTTGGGTTGGTTGCTGTTTCACATGTCTTAAAGCAGCTGTCTGATGGAGTTGGGCCCTAACATACTGATTTTTCGAGTGGCAGAAGTGCGCTTGCCTGTAGATTGGGACTGCAGCGGCATTTTGAAACCTCGATGCAGGCAGGCGAGGTACATTTCGACTTATGACGACATGTTGAATCACCTGTTTAATAATTAAACTGAAAATAAACAGAGGCTTGTGTTAATGTTTTTCAGCCATGGCTACAGTATAGGTCTTTCCCTGTTTTAGTTTTTTATAATTACCAAAAATCTCATTCAAATTACGTTTCATATATTGTCGTAAACCATTGATGGTAACTACATAGAGTTTACCCCCAGGTTTGAGTCTCTGTTTGGCATCATAGAGAATTATGCTCAACATCTCTTTTCCTACTTTTGCAGGTATATTTGAGGCAATTACGTTAAAGCGTAATGAAGAGTCAATATGGTCAAATGCGTTGCTTAACATAGCTTTAGCATTGGATATATTATTTCTAGCGGCATTGGCATTACTGTACTCGATAGCCATAAAGTCTTTATCAACCATCAAAGTTCTGCCTTGTGCTGCACGTCTTGCCATGTAAAGTCCTATTGGGCCATAACCACAACCCAGATCCATGCAGTCAAACTCTGGCTCTATATGTAAGTTATTGATCAATAGCTGGGTACCTTCATCAATATCCTTAGGTGAGAAAATGCCCCAAGTGGAGTGAATTAATAGTTTTTCTCCATTGAGATCGGCAGTAAATGAAATATCTTTGCGTAGTCTATCTATATTTTTATCAGTCAACATAATTCATTGCTTTTATATTCAAGTATTGCAGGATTCACAACAGCTGGCGATTATCGGCAATCCATGCCTTAAATCGGTATGATGTGATTAAATGTCTATTCTTCAGGTTAATCAAATAGTTTGAAGGCTCTCGTCTAAGTTTAACATGCTTGCTAGTGTACCTCGTCATAGATTCTGTACCATTCAGCGAGTCTGGAAGGGGTTAGCCGCGCCCCGAAGGAAGTGACCTTGGGGTGCAAGGCATGACTCGAAGGGAATGGCCCCTCCCTTGCCAAGAGGCATAACACCGCGGATAACCCCTTCCAGGCTCGCCCGGAGGGGTCGGCCCAATACGCCTGCTCTGCGTTGTGGCTCTTGTAAAGGGCCTGCCATTCCCTGCGAGCCACGCCTTGATCTGACGTAATGGGGCGGCTCTGAATGGTACAGAATCTATGGCGAGGTACACTAGATATCAGGTAAATAGTTGGTGAATAATATCTAACATACTATTCTCATCATGATAGTCGACGGCGATCGGCCAATATCCATCCTCAATTTTCAGTACAAGAGCAGGAAAACTGTTTATCCCCATCAATCTTGATTGCTCAATCTCATCTAATAGACTGTTGTTAATAGACTCACTATTCAACAGGTTTTGAAAAATAGATCTATCCAGGCCAATTTCACCTGCTATTTCAACCAGTGTCGAATTATCAGATGGATTTCTTGCTTCCATGTAATATGCCTGTTGAATAGAAAGTATCATCTGCTCTTCTAATGCTGGGTCCATTTTTCTACTGGCGATGACAGCTCGACATGCAGGATAGGTTGAGCGGCGAGGTACATTATTTAACCAAAAATTATAGTTGAAGTCGGTCTTGGGTAACTTTTGCTGAATAGTCAACCAGGTATTCCTTAATCTTTCCTGCATATCCATTTCCATAGGCTCTTCTGAATCTGCAGCCAGACCACCTAGAAGATAACTGTAGGTTATTGAATCTGGTAAACTTATTATCAGTTTTGAGAGTGTAGGTCTGAAAGCCCAGCACCAACTGCACATTGGATCGTGAACATAATAAAGATGCGGCATTAGAAATAGTTTCCGTTAATTATTGAATAGTATAATATTATAGAAACTATTAAAGCGCTATTTTAAGAATGGAATATCTGAATGGAGTACACACAGGAAGTGTTAGAAATATATTCTAAGAAAATAATTATTAGATCTGGAAATCGAGAGGTGACTCTCTTTATTTTTCACTTTTTAAGAATTAATAACAATTCTATGTGAAGGTAAAGTGGAGGAATCAGAAGTGCGTATATCAAATCTTCTTCTAGCTCTATTGTTATGGGTAGTATCACAACCAATTATCTCAGAAGAGGTAGACTGGATAACCTTAGAGAGTTCTGGAATAAAAATAATCAAACTTTATGGGTTGTCAGAGGGTGATCGTTTGACAGTCACTCTATTTCCCCTTGCTGCTTATAATGAAAATAATCTGATTCAACACTTCTACAGAATAATTGACAGCGACGGTCCTCGATTAGGGGAGGTAATAAATAAATTTCAAATAGAACAGACATCAATACCAGGTCTAACAGTTGTAACAACTCTCAGGCGATTTCTGGATGGAACAGGGAGGCCAAGTCTCATTCACTATCAAGCCTTTTATTTCGAACATCAACAGAGTATGTGGTTTGCAAGGACAGAACTGAATGATAATATCAACTTATTGGTGGAATATTATGGTGAGGAGTTGAATATGATTATGCATATAATGGGTGTGAAATCAAACAAGAACCTATTATAATGACGCCTGAGTATATCGCGCATACAAATACACTATTTTGAATAAAAGAATTGATAGTTTAACTGATTATAGATATAAAATAATGAATCAGAATATAGAGCAAGTTAAGAGGTTATCTTGTTAAAATTCGCGCTATTAGGAAAGGTGGCATTCTGGTTAGTTGTTATTGGTTTTTTTGCATTAATAACACCGCAACCCGCCTGGCCAGAATGGTTTGCGAGGATGGTGCTCTCTTCAGGAATTGCTCTTGGAATTGTGGCTATTGGTGTGCAGATTTGGCGTAAATAAATTAGAGAACTTAAAATGATACTCGGCCATGTACTAAATATCTGCTAATTACTTTCAAAAATTCTACTATATCCATTAAATCTTAATCGACAAGAGTAACTAACGAAAAAAAGCTCATTGTCACTATAATGGGGTTGCATTCTATTAAAAAATAGATAAGTCACAATAGAGCTAATCCAAAATAATAGTTGATAATAGAAGTCTATTATCAACTACCATACAAATGGATAAGCAGTCTATGTTTGATAACTAACTATTTATAACTAGCTCTTACTGGATATCGACTCTTCGACCTGTTCTAATAGATTAACAATTTGGCTGGATATTGGTGAAATTTTTGTGTATAGATATTCAGCTTTCTCTTTATCACCATTTTCTTTGGAGCTAATAATCTCCTTGATTAGATCATGAAGGTCGTGATGTGGTTGTTCAATAGCTTGCATTTCAGAGCTATCACCATATTGCTTTAATCCTTCACTATAATACCATTTTCCGAATGCACAATTATGATGTGATACTGCTTCATCTCTCGATAGGGACTCCATGCCATCGAGAAACGAACGTAGTCTCGCTTTCCAGGCTATGTGTGCAGATTTAGCTGCACTAAAATCTAAACTGCTGTCTCCAGAAAATTTAAATTGCTGTACAACCATTTGCAGGGCTGAGGCAAACGATCCCAGGGAGTTGACTGTGTCAGCAGTAGTATTGGCTTCCGTAGTATTTAACTTGCTGCTATTGTTAATATTAGAAATATTGTTGTTAATCTCCTCTGCAACGGCACACTGTTGCTCTGCAGCTGTTGCAATTTGAGTATTCATCTGATTAATAGTGTTTACTGCTCTATTTATCGTATTAAGTGAATTTAAAGCTTCACCGGTAAGTTTTACGTTGGCCTCTACCTTTGCTCGACCAGAGGTCATAACAGCAACTGCTTCTTGTGTGCCATTTTGAAGTGACTGAATCATACTTTGTATTTCACCGGTAGATTCATGCGTTCTTGTAGCCAGACTGCGTACTTCATCAGCTACAACTGCGAAACCCCGGCCTTGTTCCCCGGCTCGTGCAGCTTCTATTGCTGCATTGAGTGCTAGCAGGTTGGTCTGCTCAGCGATGCTTTTTATAACATCAAGAACGCTACCAATATGCAAGCTTTCCTGCTCAACTCTCTTAATAGAATGCTCTGCATTCTTTACTTCACTTGCAAGTTCTTCGATGGCGTCAGATGTTTGTCGTACAATAGAACATCCACTATGAGTCTCTTCATTAGCAGTTTTAGCCGCCTCTTCAGCAATAGTTGCATTCTTAGCTACATCACTAATACAGGAGGTCATTTGGTTCATTGCGGTTGTAACTTGCTCTATTTGTCTCTCTTGGTTATGTATACCATTAATAATTCGGCTCGAGCTTTCACTGGTTTGAGCAACTGCATTAATAACAGATTCGGTTGAGTGAGCAGTCTGCCTGATAAGGTCTCTTATTTTACCAACAAATACATTAAAGCTTGCTGCTAACATCGCTAATTCATCATTACCAGATTGGTCAAGGGTGTTCATCAGGTTACCATCGCCATCTGCAATATTTTGCATGGTATTTGTTGCTTTTGTAATAGGTATGGATATAGAGTTAGCAATAAACCAACTAATTGCAAACCCAACTATCAGGCCGATGATTAACAGAATGATCACTAAATCAAATACGAATTGGGTATTCTCAGTTAAGGACTCGCTAGTGTGATCTATTGATGTCTGAAGCTCTCCAGCAAGATCTGCAAGATTGGTTTGAATTGCCTGTAGATCAACATTTAATTCGTTGCGTACCAGTGCGGCATCACTACGCCACTGATCACTGCTATGTATTTCTAGTAATTTTTTATAATGCTTATTAAAGATAACGATATTTGCTATAAAAATATCGAGTGCATCAACCTGCTCAAGTGTAAGTATCTCTTCACGATCTGAAAGCTTCTTAAGTAGTGATTCCACCTGCCCAAGGTACAGATTCATATCCTCTATATTATTCTTGTTTCTGAAAGCCAGGTATCCACGGATACCATTCATTACCTGACTCCAGGTAAATCTCAATTCTGCAATATCAGCTAAAAGTTGCTTACGCCCTTCCTCAGAATCCTCATCCATTTCGGACATAATCATCTGTGTCGTAAGCTGCATGAAGTTTCTGCTTAATGGATTGATAAACTGGTTGGCATAGGAGATACCAGGAAAATTCTCCTCAAAAGAAGATGTTTTTTGCAATAAAATGTTTGCGGTCTCTTCGAATGCGTCAATCTCTTCCTTTACCAAATTCAGTGCTTCATCATAATCAATTTCAGGATTACGTAGGGTTGCGTTATTTAATAGACTAAGTACTTCTTTAGTTCTTTTAAGTGCCTCTGTATAGCCTTCCAAATGGTAATTTTCTTTCGTTACCATATAGAAACCAAGTGATGCGGTAGCCTGCTCAATATGTAATGTTAAATCTTTTGCCAATAAAATTGTCGGCTGATTGGTGGTTATGACTTTGTCCACATCGCGATTGACTTCATTAAGACTCAATAATGTAATCACTGAGCTAATTGAAAAGATGGACAATACCAGCCCGAAACCAAGCCATAGTTTTGTACGAATAGAAGAAAAACGAGATAGCGACAGCATAGCAAGTCCCCTTGGTATATTACATATATCCTATATTCACCCTGATTGTTGTTATATTTCAGGTGATACTATTATTTGCCTACAAGCCGCCTATAGGCACTATTATTTACTGCTACTTATTTTGATGGAATCCAGAGTGGTATTCCCTTGGCAGAACCGCTGATGAGTTCATAAACGCAGGTGTTTTACTTAATGCTGCTTTTGCTTGCACCGGTTATCGAAATGATCAGTGAATCCTTGCTGTTTGATTTAGATTCCATTTCCATCTGTTTAATCGACACTTGTATATAAAACTTTAAGAAATAGTTGCTGCGAATAATATAAAAACTTAAATACAACAAACAATATTAGTCTTTTGTAGAACAAAAAAAGAAATAAAGTACTTAATTGAATGGTGATATTAAATTTCAAAGTGAAAATGTTAATCATCCCAACTCTTTTTTGAAACTATAGCAACTGAGAGAGTCGTGCTTCGTTTATTGATAGGGTGTATTTTGATCTATAGAGGGTGTAAATTGAACAATATATAAAAAACAAAGTCGGATGCTATAAGTTGTTCCATGGTGAAATAATGATTTTACACTAGAAGAATTTTGACGCAGACCCTACGACCAACTGGCCCTGTTACGCACTTAAACTCAGAAATATTTATGCGAATTGTCTATCAACGACTCATTACTGCTTCACTTCTGTTCATGCTTTTAACTTCTGCCAATGGGGGATGGTTAGAAGAGATAAAGCCATCTAAAGAGGCTAATAGCATTGAGTTATTTGATATCAACAATCAAAAATATAGCCTGAGTGGCTTAAATGGGAGAGTGGTTCTGGTTAATTTCTGGGCAAGCTGGTGTCCACCTTGTATTGAAGAGATGCCTTCAATGACCAGGTTGGTGGAGACAATCTCTTCAGATAGGCTGGTCGTACTTGCTGTCAATGTCAAAGAGAAGAGGGCTAGAGTAGAGCGAATAGCAACTAGGCTGGAACTCAATTTTCCTGTTTTGCTCGATCAAAAAAAGGCGGTTGCTGATGCTTGGGGTATCAAGGTCTATCCGAGTAGTTTTCTTATAGATTCATCTGGTCGAATGAGGTTTAAAGCGATTGGTCCTGTTGAATGGGATAGTGATGAAGTGGTGGCTTATATCAAACAGCTACTCGCAGAGGAGACGCCATAATATCTATGGCCTGGTTAGTATGTGCCAAAGTCAGCTGCAACAGGTGATTTTGACCGATTTCCGGCACTGAGTATTCTTGGCCAGCGCTCGTACTCGGAATCGTCCAGTTCTGGTGTAATGGTGACCACATAGACACGTCGTTCATGATGGCAGTGAGCGATCAGCCCCTGAATCCACTTGCCTGATGTGACATCAAACCAGCGTCGGTTTCCTTCAAAATCCACCTCCATGAACTGACGTATATCGAGCTTGACTGGAAGAGGCCGCCACCGATCCCAATGTCCACCATAGATGGCGTCGAGTCGCGCCCATCCGCCGAGGGGGAGTTTGCCTGTCTGCTGTTTTCTTCTTCCCCAGGGTAACAGGGCAATGCCTCCCTGTTTTTTGATCACCGGCAGACAGGCCCGGGGATCGGGAAACTCTGTGCGAAACTCTTGATTGCTGGAAGCGTAGTAGATGGCAGTACACATCTTAATCAGCTTAAATTCATCATTCAGGATTTTGAACCATTCATCAGAATCGTCTCCCGATGGCCGGAGGGCTTCCAGGCCGGAGCGATGACATTGGGCATTTGGGAGCGTCCGAGCAGACGGGTTGGGGCCAGGGTAAATTCGCCGTAGCGTCGGTTGATGTTGTCCATGGCCTGGTTGAGCCGGTCCCTCTGCTGTTGTCCAGGGTTTAGAAAATCGGCCTGGTAGCCAGTTGGTTTCGGATCGAGTGCTGTCACCTGTACCTGAAAACAGCCTTCTCCTGCCCAGTGGTTGTCGAGCAGATCATCACACATGGCCAAAATGTCAGGAGCGTGGTCAGTGGGCGGGTCGCAGCGATATTTGCGACTGAGGAAACCGGCTTCGAGTCGAACTCCGATATAGAAGTGGGTGGCGCGAAACTGGTGTAGACGTAGTCTGGATGCCACTTTTTCGGTCATGTGCAGCAGGAAGGTGTCGATGATCTTCCTGTCTTTGGTGTTGGGCGGCATGACCTTGCCGTGGCCTATGGATTTAGGGGCGGCAACGTCGGTATGAACCGGATCAGGATCGAGCCCCTGAGCCATTAGCCAGATGCGCCGTCCGGGGTTTCCGAAGCGTCGTCCGATCTCACCGATTGGCAGGCGCTGCATATCACCGCAGCTATATACCCCCCGTTCTGCCAGATAGCGACCAATACCACGAGCGATGCCGCACAACTCGGTAACCGGGATTCTGGCCAGCTCGGAACGGGCCAAGCCGGGGGGGATAATGGTCAGCCCATTGGGTTTGTTTCGTTTGGCAGCATATTTGGCGGTGGTTTTGTCGCCACTGACGCCAACCGAGCAGAGCATGCCCCCCGAGGCGTCCGATACCGCCTTTCTCACCTTGTGGGCAATCTGTTGTGGCGTACCGAGCAGGCGTTGGCAGCGGGTGATATCGAGAAAGGCCTCATCCACAGAGAAGACTTCCAGGTCGGGCGTGATGTCCGCGAGTGATTCCATGATACGGGAGGATACCTGGGCGTAGCGCTCCGGGTGAGAGGGGACCTGGCGAAATTCCGGACAGATTCGTTGAGCCTCTTTCAGGCGCATACCAGTTCGTACGCCATAGGATCGAGCCTCATAGGAGCTGGTGATGATACAGGTTCCCTGGGAGCCATTGGTAATGCCGATAGGAAGTCCTTGTAGCTCGGGATGGTCAATCTGCTCTACGCTACAGAAAAAGGCATTCATATCCACTAGGATGATGGCCCGAGACCAATAGCTGTCAGGGCATGTGTCGTCAAACCGCATTGGCGTATTACGTTAGTGATACTGTCTGAGCTGACAGACCAGAACCCCCTGAATTCTCACCCTGTCAGCGGCATAGATCATGGGAGGAACATCGGGATTCTCGGCAATCAGCTTGATGCGACCGCTTTTGAGGCGTCTAAGGCGTTTCAGGGTGGCCTCCTGGTCATCGATCAACGCGACGACAATGGCATTGTCATCTGCGGTGTCGCAGCGCTCGATAATGACCAGGTCACCGTCAAGTATGCCGATGTCGATCATGGAATCCCCCTTGACCTGGAGGGCGTAGCGGTTTGGGCCGGTCAGATATTCGGCCAGGTCAAGGCGCTCCTGGCCGGCTATGGCTTCGATCGGTCGACCGGCAGCGATGCTGCCCAGCATGGGGAGGCTGAACTTCGACAGCTCCGCGTCATCGACCATTTCGATGCCGCGTTTGCGGCCGGGAATCAGGCGGATGCGTCCTGCTTCGGCCAGGGCTTGAACATGACGGTGGGCGGTGCCTTTGGAGGTGATTCCAATCCCCTCAGCGATTTCAATCAGCGATGGGGCATATCCGCGCCGCTTCAGATAGCGGCGGATAAAGGCCAGAGTTTTATGTTGTGTGGCGGTCAGCATATTCTGTTCTCTAAAAGTTCCGTTTGTCGCGATTGGAGTATAGAACATTGTGAGAACTAATGGAACTGCATCGCAATTATTGCTATCTTTCGCTGTCATTCGATTGAGAAATTTTCTATAATCATATGATAATTAAAAGATAATCTAGGGGAAGGCTATGCCTAATCGGGTATTGCAGCGTCTGGCTCTGATTCTAGCGATTGTTATGTTGACCCTGTGGGGGGTGATCCTGATTGTCGATCCTTATTTGATCGTCGGCTTTTTCAGCACCGAGCCGGTGAACCAGGCTTTTGCCGGGATGATGGGAGCGGCCCTGTTGGGATTGGCGTTTATTTCTCTGGCCGGAGTAACCAAATGGATGCATACGCCTCGGGCGTTGGGTATCGCGATGGGGATTCTGGTGGTGGAGACCGCCTATTTGATGCTGGGGAGTGGTGTTATGCTGGTGACCCTGCCCACGACTATCAGTTTAGTTACTGCGGCCGCAGTAGCATTCTTCCTGCTTGTTTGATTGATAATCACTGATATTTTGAGTTGAGATATGGTAGCTGTGGCGCAGCAGAATCGGTGCGCTCAGAGGAATGATATTCTTAAATGTGCTCTGAATCACACTGAAAATTAATAAATAATCTAAGAATTGGTATATAATTCCCAATTATTGCATAATTGTCCAAATGAGTTGCTATGCTTGAACCGGGCTTATTAGGTTTGGCAGGAGCGAACTTATAAGCCTGACAGGGTCGAGTCGAAAGCCCTTCATTATCGTTAGGCCGGATGGACGATAGTCCTATCATTGATACTAGGAGAAAGGCAAAGGCTCATAGCTGATGAGCAAAAAAGATAGCCTCTCTACTTGGTCGGTGACATATTGTTGCGCGGGGGACGTATGTCGGTGAACATGAATCTACTGTTGGTCGAAGACGATGAGATGCTGGGTGACGGTATTAAGACCGTTATGGAGCGTCGTGGGTTGGGTATCGATTGGGTGCGTGATGGTCTGTCAGCCATGCAGTCGATTAAAAGCGGCCACTATGATGTGTTGCTGCTTGATCTGAATATACCCTGGTTATCAGGTCTTGAAGTATTGGCTCGCTTGCGATCTGAAGGCAATCAGATCCCGGTTCTGGTTCTGACTGCACGCTCCGAAGTTGTGGATCGGGTGCAGGCACTGGATGGTGGTGCCGATGATTATGTGGTCAAACCCTTCGATATCGATGAACTCTGTGCTCGAATCCGAGCTTTACACCGTCGACACAGCGGGCAAGAGGCTGAGATGCTTCGCCACGGTGATCTGGTGTTGGATCCTTCCGCTCATACGGTGACGATTCAAAACAGTTCAGTGGCGTTGTCAGCTAAAGAGTTCGATATCCTGCATAGCCTGATGGAGAACATGGGGCGGGTCATGTCACGTCGAAAACTCAGTGAAAAAGTATACTGTCTGGAAGATGATGTAGAGAGTAATGCAATAGAGGTGCATATTCACCATTTGCGCAAGAAGCTGGGTGATCATCCGATACGTACTGTGCGTGGCGTGGGCTATGTGATAGAGAAGCCGGGTGTTTATGCCAAGCGTTAGACGAAAATTTCTGCACCATAAAAAATAGTAAAAGTCAGCTCTTCAGATTCATCTTTAATCATCGCATGCTGCAGAAATTTGCTGCTCTGTGGCTTAAAGTAATCTAATCAATTTGTCTGTGGTATCCATGTGGTAGGGGATAAGTAGTTATCTGCTGCAAATTAATAGAGGGGCCCTTAATATGAGTCTGGAAGAGCTTGGTTTCGATTTGGCATAACACAGTTAATGTTTCGGGCATTAGAACCCCATCTATAACTGCATAACAAGGAATACGGAATGTACATCCGATCGATTCGCTTGCGATTGCTGCTTATGATTTCACTATCAATATTGCTGCTATGGGGTACAACCTTTTGGTTTACTTGGTGGCGAACCAGTCGTGATATCAATCAGGTCTATGATGCTGAATTAAAACTGATGGCAGAGTTACTGGCGGTTGGAACAAAGCATGAATTAGAGGAGTTCGACCTGGATGATTACCAGGTTAACCTGAATGAAGTAGGTGTTAGTTTTCCGTTGCTACTACAAGTCTGGTCAAATGAAAATAAGTTAGTCATACGCGGGCCTCAAGCCCCGGAACACCCGTTGACTACAGATATTGTCGATGGTTATTCGGATAGTGTTTTTGCTGGGGAGGGTTGGCGGGTATATACCTATAATATTGTCGAATATAACTATCGGGTGCATGTTGCTCGAGCTCATGCAATCAGTCGAAAGTTGGTGAGTTCCTTTGTTAAGGATGTGGTGAAGCCACTACTTATTGTTTTACCTTTGTCCGGAATGCTGTGGTTCATTATTCAGCAAGGATTTCGTCCATTACAATCTGTTTCACGTTTGATCGCAGAGCGTGACTACGACAACCTGAATCCAGTGTCAGCTGAAAAAGTTCCAGAAGAGGCCTCCTATCTTGTGGATGAGTTAAACGCCTTACTCGCAAGGCTTAAGCTATCAATCGAACGAAACAATCGTTTCACAGCAGATGTTGCACATGAACTCCGTACGCCAATAGCCGGTATGTTGGTGCAGTTGCAGTCTAGTGTAACCGGGCGCACAGATGCTGAACGTGAAAAAGGAATACAGCATATTGAAAAAGGATTAAAACACCTTAATCATGTCGTTAATCAGTTACTTATTTTAGCTTCTATAGAACCTGAAAAGATTAGAAAAGAGTTTGAGATATTTGATCTTGTGGCTGTAACTGAAGATGTACTTTCTGAGATTTCACCAATGGCTCTGAGAAAAAATATCGATATGGAGTTGGTATCTGAAAATCAAATAAAGATTAGAGGCAATCAGCAGATGATAGCCATTCTGCTGGGTAATCTGGTGAATAATGCGATTAAGTTTACCCCGAATGAAAGTGGGGTTTCTGTCCGCATATCTACAACAAAGAAAGGTGTCCAGATATTTGTGGAAGATTCCGGCTCTGGGATTCCGGATGATAGAAAGAAATGGGTTTTCGAACGTTTGAACAGACTTCCTGGTGAGACTGAAAGTGGTAGTGGATTGGGCCTCTCTATTGTTCAGGAGATATGTGAACTTCACCAAGGCAGCATTACCTTGAGTGATCGGCAAGCTGGGCAGGGTTTAATTGTGACACTGTTCCTCCCTGACTTAATCGAATCTTAAGTATTAACTGCTAATTTTTATGGTATCTGTCCGCCCGCGCAGCCGTGAATGGACCTTGCAATCTGCAAATAGGCGTTTACCTAACGACCAAATGATTCTTAGGGGTATTGAGTCTATGAATAAAATTAAGTCCATTGGAGTAGTTTTTACCACCACCATATATCTAGGATTAATTACCTTATTTTCTCAAGGTCTTTTAGCATCGGATGAGTCCAGTTTTTCGATTGAAAAAGCCATCTGGAAAGATGAAAAAAACCACTTGGTTGTCAAAGGTAAGGGTGGTCAGGGTATAGAAGTTATTATCACCAATACGGCGACTAAAGAGGTTATTGGGTCAGTCACCTCCAAAGATGATGATTGGCGCTTTAGGTCTAGGATAAAAGACGATACTGAGGTGCCTTGTGAAGTGAGTGCACAGCGTACTTCAGATGGTGTTATGGAAATATTGAGCGTACACTCAGCGCCGGATAACTGCGACAATGGCGGTGGTGACAGCGGTGGTGAGAATCTACCTCCGATTGCCAATGCGAATGGCCCTTATACAGGCAGCCTCGAGCAATCCATAAATTTTTCCAGCGACGGTTCCAGCGATCCTGAAAATGGTGACTTAAGCTATTTATGGGATTTTGGTGATGGCAATAGCAGTACTGATGCCAACCCCTCACATCTCTATGCTGATGCTGGTGATTATGATGTACTACTGACCGTTACTGACCCAAAAGGTGCTTCATCCGATACGATGACCATTGCTGTGGTTGATGGTGAACCACCAGTGGTTGGTATTCCAAATGTTTCGATTAACTCCACCAGTCAAAATGGTATTCCGGGTGAGCCTGTCCCTGAACAACCTCTGATCAATACCAATGACTATCGTGTCTTTGCGGTGAATGATCTGGGTATGCACTGTGGTGATTTCGATACCCGTATTTCAAGCATCCTGCCACCATTCAATGTGCTGCATGCAACCGTGATAAGACGGGGTCAGGAGCCTGATATCCTTGGTCCGAATGATGTGGATGTCTATTACTCAGCCGCCTCTAACCCAAGTGATCCGATTCTAAGCGGCATTAACTCAGCACTAACCGGTCCGGTCTATTCGAGCATGAATGCAACGACTGGAGAGGTATTCAAGACCAACTTCTGGAGTGTTGCCCGCGATGCATACAACGCTTTCTACCCACCAGGCATTCTGCCTGCCTTTTACCCTGCTGGCCCAGTAGAAGGCATTCTTGATCTTGGCTTGCCAATGCCGAATGTTGAACGACTCTATCTTGGTGATGGCGCCTTGACTGCAGATCAGCAGTCCATGCCAGGTCGCCATGGTCCCTATGTCGACAATGCGTTGGAGAAATTTGAGGCCTATGTGGTAGATCAACCTTTCTTTATTGACATGATGGGCGGACTGGATCGGGGATTCCAATTCGGTTATGTAGTGGAGGGTGTAAATTGGTTTGAAGCGCCAGGCGTTCCTATTACTGCCTTTGATGATTATGGCCGAGAGAATCCATGGCCTCTGTATCGAGTGCAAGCCAAGATTGGTGATACAACCCTCGCATCAGTTGATACCGTTGTACCGATCTCCGGAGAAGCTAATTGCGGTGCCTGTCATGGATCAGATGTAGACGGCGGCAATGGCCTGGCTACAGCGGCTCTAACCGATATTGCTTCATCTCTGGATGATCCGATGCATGGCATGGTGCCGGATGAGGTGAGTAAAGAGTATGCAGCCGATATCAATCTGGTTCGCCTGCACGATCAGAAACATGGTACTGACCTGGAGAACCAGGCCCCTGTGGTCTGTCAGCAGTGTCACTACACACCCGCTTTGGATCTGGCGCAACTGGGGCCCTTGGGGCCAGAATTTGATCCATATGGCGGCTTTGCCAATGGACGTAATCAAATTACTGTGAAGAGTATGTCCAATGTTATGCATAGTCATCATGGCAGCCTTACAGATTCCAATGGAGAGTTAGTCTTCCCCGATATGCCGGAAGCGGTTAAGGATGAGTTTGGTGTGGTAGCCAATAATACTGAGCGACGTGAGGTCTTGCATGAGACCTGTTATCAGTGCCATCCAGGACGACGTACCGATTGTCTGCGTGGTGCTATGTCCAATGGCGGCATGCTCTGTCAGGATTGTCATGGTGACATGGCTCAGGTGGGTACAGATTTTACCGATCTGGTGAATCCTGATAATCCAGGGGCGTTCGTATTGGGTGGTGATTTCTACACCAATCCAGATCAGCCTCGCGTACCCTGGGCGAATGAGCCGGGTTGTGGTTCATGCCATACCGGTGATGCAATGGACAATATGGCCGGTGCAGCAGGGACAGTTGTGAATCCTGCTGATGCAGATAGCAATCCAGATCAAATCCGCTTGTTCAAAGCTTATTTGTCAGATGATCCAAAAGCTACACCGATCGTACCGACCAATAAACGCTTTGCCGAAAACGTTATCGAAGCGGATAACCCAGCAGTTACTGGAGGAGATGATCCTCGGATCGGCAATCCAATGCTCTACCGTGTGAGTGTTGGTCATGAAGGCATCTTCTGTGAAGCCTGCCACGGATCGACTCATGGTATCTGGCCTAACAAGAACGACGATGCAAATGACAATGTAGCAGCTGGACAATTGCAGGGACACAAGGGCACCATCATTGAATGTAGTACCTGTCATGAAGGTGATCTTGGCAATACTTTGGGTGGTCCCCATGGTATGCATCCAGTAGGTGACACACAATTTGCTGATGGTGGTCATGCAAGCCTTGTTGAGAGAAACTCCAATGAGTGTAAGGCATGTCATGGAGAGGATGGTTTAGGTACGGTACTTTCCCGTATGGCTATAGACAGAGTTCTTGAATGTGACGATAGCACCAGCTTCTGTCCTGATGGCAATAGAGAAACATTCCCCAAGGGCTACATGGTGGGGTGTGTTGAGTGCCATGAGAATCAGATAAACCACGACTGACCGATAAGCAGTTTACCCTTACCCGCGTGTCTCCCCTCACGCGGGTTTTTTTTGCCTGTTTTTCGGTAAGGGATTGCGATTACTGAATTGATTGTTAAATCAAATTATGTTTGATGTGAATTATTAACTATTCACAATAAGATGATTAAACGTAAATGCATGCTTGATGCCCTGAAGACGACATACTTAGTCGCCGGGTTAATAAGTGAGCACGTGTAGACTTTCGCTTCTGACTGAGTGGTACGAATAGGCTCAGTAAACATGGTGTGCGGAGATGAAAATGGTGCGGCAGGGCCGCACCCTACGGCTTTCTAATTCATGTAGGGCTGCTTCACCACTGCGGCTTTCTGATTCATGTAGGGGCTGCTTTACCACTACGGCATTCTGATTCATGTAGGGTGCGGCCCTGCCGCAGCATCTGGGTTGCTCATCTAATTCAGGTTGAGTGAATTGCCCCTTGAATCATGCTCTCTTTTTCTTTACTTACGGCCCACAGGCATGGGTGCGCGGTGTAAGAAATTACACACTGCATCGTTTTTGGGTAATAAGAATCAGATACTTTACAGGAAGCATCATGAGAAGAGGATATCGAACTCAGACACCACCGCTGTGTATGGTTTCGTAATAGAGTTTTTCCAATTGATTCTTATGTAGCGTCTCTTCGTTGGCAAGAAACAGAAACAACTCTTTTATCGGACCATCTGGTGAGCTTTTAGCGAGTGCATGGTACTGTTCCATCGCAGCATGTTCCCGGCCTAACGCGTATTGCAGAACAGATTGGTCATCAGGTTTATCTCCCAATTCCGGGAGAAGTATGGCATCGGAAAACTTTTTATCGCTGGCTGGTAATTCGACCAGGGTATGGATCTGTTGATCGATGTCGGGACGTGACTTCAACTCTGTGAAAAGGTCGAAATGGTGTTGCTCCTCTTCAGCCAACTCTTCCACCAGATAGCGAATCCGTTTGCTTACTTTTGGAATCAGGTCACTATAAAAATCGCGGGCTGTGCGTTCAAAACTAATCGCGGTTTCAAGGATCTCTGCCAGGCTTTTTTTAGACTTCAAGGTGTCATAACTGCTTTGATGACCTTCAGACATGGCAATGCGCTCCTATCGTTACTGTTGATTTAACCATTCATCGATACTGCTGGCCACCCTGTGACCATCCGCTACTGCATGCACCACATCAGGGCCATTTACACAGTCTCCGGCAGCCCATAACCACTCAACCGATGTGCGTCCCTGCTGATCGATGCTTAGACGGCCGCGTTGCCATTCTAGCGCCTCACTCAGATCATCTCCCAAGAGGTTGATGTCTGACATCTGGCCAATGGCTTCGATGACCATATCGGCTTTATGAATGCGTTCATCCTGCTCATCATAGGCTGGGGCAAAGCGTCCTTGTTCATCAAATATAGAGCGTACTTTCCAGGTTCTAAGTCCGACCAGTTTATTCTTTTCTATGACACACTCCTGAGGGCCTCTGGCATCATAGATGTCGATACCTTCTTCACGACACTCTTTGATTTCAACTGGATCAGCCAGGAAGTGCGCCATATCTTCCAGTGCAGTAACACTGACTTTGACCTCTCCAAACTGTTGCTTCTGCTGACGCGCCAGGGTTCGTGCGATATCCATTGCCACATTACCGCCACCGATAACCACTGCCTGTTTTGGCGTTTTGAATTTCTCTCCGTCAGTGGTTTGTCGTAACAGGTCAACAGCCTTGAAGACTTGGCTATGGTCAGCGCCAGGTACTCTGGTCGAGCGACCAAGATGGAGTCCGATTGCCAATACAACCGCATCGTAATCTTTTTGTAGCTGTGCCATGGTGATATCAATACCAACTTTGGTGCCGGTTTGAATCTTGACCCCCATGGAAGTGATGACGTCAATATCTCTGTCGAGCATGTCGTAGGGGAGACGATATTCAGGAATACCGTAGCGGGGCATTCCACCGGCCTCTTTTCTCGCCTCGAAAACTGTCACTTGATGACCTTTACGTATCAGATCATAAGCCGCGGTGAGTCCTGCGGGGCCAGCGCCAATTACGGCAACCTGTTTGCCACTAAGATAATCGGCTTTACCTTCTGCCGCGATCTCCTTGATGCGTTGATGATCGACTGAGTCCATGGCATATCGCTTCAGCCAACGGATAGAGATTGGTTCACCCCGTCGGCCTATAGAGCAGGCATCTTCACAACGATGCGTGCAGACACGGCCACAGACATGTGAGAAAGGGTTGCTTTGATAGATCAGGCGAACCGCCTCTTCCAGGTTGCCTTGCCAGATTGAGCGAATATATTCCGGTGCGTCCATATGGGTAGGACAGGCATCATGACACATGCCGCACTGTACACAACGGGAAGCCTCCAGGACGGCCTGCTGATCTGTATAGCCGGAAACGATTTCATTAAAATTATCGATTCTTTCCTCAGGGTCGAGCTCGGTCATCGGCTGGCGCTTCAAATCGAGAAGATCTGAATCAACACTCTTCTGCCACCCTTCACCATAGTATTCACCATGGATGCCTGTCTCATCCGGAAGAATGAAATAACTGTCGATCTCTTCTTGCGTACAGGTGTGGACATACTCTCTTGAGAGTGAGATGGCGCTGGTTGGGCAGATATCGACACATAAGGCGCACCAGCAACAACGACCATAATCGATGGCAGGTCGTAGATTGCGAATACCCTTTACAGGATCTTCGGGTAGATGGGGAACCTTGACCATGGTGATTGCAGCATTGTCACAGACCTTTTGACAAGAGCTGCAGCCGATACATTTTTCATGATCATTGAGGTGAAATCCACGATAGTTATCTGCTGCCGGGCGTGGTTCCAAGGGCACGGTGACCGGTTTGCGCATGAAGAACTGAAGTGCTTTCAGTGGACTGAGAATGGAGCCGGCATCATCATGCTCAATTTGAGTACTCTGTTTACTGAATTTAGAATCTTGAATAGGTTTCGACATCGTTCAATGCTCGTAGCTCTTAAAGAGCTATTGGATTCGTATTAACAGGCCCATATAACCCATAAGAAGACTTCTTGATGGGATGGAATTTTTTTTAACAGTCAACATCATCACTCACTGATTGCAATCAACGATCCACCTCCGGTGGACAGGCATCAAGGGAGAACATGGTCTGCGCGATATCTTCGATACGTGAACCGACAGACATCTTCTCCAATACCTGCACCGCATGCATGGAGGAGGGACCGCGAACATGAACCCGGTAGGGTTTGGGGCCGCCGTTGGAGACAACGAAATAGCAGAGTTCACCCTTTGATGATTCAACCCGTGTATAGGTTTCACCGGCGGGGACATTCCATGCCAGTGGATTTGGAATGGGTGCACGTATAGGGCCATGAATGTCGGGTAGGATGTCGACCACTTGGCGCAGGATACGAATACTCTCCATCAACTCATGGCGACGAACCAGGGTACGTGCCCAAGCGTCACCGTTCTCTTCAACAGGAATGTCGAAGTCAAGCTGGTCATAGACCAGATAGGGATCGTCTTTGCGTACATCAAAAGCCAGTCCGGTGGCCCGTAGATTGGGTCCGGTAACTCCCCACTCAAGGGCCTGTTCACGGGACATCACTCCTGTACCTTTGGCTCGTTTTACGAAAACCTGATTTTTAAAAAAGAGATTATCGTAGTCAGGCAGTCGTGATTCGATATAGTCCAGGGTTTCTGAAAGACGTTGCAGAAAACCTTCAGGTAACTCTTTGCGTACACCGCCTGGGATATTGTAGATGCTATAGACCCGGCCACCGGTGAACTCTTCGAAAAGATCGAGCAGCAGGTCACGATCTGCCACCCCCCAATACATGGTGCTGTACATACCTGTTGTGGCCGCATGACCGCCGAAGGTGAAGAGATGTGCTGCGATACGTGATAACTCGAGCTGCATGACACGCAACCATTGAGCGCGTTGAGGTACTTTCAGGCCGCATAGCTCTTCAACCGCTAAGGCGTAGCAGACTTCCATTGGTGAGGGATCAGGAACACAGATCCGTGGCACCAAAGCTATGTTTTGAATCCATAGCCGCTGTTCCATAAGCTTTTCAAAGCCACGGTGCAGATAGCCACCATCTGCTTTGGCCTCCAGCACGATATCGCCATGCAGTTTCACCTTTAAGGCGTAGTTACCTTCGATGCCAGGATGATTTGGACCGAAGTTGAGCTCGTACTCATTACTCGGTGGATGGCGTTGAGCTTCGTAATTCTCTGGTCTCATAGTTGATTCACTTGTGGCCTAAAAATTTCAAACAATTGATACTCTTCCAATACCATTAACGCTTCTTTTGACTGAAGCGTTGCTCTTCAGGCGGGATGATTACACCACCGCCCTCTGCGACCAGTTCCTGCAGCCACTCCGGGTTATAGTTTTGCCAATTGAGGTGCTCGTTGATATAGGCCTCGCTATCGAACTCTTTGCGCATTGGAGGTGGGCCATCCCACTCTGTAAGGATGAACTTCTCCATGTTGGGACTGCCTTCGAAGTGGATGCCAAACATCTCATGGATGTCCCGTTCGAAAAAAGCGGCAGGTTGGTAGAGGTCATACACGGAGAGGTATACACCCGCTTCCCGGGATATACGTATGTGCGCCGAGACCAATGAATGACTTTCGTAAGACCAGATGTGATAGACCAGTTCAAACTCTTTCTCTTCAATCCAATCGACACAGCTGATGGCGGAGAGATGAATATAGCCGGCTCGTCCCTGCAGTAGTTCCAGCAGGGCAGGCAGGGCGTCAGCAGGAACATCGACTCGTACCCGACGGCTGCTTTTACGGCGTACTTCGATGCCTTCGATCTCTTTCAGGATATTATCCAGCCAATGGGCGACTTCCTTACTCATTCGGTGGGCTCCTTGATATTGTGACCGAGGCGCATCTCAAGAGCCTCAAGAGGCTTTTGATGCTGCTGCAGTAGCTTGGTGTGATCACCCAGGGTGCCGTCACCAATCAGATTGTAGTGTTCAGCTTCGGTGATGATGTCAGTGGGGGTTTGCCATTTTTCACCGAACAATTTCTGCTGGTTGCCCAGGTAGTAGTCGTAGTTTCGATAGTAGTCTTCCCAACCGTTGGCTTCCCCACTCTGGATACGATCCATCAATTTCTGTAAACCACTGATAACCGCCTCGGGTCTCGGCATACAGCCAGCGATATAGAGATCGACAGGCATATACTCATCGAGCTTTTTAGCGGTGGCATAACTCTGCCAATACATGCCTCCATTGACGGTGCAGGAACAGATACCGATCACATATTTTGGTGATCCCATCTGCTCATAGGTCAGAATCACCCGCTTGAGTGTCTTGATAGAGACATAGCCTGTAATCAGAAGAATGTCCGCCTGTCGTGGCGATACCATTGGTTGAATACCAAGACGTTCCATATCGAAACGTGAGGTCATGGCTGGTGGCAACTCGATGGCGCCACAACCGGTACAGTAGTGAAGAAGGAAGAGGGAGCGTGAGCGGCAGAATCGTACTAAATCATCGAACACCCGCGCCAGGGGGTTACCCTTTCTCTCTTCGATTACCGGTATCTGTTTTAACGTGCTCATTACGATCACCAAAGTCGTTTGGGTTAACGCACCTGGTGACCTTCATGGTCTCCAGGCTCGTCAATCCGGCGAAGCCGGAATTCAGTCACCTCTGTATCGCATTAGGGGATTACAGGGTGGTGCCACTCTGTCTCATGAGTGGCAAAAAAATCACATTACAAATGCCAAACCGATCAATCCCAGCATCACCGGCCATTTCCACATCAGACGAAGCAGATCCTCAGTTCGGTAACGGGGAAAGAGGTAGGCGATACTCACCGGAATGGCGAGTACCAGAAAACTCTTCAAGAGAAAATCGAACCAGGTCGTGCCGCCACCCAAAAACAGGCTGACATAGAGCACAGAGGTGGTATAGAGCTGGAAACACTGCATGACAAACAGTCCGCCCAGATATTTTCCGCTCATCTCCACCATCGGGCCGGTCGCAATCTCCGCCGGTGCAATATAGATTTCAAAAGGTTGCTTACCCAGGGAGGCATGCATTGCAATCAGGCCGGCAATCGCCAATAGGGGCATCTGCACCGCACCCCAGGTCTCAAATCCACCCGCCTGTTGAATGGCAATGATATCGACAAGGTTGGTAGTGCCAGCGGCATAGGCGACACCAAAGATTACTATCACAAGTGGAATGTCATAGGCGAGCATGGCAGTGAGGGCACGAGCAATACCGATCGATCCATTGGGATTGGCGCACTGGCCAACACCCAGGGCGAGACCAAGGGAGGGAATCATCATCAGATAGAGCAGGGTGATAATGCCACCTTTTTCTGCAATGCCATCCATTCCGGGAACCGGTAACAGGGTTTCTGCAGCAATATATCCCCCCATGGCCATGACGATGCCGATATCGTGAATCAGACCGTGGGATATCTGAGTTCGCTTTCCGTGTAGCTTGACGATGTCGTACAGCGGTTGAAAGAACGGAGGCCCGACACGACGCTGTATCTTGGCTGCGATTCGACGCATCATCAGCACCATCATCATGCCGACAATGAAGGCAATCAACGGCATCAGGGTCAGTTCAATAAGAAGTTCGATTGGAGCCATTAGAAAACCACCCAGGCAATTACAAAAAGTGCCGTGCTCAAAAGATAGAACTCAGAATTGGCGCGCCGGTAGATACCCTGCATACCCAGGGAGAGAAATTCGACCAGCGAGGTAATACTGTTTTCCAGCCACTGAAAGCTGCCGCGATACCAGCCACTGATCAGATGCATCAGACCAGAGTAGAAGTTATCGCTATATTGATAACGCACATCGGTAGTCAGAAAGTGTCCACCCGCATAGTTGTCGAGCTGGTGCACTCTTTTACTGCGACCTGCGGAGTAGAAGATAACGGCGCCGATACCAAATCCGGCAAACAGAACACCGATCACCCACAGCATATCCAGATTGCCACTGGTTGATTCTATGCCGCCGAGGGATATCTCTGGCCCGGTGAGACCGATACTCTGCAACGCAGAGGCAACCCAGGTCAGAGGTATGCCGGGTAACAGTCCGGTGGTGAAGATGATGCCAGCGAGTATCAGCATCGGAATCATCATGCTCCAGGGGGCTTCGCGTATATACTGGTGTTCCACACGAAGTTGGCCGAGAAAGATATTGTGGATCAATTTATAGACTGAGAGGATGGTTCCCAGCGTGCCGATGATCGCACCCACAAAAAGCAACGGCATACCATCTACCAGTAGAGATCGATAGACCAGCCATTTGGAAACAAAGCCGTTCATGGGAGGCAGGCCGGCAAGACCGATGATCCCCGTCAGCAGTACCAGGAAGGAGAGGGGCATTCGGGTTACCAAACCACCCAACTTGTTCAAATCTGCTGTACCAGTACGATGCATTACAGCAAACACAGCCATTAGCAGTGCAGCCTGGCAGGCGGCATAATTCAACACATGAAGCAGTCCACCGGCACTACCCAGGGCATTGGCAGTCACCAGGCCGAGCAACATGTATCCCCCCTGACCTATACCGTGCCAAGCGAGCAGATAGCGTGCATCGTTCTGCTTCAATGCTGTGTAGGTTGGAAAAATAATGGTAAACACTGCGATCCAGGCCAGCAGGTCGCGGGCATCTATCAGGGTGAAGGGTATTTTCAGGTTATCGATGTTGACGATACCAAACAGCTTTACCAGAACCAGCAGGATAGCAAACAGCCCCATACGGGAAGAGATGGCCCCGAGAAAGGCACTACCCGGCCCCGGTGTTTCTGCATAAGCAGCTGCCTGCCAGAGATGAAAGGGCAGTAGCCCCATCTTGATGCCAAAACCACTTCCGAATAGCAGTACCAGCATCCAGAGTTGACCAACACTCATATTTTCAACGGCGATCAGGATCGCTTCATACTGCAGTGAACCAGCAGAGACGTAGACCAGTGCAATACCACCAAAGATCGACATACCGCCAACTACCGCATAGGTGATATAGCGCATTGCTGCCTGGGTTGCGACGCCGCCGGCGACTGCCATTAAGAGAAAGCCCGCCCAGCTGACCAGTTCCCAACCTATGAAAAGTGATAACAGATCCCCGCTGGCTAGCAGAACCAGCATGGTGAAAACGTTTAACGCCATGGCCATATGAAACAGCCAGACATTACCCCCCTGTTGGGAAAATTTCCGTTCCCACTCGCCACAGGAGAACCAGCTGGTGAGCATGGCAGCTACAATAGTGATTAAGGCAAAGAACCAGCTCAGAGCATCGAATCGCCATGAGAGGGTTTGGCCCATGACACTGAAACTGAAGCCTGAGGAGATGGGATCTCCCCCATAACCAAGCGCAGCCATTTTAATCAGTACCAGTAACTGTCCTGCGTAGAGGACAGTCACCATCCAACCGACCGCAAGACCACGACCAAGAATTAGGGCAACCAACAGTGTGGCGCCGGAAAAGATCAATAGCTCATCCAATAGGCTGAGAATCACAACTGGCCTCCGGGAGTCGCTGGTAAAACAGTTTCAATATAGAGATCGATATTCTTTGTCTCTGATGCCACTGCCTGCAGGCCATCACCAATTGGGGCAATCAACACAGTTGCTGCCAGCAGGGAGATGCCAAATAGGGAGGCAGTAGCCAAGGAGATTCCTGGCAGATGAGGTCGTGCCGGTTGATTCGGTAGCTCAGCTCGACTGTACATCAAGGCAACAATACGGAACATATAACTGGTCTCAATTACAGTCGCAAGGAGAAATACCAAAAGCCCGATCAGATAGAGTGGTTCACTCTGAGCAGCAAGTTCAGTGATCAGTGTGAACTTCGCCCAGAACCCAGGCAGTGGTGGCACGCCCACCAGGGAGAGGGCAAAGAGGGTGAAGAGTGCTGCGCCAATAGGTGAGGTTCGGGCAATGCCCCGAAGACGCTCCAGAGAGCCACCCCAACCGTCGGCCAACATGAAGAGTCCGGTTTTGATCACCAGGTGATGCAGAGAGAGAGCCAGCAATGCGAGCAATCCACGTTCATCTGGAAGAGAGAGGGCAATGAAGACGATTCCCAGCTGACCAATGGAAGAAAAACCGAGCATACGTCGCATATCCTTGGCACGCCAGGCGGCAAGTTCGCCACTGATAACACCGAGGATGCCGAGGATAAGAATAATCTGAATCGCCTCTGGTTGATGGAAAACCAACAGCAACAGTCGCAGAATCACCAGCAGTGCCAGTTTCGACAGAAGTCCAGCCAGAAAACCGGATAATCTGCTCGATGCCGTCCCATAGATTTCCGGAACCCAGGCATTGACTGGAAAGAGTTCCGCTTTAACGCCGATACCGATCAGGATCAGCAGGTAGGCAGTCAATCCCAATTTGTCATTTAAAAGTTCTGGCGCCAACTGTGCCAGGTGGGCCAGATTCAAGGTGCCGGTCTGACTATAAACCAGAGCAATGCCGAGCAGGGTTAAGACTGATCCAATACCGCTCAGTATCAGATAGCGAAAGGTTGCCGCAATGGATGCAGTGGTGTTTGATGCTGCTACCAGACCAAAGGTTGCCACTGCCGCCAGTTCATAGAAAACATAGAGGTTGAACAGGTCGCCGGAGAGTGCGAGACCAGTGGATGCAGCTACCAGCAACAACATCAGTGACTGGCGTCGAGCAGTATCCTGATTCAAACTGAATGGCCAACAGATCAGCCCCATGAGTTGTGTAGCAAAAGCAAACAACAGGGCGAGGGAATCGATATAGAGGTTAATGCCCAACGGGGCTGCAAATCCACCAATGGCAATCGAGATCGGCAGAGAGACATCATTCAGCCATAAATTAGCCAAAAGCCAACAGCCGTAAGCCAGAATAAGCGGCCCCAGCCAGAGTCCGATCGCTTTGGAAGTCTGCATCACTACAGGCAAAAGAAATGCACCGAGCATGGGTAGGGCGATGGTTAGAACCAAGTAGTTCATAGTTCGCCTCCACGGGATTCAGAAGTATGGGCTGGCACGGGTTGAATCGGGCGATCCCCCAGTGGTGCATCCTGGCTGATATCCCGGCGTATCCCCGCTGTGATGGCAATCTCAGCATCCATCTTCTCAGCAACGTCATGACGATCCAGAGCGGCATAACGCTGACGTATTCGGATGAGAATGCTTACAGCCAATGCCTGAACACCTACGCCGATTACAATCGCAGTAAGTACCATGGCTTGTGGCACGGGATCTACCATGACGGGTTGTTCGCTTCGTTCAATGAGGATTGGCGCGACCGCTTCCCAGCGATATCCTGAAAGCACCAGCATCAGATTGGCACCTGCTTCAGCGATGACCAATGCCAGAACCATACGGAATAGGTGTCTCGATAAAACCACTCCTGAGAGACCGATAATGACCAGACCCAGGGCGGTTGTATAGAGTATCAATTCAAGTGTGACACCCGGGATCATCGTTCGGACTCCGTTTGTGCAAGGTTGGATAACAGGCTTGCCAGTTCAGCGCCTACCTTCAAGCCCACAGCGATATAGAGCAGGGGTAAGGTACCGGCGGATATCAAAGACCCCAGAGTGTCCTGATTCAACATCGGTTGCAGAAAAGCTTTTCCCTCTGCCAGAGCGGCCAGACCAATCAAAATGAAACTTGCACCGGCAAAGGCCTCTATCACACTCAGAATAGAGTGGTGTAAGCGTGCACCTGGAGAGGCGAGCAGCGGTAGAAAGAAAGCGGCAGCAAGAATAACCCCGCCCTGAAATCCACCACCTGGCGTCAGGTGACCATGAAAAATAATGTAAAAACCTATGGTCAAAAGAAAAGGGAAGAGCATTGCACCGCCATGATGGAGAACGAAGCCACCTCTGGTTTGAGTGCCTGCAGTTGTCTGTCTACGCCCTAGAACCAATCCTGCTGCAGAGGCGGCGGCGAACAGAATGGAGAGTTCACCCAGAGTATCGATACCGCGGTATCCGAGTACTACCGAGGTAACGATATTGGCGGCACCTATCTCCTGAGGCGAGGATGACTGAATTGCCTCGCCGATTCGCATTGCCGGATTGCCGAAATCGATGCCACTGGCAATCGCCAGCAACATAAAGCCCAGACCTCCTGCAAACAGCAGTCCGGTGAGATTACGCATTCTCATTCCCCCTGGTTTTAACGGAAAGCAGACTGTGCTTTTCTTGCTTACCCTCAATTTGCCATAGTCCCAGTCGACGCAGAGCCAGCGCCAGGATGAGACTGCTCAGACCGGCGCCAACAGCAGCTTCAGTCATGGCTACATCTGGCGCACGCATCAGTGCAAACAGTAACGCCAGACCAAGGGAGACAACTGAGGCGGCTGCAACTGCAGCCAAGTGATTTTTAACAATCAGTGCTAGTGCCGCAGAACTCAACATCACTATTGCCAGTATCAGGGCAATCCAGATCTCCAGGTCACTCATTGATCCACCTCGCTTGAATTTGTGAGCGGCTCTTTTTTCCAAGGTTTGACACCAGCCATAAGAAGCGCTCTGGCGATGGTGGAAGAACCCAGTGGGTTCGTAATCAGGATGAGTATTCCGATCACCAGAAGTTTCGACCACCAACTGGGGTAGAGCAGGGCGATACCAACTAGCAGTGATAAGGAACCGAGGGTGACTGCTTTGGTTCCAGCCTGTATTCGGTTATAGACATCGGGCATGCGAATCAATCCGATAGCACCGAACAGGGTGAAAGCTGCACCGATGAGAAGAAACAGGTCTGCCACCATTCTCATGAGCCATTACCTTCTATAGTTCTTGCGATGGCCACCACGCCGACAAATGCCAGGGTGCCGTAGATCAATGCAACGTCCAGGTAGAGGGGGCTTCCCAGCAGTGCGGCCAGTACCACTAAGCCGGAGGTTGTTATGACTGCCAGGGTGTCTGCGGCAACCACTCTATCCGGCGCGGTCGGTCCAAGAATAAGCCTTAATAAACTCAACAATACCGCTGCACCCAATAAAACCAGTGCCACTGTTTCCAATACCGTCATTGTCATATTACAAAACCTTTCAGATGCTGCTCAAATTGGCTGGTTATAACTTGGGTGGCAGTTGCGATATCGGTGCCAGGGGGGCAATCAACCCAGTGCACCAGAAGCAGTTGATCCTGTACATCGACAGTGAGGGTGCCAGGTGTCAGGGTAATACTGTTAGCCAGAATCAGACGGCCGAGGGGAGATTTGAGATTGGTTTCAACTTCGACAACCGCTGGTCGCAGCGGCAGGGAGGGACTCAGAACACGACGTGCCATGTCAATGTTGGCTCGAATCAACGCTAGAAAAAAAGTGCCGAGATACTTTATGAAAGGCACAATCGCTGAAGGTGAAATAATCAAACCTGAGAGTATTGTGAGGTGAGGGCGGCTTGCCAGGGTTACGATGAGTGCGATCACCATACCGGCTGCCAGTTCTGCAGGATCAAGGTTACCAACCAATAGCAACCAGAGTCCAAATACAAGCAGGAACAGAAACAAGCCGTGGACGAATCGGAGTGGTTGCTGTTCTACGATTTTCGCAGACATACTCAGAAGCACCTTTTGTTGTGGTTGTTGCGTCTATTGTACGCTCTAAATCAATATCAAATCATCTTAATGTTACAACTCAATGACGCTATCGAAAAATCGTTTTATAAATCAGGCAGCATCCCTAGCCCTGGGGGGGAAATAGGCTTTGGATATTGCTTCATGAAGTTCTCCAAAACTGATCTGCAAATTATCGATGAAATCATGAAGAACGTTATTATCCATCTTTTCCAACGGCATTTCCAAAAGCGCATTATTGATCTGTTTAAGAATTTTTAACGGTGATCGGTTTTTAGGTAATCGCGAAAGATTGAAGCTGATGTTCTCCGTGCAATAGCTAATTGAACGTGGAAATCTACTTGTTCTGAAGAGAAATTCTAAAACATCAATTCTGCGAATCCGGACTTGCATATGTTGGCGATACATCTGATGTGCGCTAAGGGATTTAAGCATACTCACCCACAGTATATCCTCGAAAGGGGCAAGCTCAGGGGCATCTTCAGGAATTGGATTCTCTGATCGTACGTCGATAATACGGGTTGTCATATCGGCACGTTCAAGTTTTCGCCCTAAATTGAGAAAATGGTATGCCGTGTCGTGATTCATACTGCCAGCCAAAAGACCGGTCATTAGTTGAGAACCGGTAATGATATGCTGCAGATAACTTTCCCTGCCATGACGGGAAAAACTGTTCTGTTTACTCTCGAGGGCCGTTTGATAGTAACTGTTGATCGATTCCCAGGCTTCTCGGGGTAATATTTCACGAATGGTGCGGGCATTTTCCCTTAGTACTGAAAGGGTGCTGATGATTGAACTGGGATTGGATTCATCACTGATCAAAAAGTTGGCGACACGGCGTTCAGTAAACTCCGGATGACGTTCCAGATAGGATTCATGACAACCCAATAGACGGATCAATACATCCCATCCGGGGGCAACCCCTGAAGGGAGATCAAGCGTTAGATGGGTATTGACCGTAATCAGACGTGCTATGTTTTCAGCCCGTTCCTGATAGCGCCCAATCCAATATATAGTCTCTGCAACTCGGGAAAGCATCGCTCGCTCTTACCTCAATTATGTCCTGAATGCACCTTAATCAACTATCGACAATCCAAGTGTCTTTACTGCCTCCTCCCTGGGATGAGTTTACCACCAGTGAGCCTTTGTTCAGGGCTACTCGGGTCAAACCACCCGTTGTGACCTCCATATTTTTACCACTGAGAATAAATGGACGAAGGTCTACATGGCGAGGCTCAAGCATGCCACGTGATACTGTTGGTACTGTGGAGATGCCCAGGGTTGGTTGTGCAATATAGTTTCGGGGATTGGCTTTAATCAGTTTACGGAAGGTTTGCCGCTCCTGCTTGGTTGATGCGGGACCGATCAACAGGCCATAGCCTCCCGACTCATTCGCCGGTTTCACGACCAACTCCTTAAGATGTTCTAAAACATATTCGCAGGAGTCTTTATCCATACAACGCCATGTTGGGACATTGGGCACAATGGGTTCCTGGTCGAGATAGTAGCGGATGATGTCAGGTACAAAAGAGTAGACAACTTTGTCATCAGCAACACCGGCGCCTGGGGCGTTGGCAAGGGCGACATTCCCTGCTTTCCAGGCCCGTATCAATCCAGGTACACCTAATAATGAATCTTTATCAAAGATCTCGGGGTCGAGAAACAGGTCATCAATACGGCGATAGATTACATCAACCCGTGACAGACCCTCGATATTGCGCATATAGACACAATCATCCTTTTCAACCACCAGATCCTGTCCTTCAACCAGTTCACATCCCATCTGTTGCGCCAGATAGGCGTGTTCAAAATAGGCGGAGTTATAGATGCCAGGTGTAAGTACGACAATTTCCGGATTATCACCGGGGCGGGGGGAGAGTGCCGCCAAAGTATCAAAAAGTTCTGAGGGATAGTCATCCACTGGCAAAGGACTGTAGGTTTCAAACAGTTCCGGGAAAACTCTTTTTGTCACCAGGCGGTTTTCCAGCATATATGAGACCCCGGAAGGTACCCTTAAATTATCTTCCAGGACATATACCTTTCCTTTGTCGTCCCGTACCAGGTCACTACCGCAGATATGGGCCCAGATGCCAAGAGGTGGGTTAATATCAATGCACTGCTCGCGGAAGTTTTCCGAATCTGCCAGCACTTCGGCAGGAAAAACTTTATCCTTCACAATCTTCTGTTTGTGGTAGAGGTCGTCAATGAAAAGATTCAAAGCCTCTACACGCTGCTTCAGCCCGGCTTCGATATCATCCCACTCCTTTTTAGGGATCAGGCGAGGGATTATGTCAAACGGCCAGACCCGGTCGATGGAACCCTCTTCCTGGGTATAGACCCGAAAGGTAATCCCCATCTGCTTTATAGCCAGCTCAGCACCAAGTTGTCGGGATTCGAGCTCGCCTTCATCAAGCTTGCCCAGGTAACTGATCAGCTTGCGGGCATAGCCTCTTGCGTTGCCATTTGGTGTGATCAGTTCATCGAAGAAGCGATGGTTTTCAAAGGAGTCTCGATTAATCGTCATCATGTGTCTCCCGACGGAGTGGCTCTTAAGTCCAGGGTATGGGGGAAGTCAGGATTGACCGGTTCCTTAGTCAGATCGATCGTTCCTCCAGTGTGGCCCTGTTCATGAAAGCGGGCAAGACGTCTTGCCTCAGCTTCGTAGGCATTGACTGGAAAGCTCTCTTCACTCCGTCCGCCAGGGTGAGCGACATGATAGGTACATCCACCCAGGGAACAGCGATTCCAGGTATCAACCACTTCAAACACTAATGGCGCATGACTACTGATGGTGGGATGTAATCCGGAGGGTGGCTGCCAGGCTTTAAAACGAACACCCGCAACATATTCACCCTGGGTGCCTGTGTTGCGCAGAGGTAGAGGCCGACCATTACAGGTGATTGCATGACGGCCGGGTGTCACCCCATTGATCTTGGCTTGTAAGCGTTCAACTGAAGAGTCCACATAACGGGCTGTACCCTGAGCAGTCACCTCTTCACCGAGTACGTTCCAAGGTTCGATGGCAAAGCGCAACTCCATCTCAATATCATCGACGTTGATGGTGCCGTATCGGGGGAAACGGAACTCAAGGAAGGGTGAAAACCATTCACTCTCAAAACCAAAACCCGATTTGCCCAGGTCTCTGACCACATCGGCCAGATCCCGTTCGATATAGTGGGGCAGCATGAAGCGGTCATGCAGTTCAGTTCCCCAGCGAACTGGTTCTCGCTCGTATGGGGTATCCCAGAATCGTGCTATCAAAGCGCGCAACAACAGCATCTGTACTGCACTCATCTGTGCATGAGGTGGCATCTCAAAACCACGGAATTCAACCAAACCCAAGCGCCCACTGGGAGAGTCAGGGGAGTAGAGCTTATCGATACAAAACTCAGATCGATGAGTATTTCCGGTCAGGTCAACCAACAGATGTCGAAGGATTCTATCGACCAACCAGGGGGCGGGGGTTTCACCAGGTGGGATCTCATTGAAAGCGATGCCGAGTTCATACAGTGCATCATCTCTGGCCTCATCCACCCTTGGGGCCTGTGAGGTAGGGCCGATAAACAGACCGGAGAAGAGGTAGGAGAGTGCAGGGTGGTGTTGCCAATAGGTTAACAGACTGCGCAGCAGATGTGGTCGGCGCAATATAGGGCTGTCTCCAGGATCGGCGGCACCAATGGTAATATGATTGCCACCCCCGGTGCCGGAATGACGACCATCCAGCATATATTTTTCAGTACCAAGACGGGACTGCCGAGCTTCCTGGTAAAGGGTTTCGGTCATGCCTACAAGATCACGCCAGTTATTGCTGGGATGAATGTTGACTTCGATGACACCGGGATCGGGTGTGATCTGAAAGCGTTCCAGGCGAGGATCCTTTGGTGGTTCGTATCCCTCCATAATCACTGAATAGCCAGTCTCAACTGCTGCTGCTTCAATGGCATTGATCAGGTCAAGATAGTGTTCGAGATTGGTCAGGGGCGGTAGGAATATATAGAGATGGCCATCTCTGGGTTCGACACACAATGCGGTCCGGATCAGGCTCTGATTCTCATCTTTACTCTTGAACAGTGAAGGGTCATCAGCAGCTTTTGGTTTTGCTGGAAGTGGTGTTGTATGGCCGCTTTGGACCATACGCAGCCGATCCCGTATTTCCGGCTGTAGTTCCCGTTCATCAAAAGGGTCTCGGGGATGAACAGCATGACGTTGTTGCTCTTTTTCCCAACGCAGGGAATCCAGAGGCAGCCGATAACCCATGGGTGAATCACCGGGTATGAGAAACATTTTGCCGCGTCGAAAATTCCAAGGATTACTGACCCAGCTCTGCTGACGATAATCCCAGGCTATGGGTAGAGTGAAGCCGACGATCTTCTGCAATCCCTGCTCGAAGATTTTACGCACCCGGTCACGATCGAGAGGATCTTTTAACTTGTTGTCCAGTGCATCCACATTGGTTGGTAATGTACCTTCCTTCCAGAGGTAGTAGAGATTGTCTTCCAGCCCTGGAACGACATAGTGATCTGGCAGATGAAGATGATTCTGAATCTTCTCAATCAGAAGTTGAGCGTGCTGTATAGAGTAATCACTCGAAGAGTCGGGCTGATCGAGAAGCTCCGGGTGATACCAGGTTGGTTGATTGTCCTTGCGCCAGGCACAGGTGAGTGCCCAACGGGGCAGGGGTTCTCCCGGATACCACTTGCCTTGGCCGTAGTGGAGTACAGCATCTTTTGCAAAGGCCTTTTTCAGTCGTTGCAGTAGCTCCCCGGCTAGTTGACGTTTGTGCTTCCCCAGTGCGGCAGTATTCCATTGAGGGCTCTCCATATCATCAATCGAGACAAATGTCGGTTCACCTCCCATAGTGAGTCTGACGTCGCCTCTATCCAACTGCTGGTCAACGAAATCGCCAAGAGTGAGAATCTCCTGCCACTCCCTGCTGCTGTAGGGTTTGGTTACTCGCGGATCCTCATGAACACGGATGACTTTGTTTTCGTGATGAAAGGTGACTTTACACTCATCAGTAGCCCCCTCTATGGGCGCAGCACTTATTGGATCTGGCGTACAGGCCAGTGGAATATGTCCCTCTCCTGCAAATAATCCGGAGGTTGGATCAAGCCCTACCCAACCGGCACCAGGTATGTAGACTTCAGTCCATGCGTGTAAATCGGTGAAATCTGCTTCCGGGCCAGATGGGCCATCGAGTGATTGTTGGTCGGCAACAAGCTGAACCAGATATCCGGATACGAAACGTGCCGCCAAGCCTAAATGGCGCAATATCTGAACCAGTAGCCAGGCACTATCACGACAGGAGCCACTCTTTTTGGTCAGGGTCTCTTCGCAGCTCTGTACACCAGGCTCCATGCGGACTGTGTAGCCGATATCCTGTTGCAGTCGCTGGTTAAGCTCGACCAGATAGTGAACAATGTGAGGTCCTTGCGCTCGCTCTTCCTCCGTTGATTTGTCGAGTTGGTAATTGAATCCGACCGGATCTGCTTTCAGAGCCTTTAACCAAGCGGATAAATGAGGCCCCTTCTCTTTGATTTCGAAATAGGGGAACAGCTCTTTATTCAACTGTTTTTCATAGCTGAATGGATAGTGTTCACACTCCTCCTCGACAAAGAAATCGAAAGGATTGATAGTCACTAAATCAGCAACAAGATTGACTTCGATAACCAGACTTTTTGTTTTTTCAGGAAATACACAGCGTGCCACATAGTTGCCAAATGGATCCTGCTGCCAATTTAGAAACTTTTTTTCTGGCTCTACAATCAAGCCATAGTGGTGCAGTGGCGTTCGCGTGTGGGGTGCGGGACGCAGACGTATCACGTGTGGAGCTAGATTAACCTGACGATCAAAGTGGTATTCTGTGCGGTGTTGAATGGCGATGCGTACTGACATGGTGCGTCGTGTGCTCCAGATTGGTGCTGTTGCTTTGCACTGAATACCTATTTCAATGCTTGGGGAGAATTATTGCAGTTTTTATGCCAGTGTTGTAACTCATTTGAGGGGCAAAAGGTTGAGTAAATGGTATCCACAGCTTTCCAGTTTGTATTAAGATGCAAGGCCAGAAATATCCTGCTTAAAACAGATCTATACCCAAAAAACTTAATAAGGTTACTCTATGACGTATTGTCTCGGTATTTGTGTCAAGGATGGCATGTTGTTCGCTTCCGACTCCCGTACCAATGCCGGTGTAGACTATGTCACCTCCTATTCGAAAATGCATCTTTTCAATCCGGCGCCGGATCGGCTGTTTGTCATTCTGTCAGCAGGAAATCTGGCGACTACCCAGGAGATTGTGAACATAATCCAGCGGGATATTGATTACCCAACAGGAGTCGATAGTCTACTGTCAGCAAGATACCTCTTCGAAGCGGCAGACTATGTGGGACGTGTCAGCCAGCAGGTTCAGCAGCAACACAGCAGCGTGCTTCAACAAGCCGGGGTCAGTGGTGAGGTATCACTGATACTGGGTGGTCAGATTCAAGGACAGCCCCATGGTTTGATGCTGATTTATCCGCAAGGTAACCATATTGAGGCCTCGAAAAGCACACCCTATCTGCAGATTGGTGAGACCAAATATGGAAAACCGGTACTTGATCGGGTATTGAGCCACGACTTGCCTCTGAATGATTGCGCGCGTCTGGCACTGGTTTCACTCAGTTCCACAACAATGTCCAATATTACTGTGGGTCCACCCTATGAGCTTTCACTCTATCGAGCAAATGATTTCCAGCTTGCCAGTCGGTGTAAGTTTGAAGAGCAGGGGGAGTACCTCAACGAGCTTCAGGCAGCCTGGACCAATGGTCTGATCCAGTCCTTTGCCAATCTTCCTCGCTTTGAATGGGAGACTGCGGAAATTCAGTCAAGTCTTGAGCTTAATCAATGTCAAGATCAGACTTCAGAGCCAGTTAAAAGCTATGACTGAATTTTTAGGGAACTTCATAATAAATCAGGGCGATTCTCACTTCTGACGTAAACAAGTCAAGCTCATGCTTAGTGGTCGGCATACCTGCTATGGCGTATCCTGATCTCTGGTTGAAGTCGGAGGATACCGTCTTCCCCCAGAACGCCTACTGTCTTATCAAAACGGTTCTTCAGCAAAGTCAGCACTTTCCCTGCTTGTGCTCTTCTGATGCAAACCAATTTCCAGCCGAATTTCTTCAGGATAGACATTCCGTCGACTTGTTTTTCATTGATATACATCTCAGGAGAATTGGGGATTGGCCCCAAACCTACGCGTTTTTCTAATGACATCACATCTTTCCCCTCGACATTGAGATTATTCAGTCATTTTCTGACATTATTATTTGTTCGATCATGTTGGGTAATTTTGATCTCCCTATCTGGATAATAGCGCAAAATAATATCTAGATGTTCAATATATAAAATATGATAAGTAAATCAATATGTTATTAAGTGGTCGGTGATTCTTGAGTCGCCGGTTGATGGGGATTATGAGTAGCGAATGACACTCAACAGGACTCACAGGAAGATGCCAATATGACCGTAAACACCACTACTCTCGTCTCAGGTCCAGTCTATGGTGATGGGCTCACCACCCATTTTGAGTTTTCGTTTCCTCTGCTCGATCCTGCGCATGTTGTGGTCACTATGATCGCAGCCAATGGATTTAAAATGATACTGGCCCAGGGAGATGACTATACAGTGACTCTCAACCTGGATCAGGAAAACAACCCTGGTGGTGCAGTGGACTATCCCGGCAGCAACGGCCCCCTGGCGATGGATGAATCACTGCTGATCCAACGTGTTGTAGATCTGCTTCAAACCACTGATTTGAGAAGTCAGATCACCTATAGCCCCGAACTGACAGAGCAGGCGTTGGATAAGCTGACCATGATGGTGCAGCAGACAAATCGAGCCCTGGTAACAACTGAAGCTGCAAAAGTTGCGGTCTTGGGATCAAGTGAAGTGGTATTTCCGTGGCGGGAGACCTGGGTTGACCACATCAATGGGGCATTGGCTGTAGAGGGGGTGAATGTTGTATTCAATCATACCGGAGCGGGTGCAATAACCTATCAGTACGCTCTAAACAGAGCAGACCCATTGACAGGTCAGACCTATGCCGAGTTTACCAGTCAATCGAATCCTGATGCCATCATCGTTGAGCTAGGTATAAATGACGCCATTCTTGGCTTGGGTGGCAGGTCTCAGACAGAGATGATTGCTGATGCACAGGCACTCTTTGGCTATTTCAGGGTGCACAATCCTGATTCTCTGCTGATCTATTCTAGGTTGGTTCCATACGATGAAGAGCGCCATTCAAGAAAACCTATTGAGAGGATCAAGAAAAAGTACTGCGTACCTGTTATGCATGAGACCAGTACCCAGCCAGGTGAATCGGGGCTCTACACTTCTGAATACGAAGAGGTCGACAAGCTACTCTCACCTCGCATGCAGGAGAGGTTGAGGGATTGGAAAGCCCTGGATGCAGAGTGTCGTAGTCTTGCAGATGTGGTGATCAACACTAACTACTTTCGCCCCGCAAGGTTGGGGTTACTCTCACACGATCGATATCACCCAAACTCCTGGGGACACTACTTCATAATGAGTCGCGTATGGGAAGCGCTACAGACCAACAGCACAATCCGAGAAACCCTCCCGGCGCTGAAAAATATCAGGAAACTGGGTGATTTTACTGACTTTGATCTGTTATGGAGTTCAGCAATCAAGCTTGATATCGGCAGGGATGGCTATGATGTCGATACAAAATACCTCTCTGGCAGAGAGTATCCCATGTGGCTGAATGTTTATGGTGATACCAACCTGATCTACAACATTAAATACTGGGCAAATGAGCAGCGCCCAACCATCGGCCTGACCGAGACTATAGACAGATCCAAAGATGATCTGTTTTTAGTGGTGTTGAACAACTTATGGCCTGATTATGAGATCTCAACAAAGCTCTGGTTAGATGGAGTCTCAGAGCCATCCAACTGGAATCGCAATAACCCTCCAACATTGGTTTCAGCAACGGGTGCGCATATCAGCTCACTGCAAAATATTGGTTTGGCTGCGGGGAGCTGGCATATCAAATACAAGATCGGCAATGATGTCTTTGGTCCGTTTGATGTTGAAGTTCAAGGTAACTATCCTCAGCCCGCCAGAATTGTAGATATTGTCAGCTTGATTCGAACAGAGAGTATGCAACTGCTGGGTGGGGGTTGGCACAACATTCCGTTTACAAATACAGTCACTATTCGTGAGATAGATGAAGCGCCAAGCACAGTTATTACTGGTGAGAGTGATGGTGCAGTTACCATTGTTGATCAACAGGGATATAGCAGTTTCAAGCTAAGAGGGTTTTGTACTATTAATGTAACCGATATTGGTCAATATCAACTCTCATTTTCAAGAGCGCCCGCAGGTCAATCCCATGACAGGATAGTCAGCGATGTGGTAATTAAAAAAAGTGATACATTGGAGAGCATACCTCTATCATTCGAGAGTATCTGGCTACCGATACAGACAGGCGGGGAGACATTATACTTAACCTTGAATGTGCCAGGGGGGGCGGAGATTGATGGAAGCAGTGGTATAGGTGTGCAAATTGAGTTGAGATCGTGATGCAACTGCTAGCAAGGTCCTGTGATAATAGGCTGTACCCCACTGCTGTCCCTCTTACTTTAACTATTACGGCTGTAACTGATTCATTGCTGTTGGTTTCTATTGCTGATTGATATTTGAGACATGAAAAGCATCGTAAAGCAGAGGGTCACGGCTAGAAAAAACTTATAAGTCATCAGTATCTTGAATAGGTGGGGAGAGAAACTCCCCTCGGGAGAGGGGGAGAATGAACACTCTATTTTCCCCAACAATCAGCAAGATAAATATGAACGATCAATGCAGTTTTTCTCTTTCAACCACATGAAACGCTTCGCGTACACCCTCTCCCCAACCCCTCTCCCGTAAAGGGAGAGGGGCTTTCAGAGTTGTTCTGAGAAGATTGAAAGTTAATGGGACAACAGTGGGCTATACCCTGTTTTATCTCTCTTTCGAGTATCAGGGTGAAGCGTAGGAGGACCATGCTCCACAGTTTTATTCTTATCCACCTCTTCAGTTCCTATTTTTATTATCACTGATAACCATGACATGAATACAAACCACTTCTATTTGTGAGTAGAAAATTTCGCGTTCACCATTGCAGGGAAGCTTTATGGCGTTGGTTCACTGGCAAAGCAAAATATAACTAAAAAATTGCTTCGTGCTGGAATACTTAACAAGCTGAAAACTGTTGTCACTTTAAGCCAAGCAGAAAATTGTCAACCTCACTCCAGAACTGAGGATAGTTGGTAAGGTTTTCATGAGTGCCATTCTTAAAAATCACCAGTCTGCCTTTTATTTTTGAGAGTTTTTCAGCACTCGAAAGAGGGACTACTGAATCAGAATCACCATGGAACATAATAACAGGGCAGTTAACTTTGCTCATATATTTTGCAGAGTCTAGTGGGTATTTGAGAATCACTCCAACAGGTATAAAAGGGAGTATTTCTGAGACCAGAGACTTTAAGCTGTAGAATGGTGAATACAAGATAAGGCCTCGGGGAGTGTTTTTGGAGGCTAACTGTATCGCAATGCTGGTTCCGATCGAGCGGCCATAAATGATTATGTCGGAAGCACTCCATCCTGACTCTTCCAGGTATTGCATGAACAGTGCAGCGTCGGAATAGAGCTTCTCTTCACTTAAATTACCGGTGCTCTTTCCATAAGATCGGTAGTCCATGGCCAGGAAGCTGTAATTTCGTAAGATAAATGGCTCTGCTACATAGTTCATATTCAGCATGTTTTCGCCATTGCCATGAAAATGCAGCACTACTCCCTTTGGGTTCTCAGCTTCGAAAAGTACAGCATTTAACCTGGCACCGTCTGGAGTGGCTAAAAAGATCTCTTTATGCTTTAACTCAAAATTAATTTCAGTGCCGGGATCGATTTTACTGGCCGGGAATATAATCAGTTCTTGGTTAAGGTAATAATAGAGACAGATTGCAAGATAGAAGAGGGAAGCCACAAAAATTGCCGACAGTGTAGCTTTCTTGAAATTAGAACTGAACAAAATTGATGCCTTTCATTGATGATCCGTTAAATGCTCATGGTCACTATTCCAGTTTAACAAATCAACCAAGTTTACCGCATGATTCATTTGAAACCCTGAAGACGACATACTTAGTCGCCGGGTTAATAATAGCTGCATGATCATTGATCTTGGCAATAAATAATATTGCCTTTTAGCTACGGTGGTTTACACTGGAACGATATTCTCGTTTCGTCATTTATCCTGGATAGCTGGCTTGGCGCCAATTATATCAGGTAAATCAATGACACAGCTCCGCTTAAATTACCAAACAATAGAGTTTGGGAAGACTGACATCCACCTTTGTACTCTGCGTAATAATCAACAGTTTCATGATCCTGATGGGGTTGCTGAAAAGCTGGGGATATCCTCTGCAACATGGCCACTATTTGGTGTGATATGGCCCTCCAGTCTGGTTCTTGCTAATTTGATATTTGATTATGATATCGGTTCAAAAAGGATTTTAGAGGTTGGATGCGGTATAGCGCTATCCAGCTTGATCTTAAACAAGCGTTCTGCAGATATTACCGCTACTGACTATCATCCAGAAGCGGAGAATTTTTTGGTAAGAAATACACTACTGAATGATGGTGATCCTATTCCATTTGAGCGTGTCGACTGGTCAGATAAAAACGACCATCTTGGGCTTTTTGACTTGATCATAGGTAGTGATATTTTATATGAGGATCAACATATCGAATTGCTTGCCAAGTTCATTGAGCGGCATGCAAAGCCAAATTGCGAAGTTATTCTTGTTGATCCCGGACGTGGTCGTAAGAATAAACTAAGTTCTCGAATGACTGACTTGGGATATAGATCGAGCCAATACAAGCCGCTACATACAGATTATCTGAGTCAAGAGTTCAAGGGACATATATTGAAGTTTATACGGTAAGTTGTACTATTTTATCGTTAGTTGTCGCCCTGCAGCTTGCTCTGAGGGTGAGTGCTAATAGTTCCCGGATCTTCATCTAAGAGTGCAATCTTCATGAAATCAATACATTGCGAAACTTTCCCGTGGTCAGGTTGTACATACCCTGGGTAATCGACTCGCTGGCAATCCACAGCCCAATACCTTGACCAAAGACGGTGCCAGCTATGCACCCCTGGTCTATGACTACGAGAAGTTGGCTGAAGACCTGCAGGGATTCAAAAAGCTGATACTGACTATCTGCAATACAACGTTCCTGATAGTGAATTGGTGGCCCTGGATACGGCTGAAGACATCGCAGAATCGGTGATCCGGAATGTATTCCTCCATGGAGGTCTTAAGGGCACCGGTTTACCAAAGTACCTGGTACCCAAGGCCGGCGCTCTGCAAGAACGAACCATTGATATCCCGAATATGCTGCTCGAGTCCTACCTAGTTAATGACAGCCGGGTCTTGATCTCTCGCTATCTCAAGCAGATTGGTAGTGATATCGAGCTGACCAAGGTCTTTGGTTCAAAGAACATGCGATATGCCTCCTCCAATATCTCGACAGAATACGATCGTTTGATTGCTGAGAGTACTGGAGCAGAGGCAAAACGCCTCAAGAAGGAGCGCTCTATTGTATTTAGAGACCTGAAAGCCATGAGAGACCGACTCACAGGGCAGTATGAGCGACCCATGGATCCTTGGTCAAGGCAGGAGCATCGATCCGAGCATGGAACACCATGACCATGCAGGGCGGTGCTGTTGTCTCAAATCTCCCCGATATGGCCAGGCCAATCATGGAATTAGGATTGAGGCCGTTCGCCAAAGGAATGACTCAGATCATCGGCAACGTGAAGGGATTTAATCTCTCCCGGGCAGAGCTCAAGCGTTGGGGTGTGGGTTTAGACATGACTACTGGCTCCAGGATGGCAGCAATCGCTGATGCTCAGGACATGATGCAGGCCGGCCAGCAGAAGGCGATGAATGTCTTTGGTAAGGTTTCGCTCCTAAATGCCTGGAATGGTGGTATGAAGCAGTTTGCCGGTGTGATGACAGTCGACAGCTTCCTGAAATGGGGTAGCTATGCGAGACGTACAAAGCACCAGAATCAGATCATGGCCCGGGCAGGCCTGGATGAAAATATGCTGGTCCGTGTTAATGAGCAGTTCAGAGCACATGGCATCACAGATGGTGGCTTACGGATCGCCAATACCGCCGAGTGGACCGATGCCGAGGCCGCAGAGATCTTTGAAGCTGCGGTTCGCTCTGAGGTGCAGCACACCATCATACAGCCCGGGGTAGGCGATAAGCCCCTGGTGGCATCCACCGAGGTGGGAAAGATGGCTTTTCAGTTCCAGAGTTTCATCATGAGTTCTCAGAACCGGATGTTGATCAACGGCCTGCAGCGCCATGATATGGCCTTCATGACAGGAATCCTGGCCAGTGTGTTCATCGGAATGCTGACCGCCTACGTGAAAAATGCAGTGAGAGGAGCAGAACAGCCCAAGAATCCACAAGGGTGGGTAGCTGAGGGTGTGGATCGATCCGGTGTCCTGGGCTTGATGACCTATCCCTTCAACTGGGGCCGCATGGCCACCGGTGACACACCTTCCCGATTTACCGCAAGGAACATCACCGGTACCTTCCTGGGACCAACCCCAGAGCAGGTTGAGCGGGTTGTGGGGGTTGGTCTCGGGGCAGTAGAGGGGAATCTCAATCCCGAGCAGCTGGCCAGGCTGATGCCATTTCAAAACCTATTGCACCTACATCAGATTGCTGAGCAGGTGGCAGAATAGGCAGCCTGAAGCTTACAACTACTAAGTTGTAATCACAGGTCTTTTTTTTATTGATAACATTTTGGAGGTTTAGAGATGTGTGAACCAACGGCAATTGCGGCAGTAGGGTCGGCAGTAGTTGGCGCTTATGCAAGCAATAGGAATAACAAACGGTTAGTCGCTGAACAGAAAAAAGCACGTAAAGAAAAACCCCGGACACCGACCTTTGCAGATGCATCTGTCAGAGACGCAGGCAACCTGGCTCGACGTGCGGCAACTTCTGGCGGTCAATCCTCAACACGCAGATCTGGCAGTCCGCTCGGGCTTCCTGGCGGTGCAGGAAAATCTCGAACTTTGCTGGGTGGGTGAATAGTTCCAAACCAGGCCCAAATCAACTATATTCCTAGTGCGCCCTGCAATGCCACGGTAATTGTCACCATCTGCTTGTGGGTGCACTGACTCCTTAGAGCCCGCGGAATCAGCCCGCCCTGCCTGGGGGTCAAAGGCCTGCCAGCCCCCCGGGCTTCTAACCTGGGTTCATGTTGGTGGGCCTTTTCATTGCCTACTAATTAGTGAGAGCACAGCGCTCCCTGGGAACAATCAGGCCGCAGGAGTCGGTTCCTAGTGATGGGGGTGCTGTGAGACGTATCTATTATACAGGGACATCATGTGCCGGTTATTGCGCTCTATCATGATTAGAAACTCTCTTTAGCTATCTGACTGATTTTGTTAATGTAAAATAGTAAATCCATGGTAAATCAATCAATTTAGGGATAATAAATGATAAAACTGAGTGAAGATGGAAAGTATTTTTTTGATGTAACAGATTGGGAAGAGCTACTTACTAGGCCAGGTTTTGAACAAAAAGTCGATTCAGATGATGTTGAAATTGGAAGGATAATTGGTCAGTACAGCATAACTCCAAAACAGCCTTGTGGAATTAAAAGTTGTGGTACAAAGCATAATCGAGGTTATCTAATTACACTATCAGATGGTCGGGAAACAAACATAGGGAATGTATGCGGTAGGAAAATATTTAAAGTTGATTTCTCTCAGCATTTAAATGTCTTCAAGAAAGACATGAATTCACAGAGATATCGAGAAGAAATCAGATTCACACAAAACACGCTTCTCGATACTAAAGACCAAGTAGAGTTATTGTCTAAAGGAGATGGGCAGGCAGATGACTGTTATTCACAAATGAACGCTCAGATGACTAGATTGTTTTCTGAGGATATTACAAGGCGGTTATTAGATCGTGCAAAAAGATCAAATGCAGTAGTTACTCGTGATTTCGAGGTGACAGAAGATGATAGAAGTAGTGGAGTTGTTGGAACTAACGCTAATTATACTACCGAAACAGTATTCATAATATCAGGCCTTTCTGCTGTCAAATCGTATAAAAAGCTGAGAACTATATTAAAAAAACAACTTGGTGATGAGCTCCATGCTTTTGAAGAAATCAATCCAGACGATCTGGAGTTCGAAGATTTAAAGAGGTGGCATAATTGGATCAATAAAATAGATCTAAGATTAAAAAGTGCGAGAAACATCATTCAGGAATGCAACAGATTCTTACAGTCAGTGAATATAGAAAATATTAGGAAATTCTGTACTTATCTCTAAGATACCAATAAAGAACAGCTATGAAATCTGAAAAAATACATAACTATCTAAGGGTGTTTCTTTACTTTCTGGTTTGTGGGGTTTCATTTTTTGCAAGTTACTATCTACAAACCACTGAAATAATGAGTTCAGTCTTAGCAGCGCCGGGTGTTATCGCACTAATAGGAGCTGTATTTCAACTTATAAGAGATGAGGCTGCACATGAAAGAAATAAACAGCTACAACAAAGTGAGTTTCAGTTTTCACTTGGGGCAGCTTCTCATATGGCAATCAAAGCATTTGATAAGCATGTGGAGTTTTGCGAGCAGTATATAGAGGAAGTGCAAGACGCTGTATATACACTATTTAGCAAGGGGGCTACACCAGAGGCTTTGGAGCATGCACGTAATCTTTATAATCTGCGTGAAAAATATATAGTATGGTTGAATGATGATATTAATAAGTCACTAGGTGATTTTGAGAAGAACTTAAGGAGGCTTGGGGCAAATGCACACTTTGAAAAACAAGTTAGAGGGACAGAAGCTTATGCTGAGAATAAGAAAGAAAGAATCGAAAAGCAATACAACTTGCTATTTGAGATAACTGGGATAGGAATTGAACCAACTTATGATGAGCAAGGGGATGTAGATGATGATACTCATAAAAGTGGTGTCGAAGCGGTAACGCATAAAGTTAAAGATATACTTGGCATTGAGGATCTTCTGAAAATCAGAAAACAGTTGATATTTAAAGCAAGTGATATGTTGTCACTATAAATGAAGAAAGGAAGCTTATTATGGTGTGCTCAAGAAAAACTGAGGGACTATATCCGGAAAGAAATACAAAACAAAACCACAAATAGCCAATGCTATTGGGAGTATGTATTCTGCAAACCAGACTGTTTTAAATACAACACCTAGATACGCTTTTAGATACACTGTCCATAAGTCATTAAATCCTACTGTGCGCTCGAGTGGTATTAGATTTTTGTTGGGCCCAGATGTGACCTTTCTTACTATTTTTTCGTCTAAATTTAGTTTAACTGTGTAAGTAAAATAGTTAATGTAACTTATGATGTCATAATTATGCTGAGGTATCCCGCTATCTTTTCCAAGTCTACTATCATCTCGTGATTTCAAGAAGCTTCTTAAGTTTAACTCTACTATAGACTTTACACTTCTCTTTATGCCTGTGCCGCCCATTTCAGATAAAAATTGTATGTATTTGATAAGCATGTAAATCATGCATATCACTATGATATTTAGCGGTGCTTCTGGATTTTGAAACGTTAGCTTTGTTCCTAAAATATTTATGCTATCAAGCGATCCGCCGGACAACGTTAAAAATACAAAAATCCCTGAAAGAAGAAGCATATTACGTCTGTGTTTAAAGAATCTTGCCTTAGTTTCATTTTCTTCCATGTTTTAGCCTACTGATGAGGTATCGTTGATAGTTAAGGTGGTTTTTTTGTATGAGTTGTAAAATTTAAATCAATTATCTGGAAGTTTTCAAATCAAAAAATTCTTTCGGCAGACCCACAGGTTTGAGCAACCAACCTGTTTTTATGGCCGCCTGCAGGCATCCGATCTCATCGTGTGACTCAATCATGTCCCGATTATGATATTTACGGTCTCTAATCACACCGAGGCGCCTGGCACGGCTCATAATCGCGATTTCGGTCCGTTTTGGCATGTATCGCCGGCAGTAGGCGGCACCGAACTTCTCATAGCAGACAGAAATGACGTAATCCTCAGCACCAGTCCATTTCCTTCCGCGGATACCCAGTTTCATGGCTCGCTTTGCCACAGCAGCCCGGGAACGATTGGCCAGACGATCCACTACCCATTGCAGGCCATGATCCTGGTAATGCTCTCTGAGTAAGTTGTCTTCGTCAGCTGACCAACGCCTTGCCATGTCTCTACACTCCAATTAGTCAGTAGTTACTAAGCGTTTGTAAAAAGTGACAACAAAAGTGACAAGATAGACTTTCAGGCATAAAAAAAGGGATAGCGAGAATTCGCTAACCCTTTGTTTTATATTGGCTCCCCGGGACAGGCTCGAACTGCCGACCTAGTGATTAACAGTCACCCGCTCTACCGACTGAGCTACCGGGGAATTGTTCGAGAGGGGCGCATAATAATGAGACTGAGCCTTAGCGTCAATAGTTTCTGAATAAAAAGTACAATCAAGAGCCACATTTGAGTGCTGATCCACCCGGTCCCTGCTCGGAAATCCGGATCCGTCCTACATTGTTGACAATCAGTGCCTTGGGCTCTATTTGCTCTTCAGGAGCACAGAATGTCAGTGTCAGGTTATAGCCGCTGGGTCGGCCATCACCGTGATAGATCACCCGTTTACGGTATTCGCTTGAGTGGATCTCAATTTTCGACTCTTCCGGTATCAGGTATTTGCCTTGTATTGGGTCAGTCTGGTCAAGAATGCCATTTCTATCTCTATCCTCGAAGACGATTAAACCTCGGCTCCAATTGCCTTGATCCAGGCACTGCATCCCATCTTCGCTGGGGCAGATGACTTGATGCTGCTCTTGCTGAATTGCAAGGCTTCGAGCCAGGTAGAAATGGTTGAGAAAGCCATTAACGGAGGTGGTTTGCTCAGTTCTGAGTGTCAGGGTCAGCAGGGATGGGGTGGCCAGCGCGATAAGCAGCGTCAATGTAGCAAGGGTGGTAATCAGTTCAATCAGGGTGAGGCCCCGATTGTTAAGCGCAGAAGTCAGGCGTGGGTGAGACATGGATCTCCCTCCTTGGAGTTGTGTGGGGCGCATCCTGCGCCCGTTTTGAATTGAGGCCGGATAGGTATCCGGCAGTAAAACTAAAGTATCAGCCTTTCAATACAGCTTCAATTCTGTCCAAGGCTGTTTCAAGCTTCTCTCTGCTGGTGGCGATTGATATGCGTACATGCCCCGCAAGACCAAATGCAGTTCCCGGTACCAGGGCAACCCCAGCCTCCGAGATCAGGTATTCAGAGAGTTCCAAATCGTTATTGACCCCATCCAGACCGGCCAATGCCTCTTCGACTCTGGGAAAACAGTAGAAGGTGCCGTCACTGGGCAGACAGTCGATGCCTGGCATGCTGTTAAGCCGTTCTACCACATAATCGTGGCGCTCCTTGAAAGCGGTCAACATCTCGGCAATACACTCTTGAGAACCCTCCAGAGCCTCCTGTGCTGCCACCTGTGAGATGGATGTGGGGTTGGATGTACTCTGGGACTGGATCTTTTTCATTGCCTTGATGATTTCAGCTGGGCCGCCTGCATAACCGATACGCCAGCCCGTCATTGAGTAGGCTTTGGAGACGCCATTGAGCACCAGGGTGCGATCTTTCAGCTCTGGACATACATTCAGGATATTGACGAAACTGTTGCCAGGCCAAAGAATATGTTCATACATATCATCTGTGGCGATGATGATTCTTGGGTGCTCTTTCAACACTTCACCCAGAGCAGCTAACTCTTCACGACTGTAGGCCATACCCGTCGGATTGGAGGGGCTGTTGATGACAAACAGCTTGGTCTTGTCTGTAATTGCTGCTGAAAGCTGCTGGGCGCTGATCTTGAATTTCTGTGAGGCCCCGGCAGAGACCAGTACCGGCACACCTCCGGCCAGAATCGACATATCCGGATAGGAGACCCAGTAGGGGGCCGGGATGATGACTTCATCTCCTGGATCAAGGATGGCCTGAGCGAGGTTGTAGAAGCTCTGTTTTCCTCCGCAAGAGACCAGAATCTGGTCCATTGCATACTCAAAGCCGTTATCACGCTGAAACTTATTGATGATTGCCTGTTTTAGACCTGGAGTACCATCCACGGCGGTATATTTGGTGAATCCGTCATTGATGGCCTGAATTGCGGCCTTTTTAATATGCTCCGGAGTGTCGAAATCGGGTTCACCAGCACCGAGCCCAATGACATCCTTGCCGGCGGCACGCATTTCGGCGGCACGGGCTGTGACTGCAAGTGTTGGTGAGGGTTTAACGGCTTTTACGCGACTTGATAGTTGTGAATTCATGGCGGTTATTGATCCCTGCTGCTCAAACATCAGCACATTGGCTGAAAGACGGATTTAAGTTAAAGACACTCATATGACCTGCAACCAGATCGATCAGGGTAATATGATAACGCTGTCCGGATGTCATAATAGCCAATTAATTCACGATGAAGAATCCCCAAAATGAGCAAAGCGTTTAAATTAACCTCAAAATTTGCTCCCTCAGGCGATCAACCTGGTGCAATCAGGCGGTTGGTAGAGGGTTTAGAGGATGGAGAAGCAGCCATGACTCTGCTGGGTGTCACCGGGTCCGGTAAGACATTCAGCATCGCCAATGTCATCAATGAGGTGCAACGTCCGACTCTCGTGCTGGCGCCTAACAAGACTCTGGCGGCCCAGCTCTATGGAGAGTTCAAGGATTTCTTTCCAGAAAACTCGGTTGAGTATTTCGTCTCATATTACGACTACTATCAGCCTGAGGCCTATGTGCCAGCATCTGACACCTTCATTGAGAAGGATGCTTCGATCAATGATCATATCGAACAGATGCGCTTATCAGCCACCAAGGCACTGCTGGAGCGGAAAGATACCATCATAGTCGCCACTGTCTCGTCGATTTACGGTTTGGGTGATCCGCGTTCCTATCTGGGCATGATGTTACACCTGAGTCGTGGCGAGATGATCGATCAGCGCTCGATATTACGCCGATTGGCTGAGTTGCAATATAAGCGCAACGATATTGAGTTGCACCGTGCAACATTTAGGGTGCGGGGTGAGGTGATAGATATCTTTCCAGCTGAATCGGACTCTGAGGCGGTCAGGGTTGAGCTGTTCGATGATGAGATTGAGCAGCTTTCTCTGTTTGATCCCCTGACTGGTGCGGTTTTGCGCAAGGTGCCTCGCTATTCGATCTTTCCCAAAAGCCACTATGTCACCCCACGTGAGACCCTATTGGCAGCTGTGGATCAGATCAAGATTGAATTGCAGGAACGGCTGACCCAACTCGATTCAGCCCACAAGTTGGTAGAGGCGCAGCGTCTTGGGCAGCGTACTCGATTCGATATCGAAATGATTAACGAACTGGGTTATTGCTCAGGCATAGAAAACTACTCCCGCTACCTGTCGGGTCGCGCAGCAGGAGAACCGCCACCAACCCTGTTTGACTATCTGCCAGATAATTCACTTCTTGTGGTTGATGAGAGTCATGTCACCATTCCTCAGCTTGGCGGCATGTTTCGTGGGGATCGGTCAAGAAAAGAGACCCTGGTGGAGTACGGTTTTCGTCTGCCATCAGCACTGGACAATCGCCCTCTGAAATTTGAAGAGTTTGAGTATCGGGCGCCCCAGACCATCTATGTCAGTGCGACGCCGCGGGACTATGAAACACAACGATCCGGCGCCATTATCGAACAGGTAGTCAGGCCAACCGGGTTGGTCGATCCGGAAGTCGAAGTCAGACCGGCCAGTAGTCAGGTCGATGACCTGCTCTCTGAGATTCGCCTGCGGGTCGCCCAGCAGGAGAGGGTGCTTGTGACCACACTCACGAAACGCATGGCGGAGGATTTGACCGATTATCTGGGGGATCACGATGTGCGGGTACGATACCTGCACTCTGATATCGATACGGTAGAGCGGGTGGAGATTATTCGTGATTTACGACTGGGAGAGTTCGATGTGCTGGTGGGTATCAACCTGCTGCGTGAGGGTCTGGATATGCCGGAAGTGTCACTGGTGGCAATTCTGGATGCAGACAAAGAGGGTTTTTTACGCTCTGAAGGTTCATTAATCCAAACCATTGGAAGGGCTGCGCGTAATGCCAATGGTAAGGCCATTCTATATGCTGACAAGATGACCGGTTCGATGCGTCGGGCGATCGACGAGACTGAGCGGCGACGCCTGAAGCAGCAAGAGTACAATGAGGCTCATGACATTACTCCTCAGACCATTCTTAAATCCATTTCTGACATCATGGAAGGTGCTTATCCCGGGGGGCAGGTAAATCCCAAGAAATACGCCAAGGTCGCGGAGGAGGAGGCAGAATATGCTCAAATGACCCCAAAGCAGATGGCGAAGCGATTAAAGCAGCTGGAGGAGCAGATGTATCGCCATGCCCAGGATCTGGAGTTTGAGGAGGCAGCCGGAATTCGGGATCAGATAAAGAATCTGCAAAGTAAAGGTTTGATTGCTTAGGGGCGGTAATTGTTTGATCGGGTTTGATTTTTCAACGGATTGGAGAGTTGCAACAGTATATATCGAAGGTTCCAATTCTTTAGTGATAAGGAGAGAAGCTGGGAGTTTGCAGGAAATCAGTGCTTTTACACACATAGAGTATGCAATTTTAAAGGTATCCAACAACCTTCTGCACAATAACAATCGCTTTTAATCGAAACGTAGTGGCCATTTCAAAATCAGGCAGCAGATGCTGATTTAACTATTTACATAGGTTTTTGTACGAAAGCCTTTAAAAATTCAGGTGTTATTCTAGAATGGAACTAATCTAAACTTACATATACATGCAGCACTAGCTAGAGTCGACAATGGCAGATCTTGACGGAATGCTCCACGATATTAAAGCGGAAGCGAATTACGCTTGCCGCATGACAGGCAGAAATAGACTGGCCGATCATGTGCTAGCGGCAATGAGCCGGGTTCCACGACCTCATTTTGTTAAAAAAGGCTTTCGCCCCCACGCTTATGACAACAGTCCACTCCCCATCGGTAAAGGGCAGACAATCTCACAACCTTTTATCGTGGCACTGATGACCGATTTGATTGCACCGAAAAAAGGAGACAGGGTGTTGGAGGTTGGAACAGGCTCTGGTTACCAGACAGCAGTGCTTGCAGAGATGGTCAACCACCTCTGTACCATTGAAATTATTCCCAAGCTGGCCCAGAGATCTCGCCGCCAACTGGAGAAAGAGGGCTATACGAATATCAGCTACCAGATAGGGGATGGTTATTTTGGTTGGCCCGAGAAATCCCCTTTTGATGCGATTATGGTGACTGCTGCAGCCAAAGAGATACCGCAGCCCCTCATTGATCAACTGGCCCCTGGTGGTCGTTTGGTATTACCAGTAGGCAAAAGCCACTACACACAAGACTTGATGCTATTGCAGAAAGATGAATCAGGGCAGGTCAGTGCATCCAATCTTTTACCTGTTACCTTCGTACCCCTGACAGGGGATCGGTGAGATAGGCCGGCGATTCAAGCTGTACATTTTTCAGACTTGCAATTTCTATGTAGCTGCCTGTATGATTCGCCTCTTCGCAGGCGCGTAGCTCAGTTGGTTAGAGCGCTACCTTGACATGGTAGAGGTCGTTGGTTCGACTCCAATCGCGCCTACCAAATAGATCCTGGGGTCAATTTTCCCTGATTCCCTGCCTAAAAAACCTCACTGACACAGTGAGGTTTTTTTATCTCTGCCTTAGAATGATTTTGCCATCATAATATTTTGAACTGATGGATCTGGCTGGTTGTTCGATGCCTGCTTTTCTTTACTGCTTTAGATAAAGCAATCCACTACTGTGCCGCAAATTGCTCCTTTGCTTGCGGCAGGAATAGATTGAAAAACATGCTTCCCTCTCTCAGTTACCCTTGCAAATCGTAAATTAACCACCTGTGGAGAGTGTTTTTTCTGGTGTTTGAGCATGCCTCACCAAAAGCTATGGTGAGTCGTAGGGTGCGGCCCTGCCGCACCATCAGGGTGAGAATTCTCAAAGAAAATACAGATGGTTTGTTCATTACCTGCAGCGTCTCTACACCGACTCGTCAGGTGGTTATGGTTTTAGTTGGGCATGGTGCGGCAGGGCCACACCCTACAGATGAATTTATTTCGGCAGTCATTTTCTCTCCAGCGTGGGAATGAATACGGTAGGTAGATAAGTGCTGTGATGTTCGGAAATACCGACAGGTCAAAAATTCATTGCTCAAACAGCCAGGCCTTCTGATCGGTTTTTCCTGCGCTTCTGATTCGTCTTAAAGCGGAATAACAAGAGATGCCCTTAAATCTGATATTACTATCTCCGATTAGGATAACTTGATCTGAATCCCCAATTTTTCCAGTATGTGGCTTTTTCCGTAGCGGAGTACCGCGATGAGTTCAATTCTGGCCTCGTCTCTCGGAATCCCATTTTCAACCATTGATGCTAAGGTTTTTTCAAAGACAGCTCTGCGTCTCTGGCCTTTCTCAGAAGTGTCACGACGGTTTGAAAAAAACTCCATTAATGTCGAGCCACAGATACAGTTTCGATAAAGCTCTACTATGGGCTCGTCACCTTCTTCAGGACAGCCGATATTTTCTAACAGGCCAGTTCGTCCTTTTAATTGCTGAGTCTCCTTGATGAAATCATCTAAGGACGCATATTCTCTGCCACATCTGAATGCCTTTTATCGTAAAACAGTGTTCATGAATAGTTGATAGATCATCACCTGGATCAGGACCCAGGTGATGATCTATCTCAAGGAAAAATGATTCTCCAATAATCGATGCTGCCTGTTGCAAATGGGCCTAAATCCTTAACTTGCAGATTCCACTCACTATCAGAGGGCAGATCCCCAAGATCAAGATAGTAGGTCTCAAAAAGATTCACGCCTGAACCACCAAATCCTTTGAGCTTATGTTTGGATCCTGTGGGATCAATCAAGGTTACAGAAATCTCACGAACCCAGTCATGAACTATCCCTACTTCAATTTGAATCTGACCAGATGGGCCAGTTCTATCAACCATGATTGGGCTTAAGACTCCTGACAGGTTTGCTTGGGGGATTGGGTAATCATCCAGGTTTTCGAAAATCTGACCGGTTCCAGGCTCTGGATCTTCAAGTTGGTAATCAGCTATCAGACTGGCGCCTGAGAAAGCACTATAGGCATGTAGCATTATATAGTGTCTACCAGGTGCGACAGGTCGTGTGATACATCGCTCTTCATTCCCATATCTATAGGGACGACAATCGAAAATATCCAGGGTAGGCTGGTTATCGTATTGAAGGTAAAGATCGGCATCTCCACTACCATCATAGATTCTTACAGTCAGACTGCTGGCGCCAACTGGCACATCGATAGCGAACATCAGTTCATCACCAACTGCTCCCTCAAGGTCTGAAATAGCTACCCCATCACTTAACAGCGTCACGCCGGGGTCGGTTGGTTGCAACATCTCAACTGCAGCCTGAGCATCTAAAATGCCACTACCACAGCCTGCACAATCACTTGGGAAGGGTTGCGTACTCTCTATCAAGATACTTTCTACTTCATCTGGTGTTATATCCGGTTTCAAGCTGTAGAGAAGGGCTGCAACACCACTGACGTGTGGCGTCGCCATACTTGTGCCGCTCATAACCCGGTAACTCTCATTCCCTGGGACGACTACACCATCATTATATGTTGAGAGAATATCGACGCCGGGTGCTGCCAGGTCAACCAAGTCACCGAAGTTTGAGAAACTGGCTCTTTCACCATTTATATCTGTTGCAGCAACGGATACTACTCCGGGGCAGTTAGCTGGTGAGATCCCAGAGCTGTCCTCACTGCTATTGCCTGCTGCGACAATTACGGTAGCGCCCAATTGCCGGGCAGTCTCTATTGCAGTGAGTGCAGTTTGAGGGCAATCTGTTGATGGACCACCGAGGCTCATATTGATCACTTGAGCTGGATTTGCATTAATTGGTAGGCTTGGAACCTCTGAACCCGCTGCCCAGGCTAGACCATCCATGATGTCAGATAGATAACCGCCGCATCGGCCGATTACCCGTACCGGAACAACCTTGGCTTGATAGGCGATACCGGCCACACCTTCAGCATTGTTGGTCAAAGCAGCCACAGTACCGGCTACATGGGTGCCATGCCATGTGCTGATATAGTCATTACAGCTTGGTTCATAATCACCCGTATCCGTTGGGTCATTGTCACGTCCATCTCCATCATTAGCGACGAATTCATCACTGATCATGTCATACCCCGGCAGCAGGTTTGGGTTGAGATCAGAATGTGGTTGGTAACCACTGTCCACTACAGCTATAACGGTATTTGCACCCTGTGCAATATCCCAAGCCGTTGGTAGTTTGATGCCGCTAGTCTCTTGATAATAGTGCCACTGTTCACTATATCTGGGATCGTTAGGGGTAAGCAGGGGATACATCATCAGATCGGGCTCTGCATATTCGATACTCTCTTGCTGTTCCATCTGATCCGTGATTGCCTGCATATCCTCAACAGATATCTCCTGATCCAGTTGAACGACTTGAGCGCCACTGAATGTTTCTCTGACATGACTGGATGAAGCACCTGACAAGGTATCAAGTAAGTTGGCCATGCCCTCTGGTAGTCTATTCGTTTCCGATGATTGTCTGTATTTGATAATCAATCGGTTGGTTGTGCTACTTGAGGAAAGATTGGTTGCAGATGCACTATATGCTGGATCAGTAACCTGCCCGGCCAGCAGAGGCGTCGTAGCAAGCATGCATAGTGATAATAAGTAAGCTTTATTAGAGAAGGAAAGTGACTCTGTTTTTTTCATACAAACTCCATTTTTCTGAATTCCATTGTTTTGAACAGTCTTTAGATGTAATTGAACCCTAATGACTGTAAAGAAGAGTTGAATAAGTTAATAATGACTAAAAAGATAAAAAAGTTAACGAACTGCCTTCCTTGATAATTTTCATGCTGTTTTGTTTGAACTGGTTAAAACAAAAAGTGAGAAGGCCGTTGCATTATACTGAACTCTGTTGGGTGCGGATAAAAAAGTTGTGAATAGCGCTTAATTAAACGTACGCTCTACTATTCAGTGAATAGGCAATTGAGATACCCTAAGTTATTTAAATTATGTTTAAAATGATTTAATCAATAAATTATCCTTTCCTTGAGCAGTGTTCATGATGTTCTGAATTTATAACTGGTGTGCTAGGAAAATTGTGGCTGGTTTTGAGCGATACAGAAACAGAGGAGAGACCAGCTCAATAGAGTAACTCTCCGCGTGAGATTTATAAGATGGCGCGGCATGGTTCAATCCTGCGAGGGTTGATCGAGGTGTGATGCAGCAGGGCTGCATCCTACACTTGAGTTCAAATTAATGTGACAATGGTGGACTGAATTCGGGCCGCTTTATTTCGACCAAAACCAAATTTTACAATCTATGACCTTAAAATAGTGAACTCCAGAATCAAGCGTGAACAGAAGACCATTGCTGCGATGATGGTCATCTATTGTAGGCATCACCACCATTCAGACAGCAAGCTGTGCAGTGATTGTGAAAAGTTATTGGATTATGCCGAAAGGCGTCTGGAATCTTGTCCTTTTGAATCTGAAAAGCCCGCCTGTAATCACTGCACAGTGCATTGCTACTCGAAGCAGATGCGCACTCAGGTACAGGATGTCATGCGCTATGCAGGTCCCCGGATGCTGTTCCGGCATCCTCTGATGAGTTTGTTCCACCTTTTGGATAAGTTTCGCAAAGTCCCTCAGTTGTCAGATCGCAAGTAAAATGAGTCTAAATCACTAAAAGTCTCTCAAACTGCACTGCTTCAATATCATGTTTCCGTAACAATTACCGGGCTAGAATGTGAGAAAAACAGGGTAGGATGGGTTAATAAGCCCAATACTCAACTGTCTGGTAATCTACAGAGTGATTTCATTGTGGGTAGCCGGGGAATAGTTGGGCATATCCAGCCTATTGAGCCGCCAGACTAATAATAAAGGAGCACAAAAACATGAACGGTCAACAATCAGAGGTTTTAGCGGGACAAAGGGCAATAGTGACCGGGGCAAATTCCGGTATTGGAGAAGCGGTGGCTAAGGGCCTGGCCCAGGCTGGAGCGAAAGTTGCAATCAACTATGTGGTAAATGAAGCTGAAGCGCAAAGAGTCGCTGATGAGATCCAGCAACTCGGTGGCGAGGCTGTGCCGATCTTTGCTGATGTCAGCAATGAAAGCGATGTGGAGCAGATGTTCAGCCAGGTTATTGAATTATGGGGGAGTATCGATATTCTGGTGAATAACGCGGGTATTCAGCGTGATGCTGCTTTTGTCGATATGACTCTGGATCAGTGGAACAAGGTGATGGCGGTGAATCTGACCGGCCAGTTTTTATGCACCCGTGCCGCGACGCGTGAATTTATACGCCGAGGAGTGGTTACTGATCTCTCATGTGCCGCGGGAAAGGTGATCTGCATGTCCTCTGTGCATGAAGTTATTCCCTGGGCTGGTCATGTTAATTATGCTGCATCCAAAGGTGGTTTGATGATGTTCATGCAGAGTGTCGCCCAGGAGATGGCTCATCAAAAGATTCGTGTCAACGGCATCGCTCCTGGTGCCATACGTACCCCAATTAATCGATCTGCATGGGAGACACCTGAGGCAGAGTCTTCGCTCTTAGAGCTGATTCCCTATGAGCGCATTGGTGACCCCGATGATATTGCCAAGGCGACGGTATGGCTGGCATCGGATCAATCCGATTATGTTACCGGTACAACACTCTTTGTCGATGGTGGTATGACCCTCTATCCGGGATTCAGAGAGGGAGGCTGATATGTCTAGCGTGATCCGTTTCGGACGGAGTATCTGCGGCGATCTGGTCCAGGCAGAAAGAAGAGAGTGGTGGCTGACGGATGGTTTGGGAGGCTATGCAGGTGGCACCATCGCGGGGACTCTCACCAGGCGCTATCATGGATTATTGGTTGCGCCACTGCATGGTGCTATGGATAGACATCTGCTGATGACCAAGGCCGATGCCACGCTGAGTGTCGCTGGGCGCGAGTGGCCACTGTTCACTAATCGCTGGTACGGAAATGCCGTTGAACCAAGCGGCTATCGTTATCTTGAACAGTTTAAATTGGAAGGACGTATGCCAGTGTGGCGTTTTGCCTGTGCAGAACGGATTCTGGAGATGCGCATCTGGATGGTGGCGGGTGAGCACACCACCTATGTGGCCTATCGTTGTAGGGGCAGTGGGGATGATCAGGCCATATTAAAGGTGAAACTGCTTGCCAATCACCGAGACCATCACGGTAATATGCCGGTTCGTGGCACAACAGCCTCTCTCAAACAGACCACTGACAAACTCGAAATCGAGTGGCCCGAAGGCGGGCGACTCTTTTTACACACAACACCAGCAAATGTTGAACCCAGACAGGACTGGCACGAAGGTTTTCACTTGATTAGGGAAGAGGAGCGAGGGTTAGCATCTGTTGATAACAATCTCTCTCTGGGTCAACTGGTCTATTCAATGAATCCTGATGAATGGGTTGGTTTTGCAGTGAGTTTGAATCCGCAAACCTCTTTCGACCTGCCTGGTTCCATGCAGGCTTTTCTGCAAGCTGATCAGATAGAGTGCAAGCCTGAAACTGGCCCATTTGCAGGGGCTCCAGAATGGGTGCAGCAGTTAAGATTGGCTGCTGACAGTTTCCTGATTAAACGGACACTGCCCTCTGGCGAGTTGGGAGAGTCAATCATTGCCGGCTATCCATGGTTTGGCGATTGGGGTCGTGACACCATGATCTCACTGGCTGGTCTGACACTGGTATGCGGTCGTCTGGAGAGTGCCCGTTCAATTCTGATGAGCTATGCAAAACTGGTAGATCGGGGACAACTTCCCAACCGCTTCATCGATAGTGGTGAAACTGCAGAGTACAACACCGTGGATGCGGTACTCTGGTATTTCGGCGCCTGGCAAGACTATTTTGAGGCCAGCGAAGATCTCGAAGCGCTTAAACAGATCTTTCCGGTTTTACAAAGCATCCTGGATTGGCATATCAAAGGTACCCGCTACGGTATTTCAATGGATGGTGATGATCATCTGCTACGGGCAGGTGAGCCGGGTATACAACTGACCTGGATGGATGCCAAAGTAGGAGAGTGGGTAGTAACCCCCCGAATTGGCAAACCAGTAGAGATCAATGCCCTTTGGTACAACGCGCTGGTGATCATGGCTGGATTTGCTAAAAGATTGCAGAAGTCTGACAAACGATATATCGAACTTGCCGATGCAGTGAAAGATAGCTTTCAACGCTTCCGCCAAGAGTTTGGGGTCGGTCTGTTTGACGTTCTCGATACACCAAAAGGAGATGACCCGACAGTTCGGCCCAACCAGATTCTGGCAGTAAGTCTGCACCACTCCCCATTGGATGCGGATGCGCGCAAAGAGGTGGTTGATGTTTGCGCTCAGCAGCTGCTGACCTCGTACGGTTTACGATCTCTAAGTCCGCGGCACAAGGATTACGCCCATCACTATCAAGGTGGCGTTGCGGATCGGGATGGTGCATACCATCAGGGTACAGTTTGGGCCTGGCTACTCGGGCACTACGCCTGGGCGGAGTTCCTTGTCACTGGTGATGCTGTTTCAGCCCAGCAACGGTTGATGCCTTTCAGGGATCATCTGGGTGACGCGGGCCTTGGACATATCAGTGAGATATTTGATGGAGATCCACCTCATCTGCCCAGAGGAGCACCGGCTCAAGCCTGGTCAGTGGCCTCTACTCTGTCAGCTTGGCAACGTCTGCAAAAACAGATTTTGAATGAGCAGTAATCTGATTAACGTCATTCGGTGGTGTAGTCAATGAACGACCAGCAACTCAATAAAGAGCAGCAGCGCTTAGCACAACAACGCAGTGGGGAAGCCGAGTGGAATCTGTGGGGCCCCTATCTTTCCGAAAGAGCATGGGGAACCGTCAGGGAAGACTACAGTCCTGGCGGCACAGCTTGGGAGTATTTTGATCATGACCAGGCTCGTTCACGCGCTTATCGATGGAATGAGGATGGATTAGGGGGCATCAGTGATATCGGGCAGAGACTCTGTTTTGCATTGGCTCTTTGGAACGGCCAGGACACCATTCTGAAAGAGCGGGCCTTTGGTCTGACAGGGAATCAAGGGAATCGGGGGGAAGATGTAAAGGAGTACTACTTCTACTCCGATGCCACCCCCAGCCATAGCTGGTTACGTTATCTCTACAAATATCCTCAATCGGCCTATCCCTATGCACGCTTGGTGGAGGAGAATCATCAACGGAGTCGACTCGACCCTCCTTTCAATCTTTTGGATAGCGGTGCTTTCGAGCAAAATCGATATTGGGACATATCGGTCATCTATGCCAAGGCAGGGCCCAAACAGATCCATATTCGAATTACGATACATAACCGCTCCAATGATACAGCTGAGCTGCATCTGATACCTCAGCTCTGGTTTCGAAATAGTTGGTCCTGGGGTGATGAAGGGGAAAAGCCTGAACTGAAAAGTGAAACAGCAACTGAAGGTGCAGCATGGTGTGTGGCTGCAAAACATAATGAATTGGGTAGTTATCACTTATATGGTGAGCAACAAGCAGAGTTGCTGTTTACAGAAAATGAAACAAATACCGAACGCCACTGGGGCGTCGCTCCAGAGTCACCCTTTGTTAAGGATGCCTTTCATCGACGAATTATTGATGAAGAGGCCTCAGCAGTTAATCCCCAGAAAAGGGGGACAAAATTTGCTGCTTGGTATCGATTAGAAGTGGCAGGTGGGGCATCAAGAAACATCGACCTGATACTCAGTGAAGATCTATTGGATAGACCTTTTGAAAAAACTGAGCGGGTGATTGCCATGCGCCGTAGCGAGGCGGATCTGTTTTATGACGAACTTTTGCCTGAGGGTGGCCTGGAGGATCATCGTATTATGCGTCAGGCCCTGGCCGGCATGATCTGGAGCAAGCAGTTCTTTCACTTTGATGTTTTTCGTTGGATGAATGGTGACCAAATCACACCACCCGCATCACGCAAGCGTGGTCGTAATCAGCAATGGCGCCATTTTAAAGCCGCAGATATTTTTTCCATGCCCGATGCCTGGGAGTATCCCTGGTTTGCTGCCTGGGACCTTGCTTTTCACTGCGTGGCGTTGGCATTGGTGGATGTGGACTTTGCCAAACAGCAGATTGAACTATTGCTGGGTGAAAAATATCTCCATCCCAATGGACAGATTCCTGCCTATGAGTGGTCTTTTAGTGATGTCAATCCGCCAGTACATGCTTGGGGCGCGTTAAAAGTCTATCGTGCTGAGCGTATTCAGAGAGGAAAAGGAGATGTCAGCTATCTTCAGCGGGTCTTTCATAAGTTGTTACTCAACTACGCATGGTGGATCAACCGCAAGGATAAGCATGGCCAGAATCTATTTGAAGGTGGGTTTCTGGGCTTAGACAACATCTCTGTTTATGATCGCTCAAAACCCTTACCTCCGGGTTATACCCTGAAACAAGCCGATGCCACAGGCTGGATGGCAATGTTCGCTTTAAACATGACTGTGATGGCATTGGAACTCGCCATAGATGACAGTGACTATGAAAATATTGCCATCCAGTGTTATGAGCAGTTTCTATCCATAGCCAAGGCGATCAGCGGCGGTGATGAGGGTGGTCCCTCACTGTGGGATATGGAGGCTGGTTTTTTTAAGGATCTGCTGATAACACCAGAGGGAGAACATCACCGGGTTGATGTCTATTCATGGGTCGGCTTGATTCCCATGTTTGCTACAGAAGTTGTGGATAAACGTTTATTGGAGAACGTACCCAGATTCAGGAAAATGCTTCAGGTGCATAAGAAAGGGCTCTTTCAAGGCAGTTATGTCTGTGCCTGTCCCGACTGGGAGAATGATCAGGGTGAGCATCTGCTGGCACTTGTCGATCACTCCATGTTGCCGCGTATCCTGAACAGGCTGTTAAATGAAGATGAGTTTCTATCTCCCTATGGCATACGCAGTCTTAGCAAGTTGCATGAAAATTATCGAGACCTGGGAGAGCTACCAGGAATAGGCCAAATCGGTATTCACTACTCACCTGGAGAATCAGAAAGCGGCCTGTTTGGGGGGAATTCCAATTGGCGTGGCCCCATCTGGATACCCACTAACTACGCATTAATACAGGCTATAGAGAAGTTTCATCGTTTTCTCGGCGATGGCTTTAAATATGAAGTACCAGCACTTTCAGACGAACCCCTTACCTTGAGGGATATCGCTACACTGATATCAGATCGGCTGGTTAAGCTCTATAACCGAGATGGAGAGGGCAGGGTGCCTGCCTTGCGTCGAGATAGCCCCTTCCAATCGGATGAGGCCTGGAGAGATCTTAATCTGTTTTATGAATATTTCCACGCCGAGACAGGACAGGGTCTGGGTGCTGCTCATCAGACAGGCTGGACAGGATTACTGGCGAACCTGGTAATGCGACGTTATCGAAAGGATATTCCTGTTTTTCTTGGTGAGGATGAATCCTTGGGTTAATAATAAGAAGATAGTCTGATCTGATGGCAAGATATTTCTTCAATCCAGGCATGGAATGAGTCTAGCTTCTTTGCTTCGTCACCGTAGACCAAAAAGTGACTGCCGTCATTGAGGCAGGTTAATCCACCAAGTTTTTCTCCACGTCGCCAGGTCAATGGGTATGGTTTTAATTTTGATTGACAGACAGGACAACTAAATTCTAAGCCCTGTTCGGCAAGTTTAAGTATTTCACTATCAGGGAGAAATCTTGGGTTTAATTCGCGCATAATTCCCTCCATGGAATTTCAACTGACTGACTTAAAAACAACATAGCCTAATTTGGTTGTCTGTGGAAGTTAGTGATTTCCCTAGTATGCATATTTTACCAGCTGCCTGTTTATCCCTGATACAGGATAACCCTAGCTAGGGTAACCCCCTATACTCTTGGTATGCAGAATCTGAGTTAATGCCATAATATTGCGGTTTTATATAATTTAATTTAACTCGTGTGCTACTGAGGTGGCAAGGAATAAACATGAAGTTACTGAGTGCTCGACTTGGTCTGTTTTTGGGTCTGCTTCTGCCTCTCTATGCAGCACATGGAGCGAATGTGCCCAAGCTGAATATCACCTGGAATTGTGGTTCTTGCACCCACAATGAAAAAATAATTCCGCTTATTCAACAGGCCTATAGAAAAGAGGCCCAGAGTAGTGGGCAATCTGTCTCTTCAACAGAGATTGCTGAGGTGGAAATTATCGAATTCCGACAACGTAATCCAGGGGTAAGGGTCATGTTCGGGGTTATGGCTGGAAAAGATCGCCTTGGTCTCAGGATTAACTACAAAGGAAATGAATACTATACGAGTGATTACTCTGCAAATGTGGTGCAAGGAATGAACCATCTCTGCGCTGCGGTGGCTTCAGAGACTTATCAAAAACTGGATATGGTTGCTCAGTGATGGTTAATAGTATCCCTGCTTTCACAAATCGACTGTTTCAATACGTCCACTGCGCAGTGATCTGGCCTCAATGGGGTCATCTGACTCTGAACTTGTTATAAAAAGCCTGCTGCTTTTTTCTCCAACCACCATACAAGCATAGGGATCGCCAACAGGCTCAATTTCCCGCAACCTCTCTCCTCCCTGCTTGACTAGCAGCAGACGTGAAAGGTTGGGTGCTGCGATCCATAGATTGTTTTGTGCGTCGAGCGCTATTCCATCGGGATATGCACCATTCAGTTCTGCCCAGACGCGTCGATTGCTTAAACTGCCATCAGCTTCTACATCAAAGGCTGAGATGCGTGATGCAAAGGTTTCCGCAACCAATAGGGTGCTGCCATTCGGACTCAAGGCACAGCCATTGGGAAAGAGTAAATCTTCTGCAACGACCCTCGGTTTGCCATCAGGCTCAACCATAACCAGTTCAGCTGTTGCTTGGGCGGCTCCGCCATGAAGATCAAAACCGAAATTGCCAACATAGGCGCGTCCCAGATTGTCCACCAACATGTCGTTACAATGGAAAGAGGCGAGGCTACTGAGATCAACGTAGGGTTCCAGTTTGCCATTTACAAGCACAAGAACCTGACGTTTAGTCATGGATACAACCAGCATGCGTCCATCCGGTAACCAACCCAGCCCACCTGGCAGGTCATCCAGGGTGGCAATGGTCTCCGACTCTCCCTGAAGATTAACCCTCACTACCTGTTGGGCATGTTGATCGGTAAACCATAACCAGCCATCACGCCAACGAGGTGCCTCTGGAAACATTAAATCATCAAGTAGTAGTTGTGTCTGACTGGGTGTGGATGTGAGTTTCATCTCTGACATAATGTGTTTGACAATCTGCTCTGGCGGTTGCTCAATCGATAAGGTCAGCGCCTCTTCGGGCGGTTCCAGGTCATCAAACTGGCTTTGCAGCAATTCCGATCTCATGAAGTGTTTGGTACGCTGATTAAGCCTTGCCAGGATCAGCTCATAAGACTCTTCAAGATAGACAAATCGAACTTCAGGAGAGCGCATCAGCTGCTCACGATAGCTCTTTTTCAGTGCTGAGCAGGAGAGTACAGCTGAGCGATCAATACTTAGATGTCTGTCGATTACCTTTGCCAGTCGCTCCAGCCAGGGTTGGCGGTCATCATCGTCAAGTGGCAATGCTGTGGCCATTTTGGCCTTATTCTCTGCAGGGTGATAGTCATCTCCCTCGATGAAGCGCCAACCGGTCTGTTGGGCGAGGATTCTGCCGATGGTGGATTTTCCTGAGCCGGAAACACCCATAACAATGATAATCACTCTAATTCCCCTCTCATCTGACCTGAACAGACCTGCATAGCTGTCATCATAGCTGAGTGTATGAGTCTCCACATCCGCATAAATAATGCCCCTATAGGAGCGATCATTTTGATTTCGTGACTGACACTGTTTAGGGTGTGGAGCATAACAGCATATGCTGCTGGATTAGCTAGGCGCTTCATCAATTAGGAGGTTCAATAATGGAGTACGGCCCGCGCGAGATTACTACCCCCTTCAGACCTATTCCCCTTGAAGTACCAGAAGGTATGAAACCCAATGAGTTTTTCAACAGTACTGAAAACCTCAATGATCTGGTACACAACAATGGTCTGTTGATGAATCCGGAGAACCTTCTGCTCTACCGCAAGGCCTTGGGGCATAGTACCGAATTCGATACATCCATTATCTATAACACCTCCAAGGTGATACTTAATCCCCTTGGGCGACCCGTGCGGCGTACACAGGTACCTCAGGAAGTACGCCATGTCTGGAACCGGATGAACCAGATTATTATCGAATATATGCTGGAAACCTTTCCAGATCCTGCACAGCATCTGATGTTGGCTGGGGAGGCCAGTCTGGATGCCACATGGCCATTGACTTCGCCTGGTGTGCCTAGCATTCGCATGTTGCACAACCACTTTATCGTTTTTCCCATGACTCAGCTCAGGCAGGCTGATTTAGCTGACCCGAAAAATCCCAATCTTTCTGATGGTGGGCAGCATAGTCTGTTCCAGTCCTATATGCGGGATGTCTATCGTGAGTTTTTTGACAGTTCACTTGAATTGAAAGTATTAAAGCCTATCAGTTCTGAAGAGTCCGGTATAAAGCTTACCGGCTATCCTCAAGGTCTTCCCTGTTGGGAGATCCGCGGTGGTGGTGCTGCCTTGAAGAATATCCGTTTCTGGCATGAGTATGACGCCATACTAGAAGGATTCATCGATTTCTATCGTACCTTTTTCAGTCAGGTCTCCACGCGTAACGCACCTATGCCCAGGGATGTTTATTATCCTCATCAGGTAGAGAGTGTGCTGCTATTCAATAACGATTTTCTCGGCGCAGCAAAAAAGGTCAGGGACCGCTGTATCGTTGATGCGAAATATGCCAATTCAATTCGATGGCAGCCCGCGTTTAAACAGTTGATCTACAGAAATGAAGCAGGCAAGTTGATTGTGACTATCAGCCAGAACTCAATAGGTAATGCGATCACAGAATTATTGGGCGTGGTGGTCAAGCGAGTACCTGATGCAGAACTCTATGAAAAAGCGGAACCTGCTTTACTGGAGAGGTTGCTGGAGGTTCGCAGGCGACTTATAGATGCTGATCTCGGTTCAGGTATCGCAACAGATTATTGGCCTGAAAGCTAATAGTCAGAGATAACAATTCACTACTTGCTCTCAGGCTTCTTCTACACCAAGAGAATGATGTAAAACAGACCTTGCGTGCAGGGTAGGGTGGGGCCATGCCCCACCATAAAAGATTATGAATACTATAAAGTCGGAAGAACACTACCCAATAAGCAGGGTAAAATGTTGTGCCGATTGCGCTTGTATTTCTCAAACCTGCGTATGTTTGGTGAATATCTTATCTCACCGGAACGGCAGCTCTGGTCAATCCAAACAGTAGTGCGGCAGCCACAACAACTGAAGGGCCAGCAGGTGTATCCCAGTGCCATGAGCCAGCCAAACCAAGCATCACCGATACTATGCCTAACAGGCCAGCAAACAGGGCCATCTGTTCCGGCGTGCGGCTGAAGCTTCTAGCCGATGCTGCAGGTATGATCATCATCGAGGTGATCAATAGCACGCCCACAATCTTCATGGATACAGCAATCACAAGGGCGATGAGCAGCATAAATGCCAGGCGAACAGCAGTCACTGGAACTCCCTCTACCTGCGCCAGCTCTTCATGAACAGTCAGTGATAAGAGGGGACGCCAAATCAGCATAAGCACAAGCAATACCACAAAGCCGCCTCCCCATACCCAGAGCAAATCAGTAGCAGTGACCGCCAGGATATCGCCAAAAAGATAACCCATCAGATCTATTCTCACTGAACTTTGAAATGCCATCACAACCAGGCCCAAAGAGAGTGCGCTATGGGCGAGAATACCAAGTTGAGTATCATGGGAGAGATGTTGGTTTCTGTTCATTGCAACCAGAATCAGTGCCAGAACGATACTCAATAGAATGACTGACAGATTGAGATTGATCCCTAACAGAAAACCCAGTGCCACGCCGAGTAACGCAGAGTGTGCGAGGGTATCACCGAAATAGGCCATGCGTCGCCAGACTACAAATACGCCCAGTGGGCCGGCTACCATTGCAACACCAACACCCGCTGCCAGGGCGCGAAGCAGAAAATCATCCACGGTGATCTCCTTCATGATCTACTTTTACATTGCCATGAATATCATGGGTGTGGTCGTGGTGATGGGTATAGATTGCCAGTTCTGGTTGGGTGGCTGAGCCAAACAACTCCAGATAGGCAGGGTGTTGACTGACACTATCCGGGTGTCCGGAGCAGCAGACGTGTTGATTCAGACAGAGTACTTGATCAGTATTGGCCATCACCAAATGCAGATCATGGGATATCATCAATACGCCACAATTGAAACGATTGCGTATACGGGTGATAAGGCTGTATAAGGCCGCCTGGCCGGTGATATCGACCCCCTGTACCGGTTCGTCGAGCACCAGCAGGTCAGGCTCACGCAGTAACGCTCGAGCCAACAGAACCCGCTGATGTTCACCGCCAGATAAGCGTTGCATCGGATGTTCTGTGAGTTGGCTGACATCCAGTTCATCGAGGATTTCTGCCAGTCTGTTTTGCTTGCGATTTTCTCCAAGGGCGAGAAAACGCTTGACTGTCAGGGGCATGTTTTCTGATAGGGAGAGGCGCTGTGGCATGTAGCCAATCCGTAGTTTAGGTGAGCGCATGACTTGGCCACTTTCCGGTTTGAGCAATCCAAGCATAACCCGCACTAAAGTGGTTTTGCCGGCACCGTTGGGACCAATCAGAGTGACAATCTCACCCCGCCTGACCCTCATGTCAACGTTCAGCAAAACTGATCTTCCTTGTCGTGAGATACTGATTCCCTTCGTCTCTATCAGTATCTCATTCGCTCTGCTCATGATTTAGCCTTCTTCGAGCACTGGTCACAGGTGCCTGTAATCTCCAAAGTCCATTGCTCGATAGTAAAACCGTGATGTTGGGCATCTTTTAAGATTGCGGAACCGATAGCGGAACTATCCAGCTCTGCCGCTTGTCCGCAATCTTCACAAATCATAAATTGTGCACGATGGTCAGAATCGGGGTGATTGCAGCCCACGTAGGCATTCTTGGAACTGATGCGATGTACCAGTCCGTTTTCCATCAGGAAGTCGAGTGCCCGGTAGACAGTAGGGGGGGCGGCTTTATGTCCTTCACGGGTCAACTGCTCCAATAGTTCATAGGCACCAACAGGTTGGTGGTTGGCCCAGATCAATTCCAGCACCCGGCGTCGAATTTTTGTTAAACGTAATCCTTGTTCATGACAATACTGTTCTGCTTTTTTCAGAGCCTCCATGACGCAGCTACGATGATCATGATCGGCTGCTGGAAAGGGGGAGGTTGCTTTATTATGATTCACTGATCACGACCTAAACAGGATGCCAGATTTTCAGATAAACCGAGCATCAGCTGGAAGTAGGCATCCTCTCCAGGTGGCAGCTCGCCACCGAGGGGATCCAATTGGCCTGCAGCTGCCTGTGTATCGGAAATCAGAGTATGAACAAGCTTCGGTTCGAACTGAGGTTCACTAAAGACACAACTGGCTTCGAGCCTGCGGATTTTCTGCCGCAGGTGATGGATATGTTTAGCGCCTGCGAGACGGTCAGGGCTTATACTTACCGAACCCACTGCGTTCAACCCAAAATAGTCCTCAAGATAGCGGTAGGCATCGTGAAATACGATGAACGGAATTTCAGTGACCCCATTGATGTTGGCGATGAACCTGCGCTCCATTTCATCAAGCCGGCTTAACAGTTTTTCAAGGTTACTCTGGTAGAGCTCTCTATTACCAGGATCTAGCCTGATTAATACCTTCGACAAGTGGTGTGCGATAGCTCGGGCATTCGTTGGAGACAACCAGATATGGTTATCCATATTAATCTCATGGTCATGAGTGGCTGAAGATATGGCTGGCTTGTGATGATGTGTCCACTCAAGGTTGTTTCGAATTGGTAGCAGATGCAGGTTAGGGGTATCGAGTAAGCTGACAGCTTCGATATTCTCCCCGATCTGCTCTATCAGCTGAGTGAGCGGTGACTCCAGAGATTCACCTACCCAGACCACCAGGTCAGCTTGGTCCAGCGCTCTGGCATCTGAAGGTTTCAGACTCATAGTATGGGGTGATTGGTTGCTTTTGAGGAGCAGGTAGGGTTCGTCAACACCGCTCATCAAACCGGAAACCAGTGAGTGGATCGGCATGATGGTGACCACCACCTTGAGGCCTGCCAGGGAAGGTGTGGAGAATAGACTCAAGGCCATTACTAAGGTAGAGAGGATAGAAATGCGACTAATTTGCTTCATGTAAGTTGAACTATGTAAACCATGGTATTATTTGTTATGTTATATTATAACAAAACTGCGAGCCAATATAGGATCTGTTTGAGATCGCTTGTTACTACGTTATATATAGGTCTATAACCAGCTGAAATCATGCGCAAGAGATGGCTGACAATTCCGCTACTTGCTTTCCTGATATCTCAGGGCCTATTGCTTGAGCATCTCTATCACGAGCATAGTCCTGATGAGGTCTGTGAAGTCTGCCTATACGCCCCTGGCCATGATCACGCCATAATCCCCACCTTACCTGAAATCTTTTCTAACTCACTCTTCAGAACAACAGGGGTGACCTTGGCATCCGCTGAAGTTGCCGCCCAATTTAACTATCAACAGATCCGCGCTCCTCCCTCTCTTTCCTGACTCTTATCAAAAACCAATCAGTCTGATTTTATTTCATTCCCACATTGATCTGCGTAGGGAAAAGATCTCATTTCAGACTAGATCTTGATGACTTATTGATGATTAGTAGAGGAGCTTATGAGTAAGCACTTTTTAATTAGTACCTCAGTGGCAATGGTAATGCTCTCCACAACAGTCGAAGCTGCCGAAGGGAGCCGGTTCAATCCTGATATCAGCCTGATTCTGGATGGCCGATTTACCTCATTCGACAACGAAACTGAATATGAACTGCCCGGTTTTATGCTGGGGGGAGAGGCTGGTCGAGGAGAAGAGGGATTTCATATCGGCCATAGCGAGCTCTCTTTCAGCGCAAATGTCGACGATCTATTTTACGGCAAATTGACTGCTGCCCTGCACGATCACGAAGGTGAGACTGAGGTTGAATTGGAAGAGGCTTTTGTTGAAAGCCTGGTGTTGGGACAAGGTGTGGGAGTGAAGGCTGGTCGTTTTTTCTCGGGGCTTGGCTACCTGAATCAGCAACATCCCCATGCCTGGGATTTTACTGATGCCCCTTTAATCTATCGTGGTCTGTTTGGTGATCAATTGCTGGATGATGGTATCCAGCTCAGCTGGATTGCGCCCACAGAGCTGTTTCTCAAGTTTGGCGGAGAGATTACCCGAGGTGAACGGTTCCCGGCAGGGGGGGCGAGCAAGGATGGTAAAGGTGCTGGGACACTGTTCGCAAAGATTGGTGGTGATATAGGAGAGAGTCAAAGCTGGCAAATAGGTATCTCCCACTGGCGTGCCGATATCGAAGGTCGTACTTCCGGTGGTCATTCCCATGGAGAGGGTGCCGAAGAGGTACCAACCTATAGCGGAGAGACTCAGGTCAGTGGTATCGATTTTGTCTGGAAATGGGCGCCCCATGGTAATTCCACCGAACAGAATCTCAAGATACAGGGTGAGTTTTTTGTGCGTGATGAAGAGGGTGACGTGGTGATGGACGATGGTTCGGATTCAGCCGAATCCACGACCTATGACGGTAAGCAGAAAGGAGCATACGTGCAAGCAGTCTACCAGTTTATGCCCAGGTGGCGTGCTGGCTTGCGCTACGACTGGCTCGATGCTGACAATCGAGGCTCTGATGAAGAGGTGCTTGCTGAAGCCGGGCTGGATGATGAGGGACATACCCCTCAACGTTTGGCCCTTATGGGTGACTACTCATACAGTGAATATAGTCGCTTTCGTCTGCAATTCGCCAGAGACGAATCCTATGAGGATTCAGATAATATCATCACTCTGCAGTACATCATGAGCCTGGGTTCCCATGGCGTCCATCAGTTTTAGGAGCAGATCATGAGCAACAAGATCAATCTGTTGTTATTGATTGTGGGAATCTCACTATCCCAAGTAGCACAGGCAAATCTGAATATATTCGCCTGTGAACCGGAGTGGGCCTCTCTGGCTAAAGAGCTGGGTGGAGATAATGTTACTGTCACCTCAGCAACTACCGCCAGACAGGATCCTCATCACATCGAAGCCAGGCCCAGTCTGATTGCCAAAGTCAGACGGGCTGATCTGTTGGTCTGCAGTGGTGCTGAATTGGAGATCGGATGGTTACCCATGCTGCAGCGACAAGGGGGGAATCCTAAGGTGCTCTCAGGCAAAAGAGGCTATTTCGAAGCTGCAAAACAGATTGAGCGACTAGGCATTCCAAAAACAGTTGATCGTTCCATGGGTGATGTCCATGCTTCAGGGAATCCCCATGTTCATTTAGATCCCAGGAGAGTGTTGAAGATTGCTTTCGCCCTGAGTGAGCGGATGATCGAGTTGGATCCGCAAAACAGCGGCGATTATCAACAGCATCGGGATCAATTTACGCAGCGATGGCAACAGGCCCTGGAGAATTGGCAGCAGGCAGCAGAGCCACTGAAAGGAATCAGACTGGTGGTTCACCATAAAGATTGGGCCTATCTGTTCGACTGGTTGCAGATCATCGATGCCGGATCGCTTGAACCAAAGCCTGGATTACCAGCAACGGCCGGTCATCTTGTGCAGTTGAAGCAGGTGCTGGAGCAAAATCCTGCCAGAGGCATTATCTATACCCACTATCAGAGTCCGAAGGCTGCAAAGCGATTTTCTGAGCTTACCGGTATCAGGGCTGTTGAACTCCCCTATACCGTTGGAGGAGGGGATGGGGTTAGCGATCTTTTTACCCTGTATGATGAAACACTGAAACGTCTACTTGAATTGCTCCAATGAACTGGTTTGCCCTGCAATCTGAGATCCTACTCCCGGCCTTTCTGGCCGGGTTGATTGTCGCTGCGACTCATGTGCCCTTAGGACGTCATGTCCTGAAGCGCGGGATAATCTTTCTCGATCTTGCAGTTGCCCAGACCGCAGGCATGGGTCTGATCGTTGCTCATGGTTTTGGCTGGGAACCTGGGGGCTGGCAAGTTCAGATGATTGCTGTCATTGCAGCGATCACAGCCTCACTCCTGCTCTATCTGACAGATAAGCATTGGGCAGAGATTCAGGAGGCGCTGATCGGTAGTCTGTTTGTACTAACTTCCAGTGGTAGCATTCTTTTGCTAGCCGCCAACCCACATGGCGGGGAGCATTTAAAAGAGCTGTTGGTGGGGCAGATACTCTGGGTCAGCTACCAGCAAATCATCCCGGTTGCACTTCTTTATGTTGTCATACTCACACTATGGTATAGCCTTCGCCAGCATGCTTCGTCGTTAATTTTCTATCTGCTATTTGCGATCACGATCACCGCATCAGTACAACTGGTGGGTGTCTATCTGGTGTTTGCTACCTTGATACTTCCGGCATTGGCATTGAGAAAAGTTGAACGCGGGGCAGATGTGACAGGTTATCTGATTGCGGCTGCGGGATATGCATTGGGATTGCTCCTTGCCGCCCTATGGGACATGCCTGCGGGTGCTATGATTGTCTACACTTTGGCACTAACCTCATTACTGGGTGGTTGGCTGATTAAATCCAGACAAAAAAAGAGAGCCTCCAGCCCAGTTGGATAGTGAGCGGATTGACAGAAACCTAAGTCTAAGCATTAGTATTAACCCTGAAGACGACATACTTAGTCGCCGGGTTAATAGAAGTAACAAATTACACAACGGTTTAATAAAGGTGCCCTTAACTGTAGGGTGCCGGCCCTGCCGCACCAATCCACTTAAATAAGGTTATTCAAAATTGACTCTGCGGAAGCGTGATTTGTTGCATTTCCCGGCCTAATTCTTTTGACTTGTTGAATGAGACTGTATTAGACTTCCGCCCTACAATACGTCGTCTGATAAGCCATTGATTTAATAGCAACAAACCAATGTGAAATCTATCAGCGTACAGTTTTCGGCAGTTAATCTCACAGCCCGTCTGTATTTTAACTGACCAATATGCAGGCCGGTTCCCAATGGCGCCGGCTTTTTTATTTTCAAGTGGCCTCTCGTATGGGCCACCACTGATGAGGAAATTTTTTAAATGCCTGTTATTTCTCTCCCTGACGGTTCCCAACGTAACTTTGATAATGCGGTGACTGTGTATGATGTCGCTGCAGATATCGGCCCAGGTTTAGCCAAGGCGGCTATGGCCGGTCGCGTCAATGGTGATCTCGTCGATACCTCCTATCTGATCCAGGAGGATAGCGAACTCGCTATTCTCACCAGCCGGGATGATGATGCACTGACTCTGTTGCGGCATGATGCAGCACATGTCATGGCTCAAGCGGTTCAGGAACTCTATCCGGGAACACAAGTCACCATTGGGCCCGCCATCGAAGATGGTTTCTACTATGACTTTGCCAGAGAAGATGCCTTTACACCGGATGACCTGACAAAAATAGAAAAGAGAATGCATGAGATCGTTAAACGAAATCTGCAAATAACCCGTGAAGTCTGGGATCGTGATGAGGCTATTAAGACCTTTGAAACTATTGGTGAGGCTTATAAAGTCGAGATCATCAAAGAGTTCATACCTGAAGGCGAAGAGGTTTCAGTCTACCGTCAAGGGGAGTGGTTCGATGTTTGTCGAGGTCCTCACTTACCCAGCACCAGCATGCTTGGCAAAGGCTTTAAACTGATGAAGGTGGCTGGTGCCTATTGGAGAGGTGACTCCAATAATGAGATGTTACAACGCATCTACGGTACGGCCTGGCGGGATAAGAAGGAGCTCAAGGCCTACCTCACCCGCCTGGAAGAGGCGGAAAAACGTGATCATCGCAAAATCGGCAAGACTCAGGATCTGTTTCACACTCAGGAAGAGTCCCCAGGCATGGCCTTTTGGCACGACAAGGGCTGGCGGATCTATCTTACCGTTCAGCAATATGTTCGTGACAAGCTGAAAAACCATGGTTATCAAGAGGTGCATACACCCCAGGTAATCGATCGCACTCTTTGGGAAAAGTCTGGTCACTGGGATAAGTTTCGTGACGACATTTTTGTCACTGAGACAGATGACCGGGTCTATGCTATTAAGCCGATGAACTGCCCGGCACATATCCAGATCTACAATCACGGCCTGAAAAGCTATCGCGATCTGCCCCTGCGCCTGGCTGAATTTGGCTCCTGCCATCGAAATGAGCCTTCAGGAACACTGCATGGATTAATGCGTGTGAGGAGTTTCGTTCAGGACGATGCGCATATCTTTTGTACTGAGGATCAGATCCTCTCTGAAGTACAGGCTTTTAACCTGCTGCTGCTGGAAGTCTACAAGGATTTTGGCTTCGATGAGGTGCTGGTAAAGCTCTCCACACGTCCCGAAAAGCGTGTTGGCTCGGATGAGGTGTGGGATAAAGCTGAAAAAGCACTGGAAGAAGCACTCAATCAACAGGGACTTGACTGGGAGTTGCAACCTGGTGAGGGGGCCTTTTACGGCCCGAAGATAGAATTCTCCTTGCGTGACTGTCTTGGTCGGGTCTGGCAGCTTGGTACAATCCAGCTCGATTTCTCGATGCCGGAACGTCTGGGAGCAACCTATATTGCTGAAGACAATAGCAAAAAGGTGCCGGTGATGCTGCATCGCGCCATTCTTGGTTCGCTGGAGCGTTTCATTGGTATTTTAATCGAGCATTATGCCGGCGCACTGCCGATTTGGCTGGCGCCAGTTCAGGCTGTACTGTTAAATATCACCGATCGGCAGGCCGATTATCTGAATAATTGTCTCAAATCTCTGCGGGATAACGGTTTTCGTGTCGAATCGGACTTGAGAAATGAGAAGATTGGCTTTAAAATCCGCGAGCATACGTTGATGCGCGTGCCTTATCTGCTGGTCATTGGTGATCGGGAGATGGAGGAGGGTACTGTCTCTGTACGCTCACGCAAGGGTGAGGATCTTGGATCCATGCCTCTAAGCGAGTTTATGGAACGCGCCCAAGCTGAAGTGTCTCAACGAGTAAATTGAGTGTAAAAAGCACTGGTTTTCCGGTGCTTTTTGTACTTTTAGGGTTTGGACTTTTTGGAGGAAGTGACTATCGCTGCTGTGAAAAAGCACCGTCTTAACGATGAAATTACGGCTGTTAATGTAAGACTCATTGGCGCTGATGGTGAACAAGTAGGTGTTGTATCAATAGAGGAAGCCCTTCAGGCGGCCAAAGATGCGACACAGGATTTGGTAGAAATCGTGCCGAACGGGGAGCCTCCGGTTTGTCGCGTGATGGATTACGGCAAGTTTCTTTTTGAACTAAAAAAGACGAAACAGGCCGCCAAGAAGAAGCAGAAGCAGGTTCACATCAAAGAGATCAAATTCAGGCCAGGGACAGGCGAAGGGGATTATCAGGTAAAACTACGCAACCTGATACGTTTCCTTGAAGATGGGGATAAGACCAAGGTAACCATGCGGTTCCGCGGTCGGGAGCACGCTCACCGGGAACTGGGTTTGGAGCTTCTTGAACGGGTTGAAAAAGATTTGGCCGAATATGGTCAGATGGAACAGAAACCTGCGATGGAAGGCCGCCAGATGGTGATGGTGCTAGGCCCCAAGAAAAAGTAACTATTTTTTTACGCCCAAGAGGCGTACAAATCGCGGAGTTAATACAATGCCCAAGATTAAGACTAATCGTGGTGCGGCCAAACGGTTCAAACGCACCTCGTCCGGTTCATTTAAACGTAACTGCTCTCATCGGCGTCATATTCTGACTAAGAAGAGCACCAAGCGGAAACGTCAATTGCGTTCTCCCAACACCATTGCAAAGTCCGATGTGGCAATCGCCCGTCGTATGATGCCTTACGCTTAACCTAAAGAACCGGATCTAAACAATGTCTCGAGTAAAACGTGGTGTACAAGCACGCGCCCGCCATAAAAAGGTGCTTGATGAAGCTAAGGGCTATTACGGTGCCCGTAGAAAAGTTTATCGTGTCGCTAAGCAGGCAGTCATTAAGGCTGGTCAATATGCTTATCGCGATCGCCGTCAGAAAAAGCGCCAGTTCCGTGCACTTTGGATTGCACGTATCAATGCTGGTGCCCGTGACAACGGTCTCTCATACAGCCGCATGATCAATGGCCTGCACTTGGCCAATATCGAAGTTGATCGCAAGATGTTGGCAGATCTGGCCGTTAACGACAAAGCGGCATTTACCGTGCTGGCAGAACAGGCGAAGGCCGCTCTTTCCAGCTAAGTAACTGTTGTTGTTTCCCGGTTTATCCGGCGGCGCAGTAAGCAAAAAAGGGGAAGGCCTAAGGCTTTCCCCTTTTTTTATCACCGTTTCGGTTGAATGTAGTTTATATGTTGTCAGATAACGATGTGTGCAGAGGTTGAATTGACAATCCCACACCAGGTTAATCTCTCGATATATACGATATTAAAAATGCTCGCTTGAGGTTTAAAGAGACAGATGGAAGATTCCACATTGGACTTACAAGATCTGATTGAAGCAGCTGAAAGCGCTATCGCACGGGCAGATAGCCTGCTGGTGCTTGATGAGATACGGGTGGCCTATCTAGGCAAGAATGGCCAGTTGACTTCACAACTGAAAAAGTTGGGGACACTGCCTCCCGATCAAAGGCCGCAAGCCGGGCAAAAAATCAATAAGGCTAAACAGGCGCTGCAACAGAGTATCGAATCACGTAAAAGTGAGCTCGAGAAAGAAGCACTGACAAAACGCCTTGCTGATGAAAAGATTGATGTATCTTTACCGGGCAGAGGCTTGAATCGCGGCGGCTTGCATCCGGTGACCCGTACTTTGGATCGTATTGAACGCCTCTTCTCTGCCGCTGGATTCGAATCTGTCCAGGGGCCGGAAATTGAGGACGACTACCATAATTTCGAAGCCTTAAACATACCCGACCACCATCCTGCACGGGCAATGCACGATACCTTCTACTTCGATGCACACATGCTGCTGCGCACCCATACCTCCCCGGTACAGATTCGTACCATGGAGAAGGGTGAACCGCCGTTGAAGATTATCGCACCGGGTAGGGTCTATCGCTGTGATTCCGATCTGACCCATACACCGATGTTCCATCAGGTTGAAGGGTTTCTTGTGGATGAAAACGTCTCCTTTGCCGATCTCAAAGGCGTTTTGTATGACTTTCTCAGCAGCTTCTTTGAGCGGGAGTTGAAGCTACGCTTTCGTCCCTCATATTTTCCCTTCACCGAGCCATCGGCAGAGGTCGATATTGAGTGTGTGATGTGCGGTGGTGCGGGCTGTCGGGTTTGCAGCCATACCGGATGGCTTGAAGTGCTGGGATGCGGCATGATTCATCCCGAAGTGTTTCGTCATGTCGGTATCGACAGTGAGAAATATACTGGCTACGCCTTCGGAATGGGTGTCGAACGTTTAACCATGCTGCGCTATGGCGTAAATGACCTTCGTCTGTTTTTTGAAAATGATCTGCGCTTTTTAAAGCAGTTTGCATAAGTTTACATAGTCTTCGGCATTAGTCTCTAAAGAGTGGTAGAAAAGCATGAAATTCAGTGAAGCCTGGTTGAGGGAGTGGGTCAATCCACAAGTGACGACCCAAGAGTTGGCCGACCAATTGAGCATGGCGGGTCTGGAGGTCGATTCTGTTGAACCGGTCGCCTCAGAGTTTACCGGGGTAGTGGTAGGCGAGGTACTTGCACGGGATCCCCATCCTGATGCTGATAAATTGAGTGTTTGCCAAGTTAATATTGGCGAAGAGGAGATGCTGCAGATCGTTTGTGGCGCAAAAAATGTGGCCGCAGGAATGCGTGTGCCAGTTGCGACTGTCGGTGCGCGTCTACCCGGTGATTTCAAAATAAAGAAGGCCAAATTACGCGGAGTAACCTCTTTAGGCATGATCTGTTCAGCAAGCGAGCTGGGACTTGCTGAGCAGTCTGATGGGATTATGCCGCTGCCACAAGAGGCTCCGGTTGGTGAGGATTTTCGCCACTATCTGGATTTGAATGATCATGTGATCGATGTCGATCTAACACCGGATCGTAGCGATTGCCTCGGTTTGGCTGGTATTGCCCGTGAGGTCGGTGTCATCAATCGCTGTGTGGTGGACTATCCAGAAATAGTGGCTCAATCCTCCACGATCGATGATCAGATAGGCGTCGACCTGGAGGCTGATCAAGCCTGTCCTCGCTACTGCTGCCGAGTGGTTCGCGGGGTGAATATGAATGCGGAAACTCCGCTCTGGATGCAGGAGCGATTACGTCGAGGCGATGTCCGCAGTCTTGGACCTGTTGTCGATGTGACCAACTATGTCATGTTGGAGTTGGGCCAGCCGATGCATGGATTCGATCTGGAGAAGATTGAAGAGCGCATCAAGGTTCGACTTGCGAGTAAAGGGGAGAAGTTGACCTTGATCGGTGGGCAGGAGATCGAGTTGACAGAAGGTACGCTGGTTATTGCTGATGCCAAACGTCCAATTGCTCTTGCAGGTATTATGGGCGGAGAGGACTCAGCAGTAGGTGAGGGGACTCAGAACATCCTTCTTGAGAGTGCATTTTTCGCACCTACCGCTATCAGTGGGAAGGCAAGAGCCTATGGTCTGCATACTGACTCATCTCATCGCTTCGAACGGGGTGTCGATCCCTATCTGCAGCTACAGGCAATGGAACGGGCTTCTCAACTACTGATCGAGATTGCTGGAGGTGAGCTTGGTCCTGTGGTTGAAGTCATCAATGAGGCAATGATTGAGCAGAGACCAGAGATCAAACTGCGAGCGCAACGTGTCAATCAAATCCTAGGTATCGATATCGAGCGTAGTGAGATCGGCGACATACTCAACCGTTTGGGGATGACCACCAGTGAAGCAGAAGAGGGCTGGCAGGTTAAAGCACCGAGCAGTCGATTCGATATCTCTATAGAAGAGGATCTGATCGAAGAGGTTGGCCGGATCTATGGTTATGCAAATATCCCACCCCATCGTGGGAAATCTTCCATGGTCATGGCGGATCGCCCGGAAGCTGAGTTCAGTCTCCCTAAGGCGAAACATCTGTTGGTGGGTAGGGACTATCAGGAAGTCATCACCTACAGCTTTATCAGTCCGGAGATTGAAGCGAAAGTTGATCCTGATGCCAAGGGTATCCGCTTAGCCAACCCTATTTCTGCTGACATGTCAGTGATGCGTACTTCACTCTGGCCCGGCTTGATAGAGACAGCGGTCTATAATCAGTCACGTCAGCAGCAGCGGGTTCGCATATTCGAGTCCGGACTCTGTTTTCACGGGGGTGAAGAGATTGAGCAGAAGGCGATGTTGGCTGGATTGGTCTCTGGTGATCGTTTGGCTGAGCAGTGGGGTGATTCCAGCAATCGAGCAGATTTCTATGACATAAAGGCGGATGTAGAGGCCATTTTAAGTCTGACAGGGCATGATCAAGGTATCAGTTATACTGCCGCTAACCATTCTGCGCTGCATCCGGGCCAATGTGCTGAGATTCGCCTGCATAACGAAATTGTCGGTATGTTGGGCATGCTGCATCCTGAACTGGAGCAGCAGATGAACCTGAATGGAACGACGTTTGTTTTTGAACTGACCTTGGAAAAGTTGGCAGAAGGGGCACTTCCTGCCTTTGAAGCACTTTCAAAATATCCATCCATACGCCGTGATATTGCCATTGTGGTGGATGAATCGGTCGATTTTGAGACAATCAGGAATCTTATTCGTGATGAATCCAGCAAAATTATTACAGACATCCTGCTTTTTGATGTCTATACTGGAGAAAACGTAGATTCGGGTCGAAAAAGTCTCGCATTGGGATTGATTTTACAGGAAAAATCGCACACTCTTACCGATAAGGAAGTGGATGAGGTGGTCGAAGCTGTATTACAGCGACTGGCTAGGGAAACGGGCGCGAAATTGAGAGATTAGGACTGCATATGGCACTGACGAAAGCAGATATGGCAGCCAGGCTTTTTGATGAGCTTGGACTGAACAAACGTGAAGCCAAGGAGATGGTGGAGATGTTCTTTGAAGAGATCCGCATGTCTTTGGAAAGAGGCGCGCAGGTCAAACTTTCCGGGTTTGGAAACTTTGATCTACGTGAAAAGAAACAGAGGCCTGGACGAAATCCAAAAACCGGCAAAGAGATACCTATCTCTGCTCGCCGTGTGGTGACTTTCAGACCAGGACAAAAACTTAAGGCGCGAGTAGAAGCCTATGCTGGATCCGAGCAGCAGTAATACCGATCTGCCCGCTATACCGGGCAAAAGATATTTTACGATTGGCGAAGTGAGTGATCTTTGTCAGGTAAAGCCGCATGTCTTGCGTTACTGGGAGCAAGAGTTTCCACAGCTCAAACCAGTCAAGCGGCGGGGTAATCGACGCTACTATCAGCGTCATGATGTACTCATGATCAGACAGATTCGCAGCTTGCTCTATGAGCAGGGATTTACCATCGGAGGTGCTCGTCAGCAGCTTTCTGGTGATACCGCCAAGGAAGATCTGCAGCAGAGCCAGCAGATTATCAAACAGCTCCGCGGCGAGCTTGAAGAAGTTCTGCAAATCCTTAAAAGATAAAGCCTTACCGGCATTGACATAGGCGGTTTAACTGCCTAGTATTGCCGCTCTTTCCGGGCGTAGCGCAGTCTGGTAGCGCACTACAATGGGGTTGTAGGGGTCGGGTGTTCGAATCACCCCGCCCGGACCAAACAAAAGGGGTTGCTTAACAGCAACCCCTTTTTTGTTGTTGATCATCAAAGAATAAATATCTCTGGAGGTTCTGTGATCAATATTACGGGTAAAAAAAAGGGTCGCCATCGGGCAACCCTTTTTCGCTTGGATTTGCATCCCTATCTTAGTGGTTTATAGTAGTTAGCCCAAGGCTCACCCAATCCTGCATACCACCACGATACCATTTCAGTTTATAGGCTGGGTAGCCAAGTTTGAGCAATGTTTTGATGTTGCTCGAAGACTGAGGGCACCAACTGCCGTTACAGAACAAAACCAAGGTTTTTGCATTGCGGAAATCAAGGTTGCCTTTGACATCCTGCACACCCAGTTGATTGACCATTATGTCGTGCAAGCCATCTGCCTCTGCTGAGACATCGAATGCACCCTGTACATCAACATTGATCTTATTCCATGGAATATTGACAGATCCAGGTATGGTGCCGCGGATTATCCACTCAGGTGTTCGAGAATCCACAACCAGAACCTTACGATCTCCATCACTGACACGCTTCAGGTAACCGAGTACTTCCAGTTCACCCACAGTCTCCACACCTGTAGCCACTGTTGCAGGCTGGATACAGAATGGTGGGCAGTGGCGTGCAGTTTTAGAAAAGGATTTTGGCACCACTGCAGTTTTATCTGCAGCACGAGTGATCATGACTTTTTCACCACTATGCATAACTTCGACAGATTGCAGTCCTGGGGAAATTTGGTTGCCTTCTTCCGCACGTAGTTGTGTTGAAAGCGCTACGCCACCGACAAGTGTGGTCAGCATGAGTACTTTGACAAACTTCATTATGTCTTCCTCCTGTGGCGTTAGCCGTTATTCGTAATGTAGATATGAGGGCATTTTAAGCTCTTTCTGAGATACAGCCTGTTCATAACCCAGGTGTCCCTGTTTGGCTGCTTTGTTGGCAAGCTTGGCAGCTCCCACAAAGTCGCCTTTTTCCATCAGGGCTTTTGCCTTCTTGATCATTTTACCGGTATCGCGCCATTCGCCACCGACTTCAGCTGCATGTTTTCTGGCGGCATCTGCCGCATCAATCAATTTTTGTACCTTGGCGGCTGATACTTCATCTGCCGAGGCTAAGGTTGTCATGCCACTGCATAAAATGCCAGCCAGCATACTGTAAATGAGTGTTTTTCTTTTGTGCATCGCTTTTACTCCGATCACGTAATCTTGTCCAGGTTGAAAAAGTCCCTGTTACAGTTACTTTCTGGCACCAGGGCCATTCAGTGGAAGTCCATTGCTCATATAGGTCAGGAAGTACTCAAGATTACGGTACTCATCACCATGAGCTTTGAAAGGCTTCGCACGTACCTGTTTGTTGCATCCGGTAAAACGGCGGTGCAGTGTACCTACTGTTCCCCATTTTGAGCGATAGACAGGAAAGTGAGTGGTGTGTCCAAGTGCCGGGCTAAGTATCTCTGTGCGCAGGATCATGCCAGCATTCTGCAAATGACAATGGGCGCAGGAGAAATTCAGTTGGCCACGACGTGTGTAGTAGAACTTCTTACCCGCCTCGTAGGCAGCCAAGGCACCTGGGTCATCACTGGGGATCTCAATATTCGTAACCTGTCCACGGGACTCGTGTGAGATGTAGGAGACGATATTGTTGATGGGGCCTTTTTTATACTTTAAAGGTTTTTCCCCATTCGCCTTTCGACAGTTGTTGAGCGCCAGGGGCAAGGTCATAACCATGCCTTTCTCTTTGTCCCAGTGGGGGTATTTTCCAGCCATTGCAGGACCATCGGGAAAACAGTCTTTATAGCTTTTACCATTCGCAAAAGGGGCTTCCCACATGGCTTGTCCTTCATCAATGAAAGGCTCATAGGGAGGAAACTCTTCGATGGCTTCCCAGTTTTCACGCCCGACAGGGTCGATGGCATAAGCGCCATTGATGTAGTCCTGGGTCTCTACATTCGGAAAACGTTTTTTAAAGAAGTTCTGGAATGCTGCCAGATCTTCCTCAGGAGTCGTAGCCTGTGCAGAAGCAGCAATGCCACAAGTCATGACCAGTAAGGTCAGCTTAAGAAATAGGTGTTTCATGTTCTTTCAACCTCAAAGGTGTTGCAGTCTTGATCAATGGTGGTGATTGGATTAGAGCGTCCAGATGTATTCGACCACTTTTTTGAAATCAGACTCGGAAAGAATGCCGTGTTTACCGAATGGCGGCATGGCGGATTCAGGGTTGTTCTCAGTGGCATCCCAAATCTGCTTGTATAAAGCTTCCTTTGAAGGAAAGCGGGACTTCATTGCGACCAAGGCCGGTGCAATATTACCTGGAGCAGGTGCCCCTTGAATATTATGACAGGCTAGGCAATTGCCTTTTTTTCTATCGAATGAGATTTTTTGACCTTCTGCGATATCTGCATCGGCAGCCAAGAGTGTGGGAGAGAGCAGAAATTGGCCAGCAATAACAGCTACACTGCCGACCTTTCCTATCCACTTTTTGGTGTTACCAATCATTGTGTCCTCCAAGATGGGGGTTAATGAGGTTCTAACTTGTTGATATATATAAGCATTATTAGTTAATTTTTAGCTAATTGAATTACAACAAGTCGTTGATTGCCATTGTCTCTTCAGGACGATTTTTGGCTACGTGCATTGTGATACTTTGTTATAAGCTCTGTAAAGTCCAGAAACTAGTAAAAAACATAGTGGTAAACCATAGTATCGACAATGAAAATTAGATCTGCATACCTTAGGGGTTAGTGCTGAGTATCAACCAACCTATCCGGATTACAGATTATAGTTGTAGAAAAACACGAGATTGAGCCTCTTATCAAAGATGGGTGAAATGCACGAAAATAGCTGGTATGTCTACATATTGAGATGTTCAGATAGAACCCTTTATACAGGGGTCACCAACGATATAAAACGCCGGGTATCGGAACATAATCAGGGAATTGGGGCAAAATATACTCGAGGCCGTACCCCTGTGGAACTGGTCTTTTTGGAGTCAGCCTCCAATAGGAGTACGGCTTTGCGTCGTGAGTGGGACATCAAGAAGATGAAATTGAGAGAAAAGTTGAAGATCATCGATCAGGCAATTTTATCATGAGGCCTCAACATGGGTAAGGCTCGTACCACATGCCCGGCAGAGGTAGGTTACCCCAGCGCGTACTCGATTATGCCTAATGGCACTGATCCGGTGGTTTTGGCAATCACATCGATATTCAAAGTAGCGCATACTTCGTGTAGTGGATAGGGTGGTATCGAAACTGTGGCAACGGAGTGCAGGGGTTTTAAAAAAAGACATGATAGCTTGCCACTCCTTGCCATGAGGCTTGATGGATGGGCCAAATAGGGTACGAGCTACCAGATGTGCGACTTCATGTGGCACGGTTTGATCAAGAAATTTCTGGCCATAGTGTTCAAGTAGGATAGGGTTGTAGCGGATTTTGCTCGCCCCGTTCTTGTGAGTGATCAAGAGCCCTGCAGCTTTTCCTTTCAGATCGAAAAAAATCTCAGGATGGCTGGGGTCTAAATCGAAATGGTGCTCAGCAGAAGCGAGTAACTGGCGGGTTTTTATCTTGGCTTCTGTTTGGAGTTGAGATTCAATCATTGGATCAAGATAGGCCCAGTATCGTTTGCAACAGGCAGTGATCTTTAGTCACACCGCTTTTGTCTGATATCCCCTGAATATAACAAATTGTCAGTAAATTCGTTTGAGATTTTATTTTAAGATTCATTAATAAATATTATTAATGCGCCAATAGAGCGCATTATGGAATCTAGCTTGGCCTGAATACACAGTCATACAAGGGTGTTTTTGGGGACATATGAAGTCAAAATCTCTATATAGCAGCCTCATTTTATAGGAGAGACGATGAGCAGACTGATAGCCCTGACTTTGGTGGCTTTGCTGGCATTTTCAAGTAGTGCAGAGGAGGGACCAAAGATAACTACTCCGGCATATGATTCACCCAAGGTAGTCTATGACATCTTTCTGGATGAACCTGAAAAGATGTCGGCTGCACTCTATTGGATTAGATCTCTAATGAATCCACTAACCGAATCGCCCTATGATATGGCGCCAGAGTTCATGGATATCAAAGTTGTTATTCACGGTACAGAGATAGTTACTCTGGTGAAGAGGAATTACAACAAGTATCGGGAGGTTGTAGAACGAATGCGCTACTACGCTGAACTTGGTGTTGAATTCAAGGTATGCAATCTGGCAGCCAACGATTATGGATACCATCTGAATGACTTCCAGGAGTTCGTTGAATTAGTCCCTTCTGCCTTTACTGAACTCGTACACTGGCAACAGCAAGGTTATGCGTTGATTGTGCCCCAGGTGCATATCAAACGCAGAAGTATGGAGGAGATTAGATAAGGAGGTTATCGCTGTTTCTTATGAATAGACGATCAGCAGAAATAGTTATCACTATTGGGTATAGGAAATCGACCTGTTTTGGATGCAAATTGTCGTTTATGAGTTGTTTAGAGGTTGCAAAACCGTCGCTGATAAAAAAGGCGTGGCGCGTCACAACCTAATTCATTTAAAACAATTAATATACTGCTGTTTATATGAGCTCTAGTTTGTATGTTGCGCCCCAATCTCGTCATTGCCCTGGCAATCGCTCTGTTGACTCTGATGATCTGGAACCTTCTAGGAGGCAGTTCCAATGAGCCCCCTTGGCCAAAGAAAATACAGGGTTTCTCATTTTCTCCAGTCAGAGCTGATCAGGATCCGAGTCGGGGACGTTATCCAACTGAGGCGCAAATTGAAGAAGATCTTCTACTGTTGTCTGAAAAGACTTATGCAGTAAGGAGTTATTCTGTCAGTGGTTCATATAGTGAAATTCCCAGGCTAGCTGAAAAACATGGTCTCAATGTGGCGCTTGGGGCCTGGATCGATGGGGATCCTGAAACAAACGCTTATGAAATTGAAACACTGATCAGTTTAAGTCGCCAGTACCACAAAAATATTGTGCGGGTGTTGGTGGGCAATGAAGCGATCTACCGCGGTAATATATCAGTAGCTGAGGCAATCACCAATCTGGACAATGTCAATAGCAAGGTATGGGCCCCCGTCAGTATTGCCGAACCCTGGCATATTTGGTTGGAACACCCTGAACTGGCTGATCACGTAGACTACATAGCGGCGCATATATTACCTTTCTGGGAAGGGCAGCACATTGATGATGCGGTTAATTTTACCGTAAATACTTATGACCGGTTGAAGCAGCAGTTTCCTGACAAACCGATTGTCATTGCAGAAGTTGGTTGGCCAAGTAACGGCAGACCAAGACGGGATGCCTCACCCTCTCATGCCAATCAGGCCAGCTTTCTCAGACGTTTCTTGAATGAGGCTGAAGCGCGTGAATACATCTACTATGTAATGGAAGCCTTCGATCAACCCTGGAAACAACGACAAGAGAGTGGGGTTGGTACCTATTGGGGCGTCTACGATGTGGAGCGAAATGCCAAGTTCACATTTACGGAAGCTGTGGTCAGTGTGCCTCATTGGCGAGAACTTGCAGCAATCTCGATTCTGTTCGGGGTCATTGCACTACTCTTCTTATTCCGAGACAGCGAAGGTTTAAGATCCAGTGGCAGGGGGTTTCTGGCTCTGGTTGCCTATAGTGCGGCAACAGGCTCTGTTTGGATGTTCTATGACTATACCCGGCAATACATGACACTCAGTGCAGTGGTGGTGGGCGTGGTGTTATTTATCGGCATGCTTGGTGTGTTGGTTGTGCTGTTCGCAGAAGCTCATGAGTGGGCTGAATCATTGTGGATGAAGCAATGGCGGAGGCAACCCAAACACTCAGTGGTGAGTGACGCTGAACTGCCGATGGTTTCAATTCATGTGCCTGCCTACAATGAACCACCATCAATGCTAATTGAGACTCTGGATGCATTGTCTCGTTTGGATTATCCAAATTACGAAGTGTTGGTTATTGATAACAACACTCAAGACCCGGAGGTTTGGAAGCCTGTTGAGGCTCACTGTACTAAATTGGGTAACTCCTTTCGTTTCTTTCATCGCTCACCTTTGGCGGGGTTCAAAGCTGGTGCATTAAATTTCACCTTACAGGAGACCGATACTGATGCTGAAGTGATTGCTGTAATCGATAGTGACTATCAAGTCGATAGCAACTGGTTACGGGATCTTGTGCCTCAATTCAAATCTTCTGAAATAGCCATCGTGCAGTCACCACAAGACTACAGGGATGGTAGCGAAAACTGTTTTAAAGCGATGTGTTTTGCTGAATATCGCGGCTTCTTTCATATCGGCATGATTACACGCAATGAGCGCAATGCAATTATTCAGCATGGCACCATGACGATGGTAAGACGTGAGGTTCTCGATAAGATTGGAGGTTGGGGTGAGTGGTGTATCACCGAGGATGCCGATCTGGGGCTGAGGGTTTTTGAACATGGCCAAGAGGCAGTTTATATACCTAGAAGCTATGGACGAGGTTTAATGCCTGACACTTTTCTCGACTTCAAAAAGCAACGCTTTCGTTGGGCATATGGGGCAGTGCAGATCATCAAACACCATTTAGGGATGTTATTTGCCGCTCGAACCAGCCAACTATCTGCTGGACAGCGATACCATTTTATTGCTGGCTGGTTACCCTGGTTTGCTGACAGCTTTAATCTCTTTTTTAATATGGCAGCGATTACCTGGTCAGCTTCAATGTTGATATGGCCGCAACATTTCACCGCGCCTCTCCCGCTGTTTGCTGTACTGCCTATGACTCTTTTCGGGTTTAAGCTACTGAAGATGTTCTTTCTCTACAGGCGGCGGGTCGAGGCTACTGTACGTCAAAGTATTGCCGCAGCTCTGGCTGGATTGGCCTTGTCCCATACCATTGCATTAGCCATGATCCAGGGGATTTTTACCAGTGGATTACCATTTTTTCGAACGCCAAAGCGGGCAGGAAAATCTGGTCTGTTGCGTGCGTTGCAGGATGCTCGTGAAGAGGCACTGTTTTTTATTGCCTTGACACTCTCAGCTGGCATAATCAGTTGGCAACAAGGTGTTGAATCACCAGATGCTCATATTTGGTCGATTGTTCTTTTGTTACAATCAATACCATATGCAGCGTCACTATTGGTCTCCATAATCAGTGCATTTCCTGGGTTACCAGCAAAGATTGTGGGGCCTATGGGCGAGATGGCCACCCCATTTGATGACGCTAGTTCCACTATTCAGAGTCAGTCACTGCATGAGCGTGTCGATAAATAATCGACACTTCTTTTAACAGATTGAGCGGGCCGAAATTATCCAATTTCTCAAGAGCGCTCTGATCCGACACGAATAGTGACCCTACATAGCCCAATGCGTTGATCGAAATCTCTTGCCAGCACTCCCTTGAACGAGGTACCAGTAACATCCATTGTGTAGTCACCAGTAAGTTATATGGCGCTGACTGTAAAGCACCTTCTGCATCTGCTATGGCCTCAATGCTTACATGCATCAACATCTCCCGGTAGAGCTTATTACAGTAGGTTGCAGCCTGATCCGGATCATTAAATAGGTTCTTGGGTAGATTGCACCAGGCATGATTAAATGGGAGTTGAGATAGCTGCTGTATTGCAGTGCAGTGATCGTTAACCCTTAAAATTGATGAGAAGGGATAGGGTCGGGTTCCACCATACAGAGGTAACGGAACCAGTTGCAGATGTTTGTGTTTTTGGCTGGCTCCGGCAGCTTCCCCGCCATTATAAAATCCAAGAGCAGGATATTCTGTTAAGCATCGGCATAGTGCATAAAAATCAGATTCAGAGAGCAATCTTTCCTGAGACTCAAATTTACGGGTTACGATCAGAAGATGATGGTTCACCACATTAAATTTATTCAGTACTGCAATGTGGGTTGGAGATATATCGGAAACAGTTAATGATGGCTCCGGGGGTAAAAAAGGGTTGAACTCCGGGTGGGTCTTTTTCTGTTCTCTCTTTCGCTTTAGATTCTTTGCTATGCGGACAGTGAAATCGCAACCATCCTGGTCTATTTCCTGAGATAGGGTCTGAATGGAGTGGAGAGCTCCACTTTCTATAGCTAGTTCAGTTTGATGAACGATTTTCTGCCACAGGGTTCCACTTATCAGCTCCAGTGTCATATCAGATTCCTGGTTACTTTGTTCAGAGACGGTCTCGGAATGATTGCATCAGTAGCTGAATCTAATGAACGATGTTTTGCAATTGTTTAATCCAGGCTTATCGTTGGAGCATCTTTTGATAGAGTTCAGGTAACAGGTTTGTCACGGTATCGACAATGGCTTGGGTTTGAGGATCGATTTCGATATTCACTCGGTCACCAATTTTACGTGTGCCAATATTGGTTCGTTGTAAGGTTTCTGGGATCAGGTTGACCTCGAATTCATTTTCCTCGACATCACCTATAGTCAGGCTGATGCCATCGATACCAATATAGCCTTTGGTGAAAATATATCGCTTCCATCTTTCGGGGAGTCTGAAGCGGATTTGATGGTTATTTTCAGAGACTCTGAGATTAACAACCTCTGCTGTGCAGAGGATATGTCCCGACATGGCGTGCCCACCTATCTCATCACCATAACCTGCAGCTCGCTCAAAATTGACGGCATCGCCGACCCTGAGTTCGCCCAGATTGGTGACATTCAGGGTCTCCTGCATGAGATCAAAATCGACTAATTCACCCTCTATTCGGGTTACTGTCAGGCAGCAGCCATTGTGGGCGATAGATGAACCCGTCTTTAATTGATCCAGGGTATCTTTTGGAAAACGGGCCCGATGGGTGCGGAAATTTTTCTTTTGCTCGATGGCAACAATCTCAGCAGTACCTTGTACGATGCCGGTAAACATAAAAATTCTCCTCGACGGCTTTTCTGAATAACAACTATATTCAGAGGCTCCTTAACTTACCAGATTGTGGCTGTGTATAGGGATATCAAACAGGCCCTAATCAGTTAGTAGTACCCGGCTCCTGCCGTCCGTAGAGCGTACTGTAGAGCCCCTTATTCTCAATCAGCTCTTCGTGTCTTCCCTCTTCGACAACCTGTCCATCTTCGAAGACCAGTACCCGGTCTGCCTGCTTTACGGCACTTAACCTATGGGCGATGATGATTGTGGTGCGTCCATCCAGGAATGCTTGTAGTGCACTGTGCAGATTACCTTCAGTTGCGGTATCCAAGGCTGAAGTCGCTTCATCAAGAATAACCACACTGGGATCTGTCAGCACCATACGTGCAATGGCCAGGCGTTGTCGTTGCCCTCCTGAGAGTCTGACACCAAAACGACCGACCAGGGTTTCCAAGCCATGTTCCATCTCAGCTACAGTGGTTTTAAGTTGTGCAATTTCCAGAGCCTGCCAAAGCTTCTCATCAGAAATCTCTCGTCCTAATGTGAGATTGATCCTGATACTGTCATTGAGCAGTGCCGGGTGTTGTAAGACAGTAGCGACATGATCGCGCACCACATCCATGCCTATCTCTTGAACCGGTACCTCGTCAAAGAAAACCTTACCGGCTGTGACTGGATAGAGACCAAGGATGATCTGCACCAATGTGGTTTTGCCGCCTCCGCTGGCGCCCACAAAAGCCACTTTTTCTCCTGCATTGACCACTAAATCAACTTTGTTCAAAACCGGTGGGCCATCACCATAGGAAAATTCCAAATCCTGAAGGCGCAGGCTGACAGTTTTTTTTCCGGAGAAAGGATTTTGATGGTGAGGATAAACTGGCTCCAGATCGACCTTCATCATGTCATTGATCCGTCCCAGAGCAGCCTGAGCACCATTATAGGCATACTGTATGTTCAACACCTCCTGTACCGGCCCCATCATGAACCAGAGATAGGCATAGACACCCAGCATTTCGCCAATAGTCAGGTCAGACCAGAGAACCATAAACATACTGACTCCGCGAAAAATATCGAAGCCAAATAGAAATATCATAAATGAGAGTCGATTGGCGGCATCGCTTTTCCAGGTGAATGCTGCGGAGTGTTCGCGGATATGGTCTGCCTTATCAATAATCCGACGAATATAATGACGTTCCCGATTGCTTGCCCTGATCTGTTGAATGGCATCCAGTGTCTCCTCAAGGGACTCCTGAAATGCCTGGAAGGCTGAGTTTTCACGCTTTTTGAGGTGTTTTACTTTTCGTCCAAACAGTGTCGTGAAATAGATCACCAAGGGATTGAGAAAAAGAATGAACAGCGCCAAAGGCCAGTTTATCCACAGTAGTACCACAGCAGTACCGAGTATACTCAGTGCCGCCACTAAAAATTTACTGGTGGTGACACTGACAAAACTATCAACAGCCTCGAGGTCTGTCACCAGGTGGGAAGCTACGGTTCCACTGCCCATGGTTTCGTATGATGACATTGATATACGTTCGAGACGAAGCAGCAGATCCCTGCGAATATGAAAAATGACATCCTTGGCAATACGTGTGAACTGCCAGGTCTGCCAGACGCCGAATATCAGCGCCAGGACTCTTAATATCAAGGTGAAGACCAAAACCGCCATGATATAGAGGATGGGGCCGTGCCAACTCTCTGGAAAAAGAGCGTTCATTAACCCAATGGCCTTACCGGGTTGATTGAGGAGCACCTCGTCAACCAGAAGGGGTATCAGCAGAGGGACTGGGACTGCTGCCATCGCGCCGAGAATCGCAATCAGATTGGCAGCTATGAGTTCACGTCGATGGTGAAACACCATCTGAATAAGTTCATTCCAGCGGTAGTTCGTTTCACGAATGGCTGGTTGAGTCTCTATCTCTCCGAGGTCAATACTCATAACAGTGGAGTTTTGCCTTCATTCGTCGTAATGCTTCAATACGGTTTTGTGCATCATTTACCCGGTCATTCTCATAGTATTCTGCTGCACCCGAATAACCAAGATAGGCCAGTGCGCCAGGCGCCCATACGGCACCAACAAATATTGAAGCACCCGTATAGGGGTCTTCATAGAATCCAGGTTTGGCGCTATAGGTATCAGATTCAAGAGTGGCCAGTTGCTGATCCAGCTCTCTACAGCTGAGTTGTTCGTCCCCAGTCTGGAAGACTGGGCCGGTGGGTCGGGGATAGAATCTGCTCTCTTTATTGTCCTCGTTGATGTTTGAGCTTGAGGGTTCTGGTGAGTCACTCCTACTCTGGTAGAGCGGATCAACCGGGCTTGGGTAAGTGCTGATCTCAGCAGAAATAGTATGACTGAAAAGCAACATTAGGGTGGTAACAGTAATTTTGGATAGTGCTATTTGCATGATGAACCAACTCCTGGATTCTTTAAATCAGTACAAAACAGGATCTGAAATTACTATAAAAACATGCATATTGTGCGCCAAATTTGGTTGTGGAGTCTAAAAAATTAGATTATTTCTACTTTGAAGCAAGCTTATCCCTTTTGCTTTAAATTCTAATGAAATAGCTGCAAATGGCAGCCTGAATTTTTTATACACCAGAAGGATAAGTGGCCTCAAAAAACGTCAAACAATATAGGAGACTGCACTAGATCGATCCAAACGACTTGGCAGCATCATATCGACTGGCACGGGGCTTTAAAGTTCCACCCAGCAGCTATTATTAACCCGTGTGAGATTCAGAGGTTACAGCACAGATTCATTGAAATCGTAGATAAGATTGCTTTCAGGGCGTTGAACAAAATTACCCTGAACATAGTCGGCCCCACTGCTCCATAGAAGCGCGATACTGCGTGGATCCTCTACTTGAGGTGCAATCACCTTGATATTACGTTCATGAACCAACTCGACCAGCTTTCCTACTTCATCACCTGAATCGGAGAGGAGGCTGTAGTCGAGTTTGATGTAACTGATGGGTAGATGCTTGATAACCCGCTCGGTCTCCGGGGTCAATGAAACCCGTGTCAAAAGGGTTGAGATACCCATTTTGTTAAGAACGTCGAAGCAGATTTTGGCTGACTTCAGAGATTTTGCGACTTCATGTATGTTGAATTCAAATGTCAGAGCGTTTTTCCCTATTTGACCGCTTCGGTGCTTCTCTCTCAACCAGGTGAGTCGCTCCATATTCTCCAGAAGATCTGTGGACTGAGAGACAAATAGGCGGAGGTGCGTTCCTTGTTTCTTGTGCTCATTGATTACTGCGATTGCTCGTCTTGTGGTCCATTGATCGACTTTGCTGATCAGTCCGATCTCCTCAGCTTTAGGGATAAACTCAGCAGCGGCATGCAGGTTCCCATCAGGCTCCTGCAATCTCAGCAGGGTTTGATAGTGGGCCAGTGTAGAGCCTTGAAGGGCAACCACGGGTTGGAAGAAAACTTCAAAATAGTCTTCATCCAAAGCCTTCTGAATCAAACTACCCATGTCTTGGGTTGCATCACCTTCGCTATCAGTCCGCTTCTCGGGTTCGAAGACGTAGACCTGATTGCCACCGGCCTCGGTAGCTTTGCGGCTAGCAATCTGAGCATGGGCAATGATTGCACGAGAGTCTTGATTGCCCGGCTCAACTGGGTATATGCCAACACTTAAAGTCACGCCAAGGGTGGTATTCTCCACCTCTATGGTCTGTTGGCTGAGGTATTTGGCAAGTTTCTCACCAAGGGCTTTCAGCTCATCCTGATTGGTTCTGATGGCAAGCAGGCTGAGGCTGCTGTCGCCGAACCTGGTCAAAATATCCTGGCTTGCTAATGAAGATTTGAGGTGTTTTGCCACTTCGGCCAATACAACATCGAGCCCACCAATACCAACAGAGGCCACGAAGTCTTCAGGTTTGTCGATCTTCAGGAAAAATACACCAGTGACTTCATCCAGGGTCGACTCTGCAAGGAGCAGGGCATCCAATCGTTCAAGTAGATAATTCCGAGTGTGTAGGCCGATCTCTTTTTCTCTACGGAAATATCCATGTACTCGATGGCTGAGTTGACGGGCGCGACGAATGCGATTGGTGACTGTGCTGATCAGGTGCTTTGGTGCGATTGGTTTTGAGAGGAAGTCTTCACCACCAAAGCTCAAAGCGTTCAATTGCTTATCCAGATCCTGCTCGCCAGAGAGAAAAACTATAGGAATATCGACATACTCATTTTGTTCCCGGATCACTGCTGTCAGTTCTGAGCCGCTGGCCTCGGGCATATAGAGATCCATGAGAATCAGGTCCGGTTTGAAGTCCTTTAAGGCGTCCAAAACCTGCATTGGGTCAGTGACGCCAAGACATTCAAAGTTTGCTTTACTTAAAATGGCGTCAGCAAAGTCAGCCTGTGCAGGATCGTCCTCGACGATTAATACCCTATATTTTGTATGGCTATTAGAGGTGGAAAGCTCTTCGATTTGTTTCGCAACCAGATAGGGATCTACAGGGTTAGACCAGTATCCACAAGCATCGACGCGCATTGCTGCAAGTCTGGTTTTTAGATCGGGAGAGTCTGCGACAAAGGCAACGGGTAGACCCGGCAGGCCATTATTTTTATTCCAAAGGCCACCAGTCTTGGATTCAGGAAAGAGTTCGTCCAGCAGATTCACGTGACTGATCAGAAATTCCGGCTCGTCAGGGTTGAGGTCATAGTGATGGATGATCTGCTGAGGGTTTTCAAGCAGGATAGGCTCCAGGTTTTTAGCCTGGAAGTTTCTCATCAAGCCGGCAGCCAGTGACTCATCAATCCCCAGGAGATAGACCTTATGCTCACCATTCAATACCTTCGGCTCAGCAGGGGAGGCTTCTTGAGGTTTGCTCGCTAAAGCCGCCGCCTGTTGGTTACAAGCTTGTATTGAAGCGTCTTTAAAAGCGTGAATCAGACCATCCAGTGCGACAACATCATCGTGTTGAGGTTTTAGTCCGGTATTGTGGTAGTCACTCAAATGGCCAATCAGGGAATTACCACTGTGTGTGATCTGAGGAACACCAAATTTGGATCCAGACTCAGCCAGTGTGGAAATTCGCTCTATCAGAGTGTCCAGCAGATTGCCTTTCCAATCGCTTTGCACCAACTGGTGCCAATTTTCCAAGATCGCTGAAATTCTGCCAGGCACCTGGTTCAGAAATGAAGTGATCAGGTTAGCTGTCGAGGCTGATGTGCTTGGAATATCGCTGCTCATTGGGTTCGAGTCTATAGCCCTTGTTTAGTGTGCGAACTTGAAATTACAAATAACACAAAGTGCTACCTCTGCTTTCAAGTGTAACTGCTTGTCTACCATTGAGAATGATAACGGTTTGTCGTGTACTCCGAAAGGGGGTGTAATTAATAATATGACGCTTTTTTACCTATTTTGAAGAATGACCATATTTTTACATGGTGATTGCCTAAATCGCTCTACTCTACATACTAAAAGGCAGCTCTGATAAGGGCTCTATTTGCAGCACCAGAAATCTGTTTTGCTCCACTTCCCAGAGGATGTTGAAATCGTATAGACGCATACCAAATCGGTTTCTCTGTTGTTCGATTAAGTAAGCAGGGCGCGGGTCATTCGCCAATACCTGTTGGATGAGTCGTTTAAGGTGATCTATCTGGCTTGACGAATGTTTCTGTAACTCCGCTTCTGCTTCAGCGCTAAAGCTGAGTTCGATCTCTCTGTTAGGTGGTGTGGGCGCAAATCCGGCCCTGGCATTGGGGATTGCATCGGAATAGGGAATGTAGGGCTTGATGTCGATGACTGGGGTGCCATCAAGAAGGTCTACTCCCCCCAGTCGCAACGTCACCTGCGGGTCGGAGATATCCAACTGCAACAGTTCGACAACAGAGAGTCCTATTGGGTTTGGGCGGAATGGGCTACGTGATGCAAAAACACCGACACGTTCGTTTCCTCCAAGCCGGGGAGGGCGAACAGTTGGTTTCCACTGATCTCTGATCGACCTGTGAAAAATGAAAGAGATCCACAGGTGCGAGTAGCCTTCTATATCGCGAAACGCCTCAGGACGATTGTAAGGGGGAAGGATTTTGAGCAGAGCCTCTGCCTCAGGGATCAGACCTGATTGTCGGGGAATGCCAAATTTCTCCTTAAAGCAAGATTGAATCAAGCCAATGGTTTGTAGATCGAACTTCATGATGGAGTGAATTGAATGACCTTTTTTAACGGGTTCATATTGATTTCGTCAAAGACCGCGCCAGGATGGGCATTGAGAACCATCTCTACCACCTCAGCAATATCCGATACACGGAGATGGTTTTCAGGCAGGTCTCCAGGTCTGAAATCCAGTTCATCAAAAAAATCACTGGCAACCATGCCTGGATTGATCAGACATACACGCAGACCACTGGCACAGCATTCGGCACGCAAGGATTGAGCAAAACCTCTCAGTGCAAATTTACAGGCGCTGTAGATAGTGCCCTTTTTACCACCGGTCAGAGCTGATTCGGAGCCGATGACTATTATATCGCCTGCCCCCCCTCTCTTGAGGTGGGGAACCACCGCTCTGGCAGTATAGAGGTGTTGCACCAGATTTAGATCAATCATCTCTCTTATCTGTTGGAAAGAGAACTCTTCCAAAGAACCAAAACGTCCATAACCAGCATTCAAAATAGCGCCGTCCAGATCGGTGTGGGAGTTGATGATTTTGTTCAATACGCTGGGTAGACGCTCAAGGTCTGATAAGTCACAGGAGATGGGGTGAAATCCTGGTGTCTGCTCTGACCAGTCGGAAAAATCTCTACCGATACCAATTACCTCGTGGCCCAGGGTTAGCAGGTGTTTTGATATTGCCGCTCCGATGCCGTGAGAGGCGCCGGTAATGAGTAGCTTGCGAGTACCTTTATTGTTCATATTGCGTTACCCGCATGATTAACTCCGATATTTGATCAAGCTGTTGTGTAATTAATGCTCGAACACCTTTGCCACTTATCTTTTCATGACCACATTGGGGATTATCTGAGACTATTTTAATGATATGCAGATCATCCGGAGAGGCAATTGACGTCAGTGCTGCAATAAATCCAGAAGATTCCATATCATAGGCCATTTGTGGCTCATACCCAGCTTGAGGCGCTATGACACAGGAGAGTGGGCCACGATTGAGTGGCGTTCTGAACGCTGTGTTCAGGTGCCAGCAGTCTCCGTTTTGTTCTATAACCTTATCGGCTAGCAGAAGTTCACCGACATCAAGAGATCCATGACCGCAAATTCCGATATTGACCCAGACCGGGTTCGACCCAGGTGGGGCTATTTCGTGCAGATAAGCAACACCACTTTCAACCGAAGATCTACCAGGCCCTGAGACAACCAAATCTACTCCCGAAGCCTGATATAGTGGCAATGGGCCAATCGGTTGAAAACGTTTCATTTCAAGATGATTGATGAGGGGAGTGGCTTCTGCTTTCAGGGCTATCACCAGATTTAAATGGCGTCTGGATTGCAACCGATCAACTCCTGTTCATATTGTAGCTGGATGGCTTTGTATTGTTCAGCACGATCCAGATGGCCACGTTTTTCGGCACCCTGACGCAAAATTTTGCATTTTTTAACCAGTGTTCTTATTGCAGCAAGACGATCGGAGTCACTCAGTTTTTGATTCTCCAGCAATTTCTGCAAGGCATAGACACGGAAGCGATCCATACCCCAATGTCTCCGGGAAAGCTGATCATCATGCCCCCCATATTTCACAACCAGGGGTTTATCGACAAAATCCACTGCTTCGCTGGCACAGATTCTTAGCCACATATCATAGTCTTCACAAGCTGGCAGGCTGGGATCGAACAGACCAAACTCATCAAATATAGAGCGATGCAGTAGAGCCGCTGACGGTGAAATAACGCATAACGGTAAGCATTGTTTGAAAATAAATCCCCCATGTTTTGTATGCTTATTCATCTGATTTACCCGGGTTCCGTTTCTGATCCAGATTTCATCGGTGTGCGAAAGGCGAAGATTGGACGAACTGATAATACTCTCCATCTGCATTTGCAGTTTGTCTGGAAGCCAGCTGTCATCAGAATCCAGCAGAGCAATCCACTCACCACGGGCCTGTTTTATACCGGTATTTCTGGATTCGCTTACTCCAGAATTGGGTTGTGAAAGGTAGATGCACTGTGGGTAGTTTGTATTGATCAGGGTATTGGTGCCATCGTTAGAACCATCGTCGACAACAATGACTTCCAATGGCGGAAGAGATTGGGAAAATACCGAGTCCAACGCCCTGGGCAGGGTGTGGACTCGGTTATGGGTTGGAATGATTACAGAGATAGACATAGCAAAAGGATAACTGTTAAGTTACTGATTGTTAATAATTAATGTTAGTGCGTATCCGTTTTTTGCCATGCCTGACTGAAAATGTCCGGAATAGGGCGAATGAAAACCATGGACTATGCTGCTCAATTTCCCACTCTGAATACCAGAAGGCTAGAATCTTGATAGCACTGAAAACAGACTCAGGTGAACTATTCTGATAGAGAACCAAGGGCCCTCAGTGTGACATAGGTAGGATATTCAAAGAAAAATATTGTTATTTGATTTATACTGGCCTATGTTGTCTGGTCGGAAGTAAGTGCGAATGAGGGATGAATAAGTGCTTGTATGGCAAAGGAGTTTGCGAAAAGTAACCTCCTACCTCAATGAGGTGGGTATACATGGAGCCCATCCAAAAGTGAAATCGAGACGATTTGATACAGATGCCGTACTTGAAAAGATTTTAAAACATGATAAAGAGGGTTTTACCTCATTCTACGAGCGTTATCGAGGGCGTGTTTATCGCTTTATCGTGCGTCAATATGGAACAAACGAATATGGCAAGGCTGCCTATTATTCAGCTTGGCGTCACTTGGTTGTAGCCGGTCTAAGCAATAAAACACCAAAAGAGCTTAAACTCTCATTTTACCAGTATCTTGGTTCATCTGTCGGATCTCTGATGGCCGCCCGTCGCACACAAGAACAGACTAACTACCTTCCCAAAGATATCGAGCAGGATGAAAACTGGAGCTTGGCTCTTATCGAGCATCTAAAGCATCTGAGTGACGATAAGAAACGCTATTTTCTGTTCAAATATGAAATTGGCATCAGCGAAGCCGCAATGGCAAAGACGTTTAGCGTAAAGAGAAAAGTGATAGAGAAAACTATCAGTGAGACCGAGGCCGAACTCCTGGATGGCTTGAAAGATGTGGGTCTACCTAAGAATGTAACTCTGGAGAAACTCTATAGAGGGAGTCGGGTAGTAAAGCCCCCTGTCTCTTGGGATAAAGAGATATCTGAATCCTTTGATATGTGGGTGAAGCAGGCTGACAAGCCTCTTAATGGAAATAAAATATCAGGTGATGAAGAGCCTGTAGTTGGTTTGGCCGGGAAATGGATTCAAATCCGTGATCAGGTAAAAAGCAAATTCTCTACCCTCAATAAGCGTAGTTCAGCTAAACAGAGTCGTAATCGGAAACTCTCTTCGTCACACCGTTGATTACCCAGTTAGTGTTAGGTTATTTTTAAATAGTCGAAGCCTGATACGTGCGGCCTGCCCCCATCTGTTTACTTGATTAGAATCTGCTGTTTAGAAGTTCTCAGTCAGTCGATTGTGTTTCGACTGGTGGATATAGCTCATTCAATGGCAGTGATTTACCATTTTCTATAACCATACGTGCGTGAAAGCGTTTGAGTTCTCGGGGCTCTTTAACGCCACAGGCGTGCGCCAGCATCCCGAATTCATAACTCATATTCTTTACGTAGTTGGCGACACGTTCAGCTTTGTCAGATGAGACCAGCCCCCCGTTGTAGTTTTTTGCTGCTCGGTACACCCAGGATCTCATCAAAACCGATATATAAGCTGAAAACTTATCCAATTCTGCAAAAAATAGGGATTTAACGGTTCAGTTATGCCTTAGTAAGACTTTCTGCTGCATTCCAGGTAGTGTAGAATTCCCGCTTTTTCCCAGCCGGTGTAGCAATGCAAGATATCAACCCCATCAATAATCTGATCGACGATCTGAAGAGACGGGCAGCCTCCCTCAGGGGGTATCTTTGACTATGAGGTCAAGCAGGAGCGCCTGACTGAGGTTCTTCGTGAGCTTGAGAATCCAGAGGTTTGGAATGATCCCGAACGGGCTCAGGCTCTGGGAAAGGAGAGGTCAACCCTGGAAAACGTAGTCCTGACTCTGGATGAGCTTAATGAGGGCTTGGGCGATGCGTCCGAGCTTCTGGAGATGGCGATAGAGGAGGGGGATGAAAACGCAGTTTCATCCATTGAGGCGGATTTGTCGACCTATGAACAGCAGGTTTCTGGCCTCGAATTCCGCCGTATGTTCGCCGGAGAGACAGATGCTTGCAACGCCTTCCTCGATATACAAGCCGGTTCTGGTGGCACTGAGGCTCAAGATTGGGCTGAAATGTTGCTCCGTATGTATCTGCGATGGGGTGAGCATCGTGGTTTCAAGACTGAATTGATCGAAGTTTCTGCAGGAGAGGTTGCGGGCATTAAAAGTGCCACGGTACGCCTTGAAGGTGAATATGTGTTTGGCTGGCTGCGCACCGAGATTGGCGTCCACCGGTTGGTGCGTAAATCCCCCTTTGATTCGGGCAATAGGCGTCACACCTCTTTTGCTGCGGTATTTGTTTCACCTGAGATTGACGATTCCATCGAAGTCGATATTAATCCGGCTGATCTAAGAATCGATGTATACCGAGCAAGCGGAGCGGGGGGGCAGCACGTTAACCGGACAGAATCAGCGGTTCGTATTACACATAATCCCACCGGGACTGTTGTGCAGTGTCAGAATGACCGATCTCAGCATAAAAACAAGGCTACTGCTATGAAGCAACTTAAGGCCAAACTTTATGAGCTCGAAATACAGAAACGCAACGCATCACAGCAGGAGCTTGAAGAGACTAAATCCGATATTGGATGGGGAAGTCAGATTCGAAGTTACGTGTTGGATGCCTCCCGCATAAAAGATCTACGTACTGGTGTAGAAACCGGTAATACACAGGCTGTGCTTGACGGTGGCCTCGATATGTTTATCGAAGCCAGTCTTAAAAGTGGTTTGTAATTGGTAACGGTTACAATCCAAAGAACGGTTAGAAGTTAGACCAAACTGAGTTGATAAAAAATATGAACGATCAGACACAGGACGAAAACAAACTCATCGCCCAGCGTCGAGAAAAACTGCAAAAGATGCGTGATTCCGGCATCGCTTTTCCAAATGACTTCCGGCGTAACAGTGTTGCTGGTGAGTTACATGCAGAATACGATGACCAGAGTGATGAAGCATTGGAGTCTCAGGCTCTGAGAGTGAGTTTGGCTGGGCGCATGATGAGCCGCAGGGTGATGGGAAAAGCAAGTTTTGCCCATCTTCAGGATATGTCGGGAAAAATGCAGCTGTTCGTACAACGGGATTCCCTGGAAGAGGGGTTCTATAACGAACAATTCAAGAAATGGGATATCGGTGACATCATTGGTGCAGAGGGGATTCTGTTCAAAACCAAAACCGGCGAACTGTCGGTAAAGGTTGATAAGCTGAGGTTGCTTACTAAAGCACTTCGTCCTTTGCCAGAAAAATTTCATGGCCTTTCAGATCAGGAGATGCGTTACCGTCAGCGCTATGTCGACCTGATCATGAACGATGCTTCCCGTGAGACCTTTCGTCAGCGTACCAGGATTGTACAGTTTATCCGCAGCTATCTGGATGGTCGGGGCTTCATGGAAGTCGAGACGCCGATGATGCAGGTGATACCCGGCGGTGCAACAGCGAGACCATTCGCTACCCGGCACAATGCCCTGGATATGGATATGTTCCTGCGTATCGCACCAGAGCTCTATCTCAAACGACTGGTGGTTGGTGGATTTGAAAAGGTCTACGAAGTCAATCGTAATTTTAGAAATGAAGGGCTTTCTACACGCCATAACCCAGAGTTCACTATGTTGGAATTCTATGAGGCTTATGCCGATTTCAACGATCTGATGGATTTAACCGAGGCGATGTTACGTGACCTCTGTCAGCATGTGCTTGGATCACAGCAGGTGAGCTATCAGGGTGAAACCTATGATTTTGCCAGCTCATTTCAACGTATGTCAGTGAAAGAGTCGATCCTCCACTTTAATTCTGATATCAGTTCCGAAGAGATCGATTCTCTGGATCAGGCCAGAGCGATTGCTGAAAGGCTGCAGATACCGATCAAGGAGAGTTACGGACTCGGCAAGGTGCAAATAGAGATATTTGAGAAAACGGTCGAACATCGTTTGATGAACCCAACCTTTATCACAGCCTATCCCACAGAGGTTTCCCCTCTGGCGAGACGTAATGACAACGATCCATTTGTCACCGACAGATTCGAGTTTTTCGTTGGTGGTCGAGAGATAGCAAATGGTTTTTCTGAGCTCAACGACGCAGAGGATCAAGCCGAAAGGTTTAGCAAGCAGGTGGCCGAGAAAGAGGCCGGCGATGACGAGGCGATGCACTATGATGATGACTACGTGCGTGCGCTTGAGCATGGTATGCCACCCACAGCGGGAGAGGGCATTGGAATTGACCGATTAGTGATGCTATTGACTGATTCACCCTCTATAAGGGATGTGTTGCTGTTTCCCCATATGCGGCCTGAGTAATTGGGCTGACGACTGGGTAACCACCTCAGTGTCCATAGAGCAGCAGTCCTTCAGCATGCTCCAGATGTTGAGCTGAACCTGCCAGTACCAGTACGTCTCCATCCCGTAAACGGGTTTCCGGTTCCGGGGCTTCCCCCCGGATGCCGCCGCGACGTACTGCTGTGACACTCACTTCCCAATCCCACAAGTGCAGATCCTCAATGGTATGGCCCACCGCAAAGGCCCTTTTCGGTAGTGTGACCGTATGCAGGCGCTCCTGAAAAGCCTCATCATGCTCCAGGTCGATGGCCTCTTGGCCATGGTAGAAATCCCTTAATAATTTATAGTGGCCTTCACGGATTTCCCGCATGATTTTAAGAATACGGGAGCCGGGTACCTTAAGCAGCAGTAACAGCTGACCCCCCATCATCAGACTCCCTTCCACTGCCTCTGGCATTACCTCGCTTGCACCAGCCAGCTCCAACTCTTCCAAGTGAGTGTCATCCCGGGTTCTAACCAATACCGGGGTTTCTGGCGAATGGGACTTCAGGTAGTGAAGAATCTTCATCGCTGTGGTGTGTTCTTCAAAAGTGATTACAACAACTTCAGCTTTTTCGATACCTGCCGCCTGGATGATCTCCTGACGTGTTGCATCCCCAAAGTGTACAGGCTCGCCAGCTTCGTGAGCCTCTTGTACCACGCTTGGATCGAGATCCAATGCGACATAGGGGAAACCCTCTCTTTGTAATAATCGGCCAAGATTTTGTCCGACACGGCCATAACCGCAGATAATCACATGTCGGTCCAGTTGTTCAGCTTCCTCTTCCAGTTCATCCACAGCGGAATAATCTGAGGTGGTACTACGCAACGTGCAGAATGTCTGTGCCAGTCGTCCGTTGTAGCGGATCATGAAGGGGGAGATGATCATGCTGATAATAATGGCAGCAAACATAATCTGACTGGCATGGGGTGGTAACAGGGAAGACTCCAAGCTCAGATCAAGCAATACGAAGCCGAATTCACCCCCCTGAGCAAGCAGTAATCCGGAGCGAAAACTTGCCTCAATTGGGCGTTTGCTGAAGTAACCAATAAGAAAGATGATGCTGGCTTTTAGGGTGATCAGTCCGATGGCTGCGATGACCACCCAGTGAATTATCGGCAACAATGAGCTGACATCGACCCGCATTCCCACAGTGACAAAAAACAGGCCAAGCAACACGTCCTGGAAAGGGCGTATGTCAGCTTCAATCTGGTGCCGGTACTCTGTCTCTCCTAACATCATTCCGGCCAGGAAAGCCCCCAGAGCAAGGGAGAGCCCAGCTTCATGGGTTAACCATGCCGCAGCCAATGAAACCAGCAGTACGGTCATGGTGAACAGTTCAGCTGAGCGAGCCCTGGCAATTTCATGGAACAGAGGCCGCAGAACCCAGTGACCAAAGGCCATTATGATCGCGAAAACGGCTATCGCTTTAACCACTGCCCAGGTGAGTGGTATCAGCAATCCTCCTGAGCTTCCGTCGGCGAGTAGGGGGATGACTACTAATAGTGGGATGACCGCCAGATCTTGAAACAGCAGAATGCTGATCCCTAATCGCCCATGTTCCGTATTAAGTTCTGCCTGTTCAGAGAGTTGTTTGGTCACAATGGCAGTTGAAGATAGTGCAATAATGGCACCTGTGATCAGGGCAGCAGGGGTCTCCAAACCCAATAGCCAGGCGATGGCTGCTGTAAGTACTGCCGTCAGCAATACCTGGCTTCCCCCCAAGCCGAATACCGTCCCCTTCATGGCAACCATCTGTGGTAGAGAGAACTCAAGTCCAATGGTGAAGAGTAAAAACACCACCCCAAACTCAGCCAGGAACCTGGTGTCTTCATTCGAATTAATCAGGCCGATGCCAAACGGGCCTACCAGGATTCCAACAATCAGATAGCCCAGAATGGGTGGCAGATGCAGGCGCCTGAACAGTGTCACCGTAATTACTGAGACAGCGAGCAGTAAGAGAATGATCTGTAGAGTATGAATATTCATCTTTAGCCGGTTTAAAACATAAATCAGTTCGGGATCGAGAATTGCACAGAGTATGAGTTTGAGGAAATAGAAGAAATAAATCCAATCAAATAAATGTCGAAATATTTCATGGGGTAATAACGGCTTAAGTGTTAAAATCGGGAGATTCAAAGTAAATAGAAAAGATAATCGTGGCAAAAAGATCTAAAAAAGGCTCATCCCAGAAGGATCCGTATCAAGAGCGGGAAGCTCGGAAGTACGAAAATCCTATCCCAAGTCGTGAATTCATTATGGAAACCCTTAAAAGTGAAGGGATTCCTATGAATCGGCAGGTGCTCGCTGAGAAGCTGAGTATCGAATCTGAGGAGCAGGTTGAGGCGCTTAGACGGCGGCTGCGGGCAATGGAGCGTGATGGGCAATTGCTCTGTAATAGAAACGAAAACTACTGTCTGGTTAATAAACGCGACTTGATTGTCGGCAGGGTTATCGGTCATGCCGATGGTTTTGGCTTCCTCCGACCCGATGATGGAGGGGATGACCTCTATCTCTCATTTAAAGAAATGAAGCCTGTGTTCCATGATGATCGTGCCGTGGTTCGCATTACCGGATTGGACCGTAGAAATCGCATGGAAGGGGCTGTGGTCGAGGTGCTGGAACGGAACACCCGGAGTGTGGCAGGGCGTCTCTACATGGAGAGTGGTGTCGGTTTTGTGGTTCCCGATTCAAAACGCTTGAGCAAGGATATCATCATTCCTTCCAGTGAAACCAATCAGGCGAAACAGGGACAGATGGTGGTGGCTGACATTCTGGATCAACCCACCAAGCGGACACCGCCTATCGGCCGAATTGTGGAGGTATTGGGTGATCATATGGGGCCGGGTATGGAGACCGACATTGCAATACGAACCCATAGTATTCCAGTGGACTGGCCCGATGAGGTGACTCAGGAGATCAAGACATTGACCCCTGAAGTGGCTGAAACTGACAAGCAGGGGCGCGTCGATCTGAGGCAGTTGCCGTTGGTCACCATAGATGGTGCGGATGCCCGGGATTTTGATGACGCGGTCTATTGCGAGGTTAAACCCAAGGGTTGGCGACTGTTGGTCTGTATTGCAGATGTTTCACACTATGTAAAGCCAGGCAGCGCTCTGGATCAGGAAGCAAGAACCCGAGGTAACTCCGTCTATTTTCCTGACAGGGTGATTCCCATGCTTCCAGAGGTGCTCTCGAACGGCCTCTGTTCCATCAATCCTCAGGTTGATCGTTTATGTACGACCTGTGAGCTCTACATCAGTGCGGAAGGCAAGGTAACCCGATCCCGCTTCTTTTCCGCTGTAATGCGTTCTCATGCAAGGCTGATATATAACGATGTGGCTGCCATGCTGGAGGGTGATCCTGAGCTGTGTGCCGAGCATTCGAAGATATTGCCCCATCTGCATAACCTCTATCAGCTATATAAGGTTTTACAGTCACAACGCGCCGAGCGAGGTGCAATCGATTTCGATACTACAGATACAAGAATAGAGTTCAACGAACTCAAAAGAGTAGAACGCATCGTGCCTGTGGTTCGAAATGATGCCCATCGTATTATCGAAGAGTGCATGTTGGCAGCCAATGTGGCAGCTGCACGCTATCTGTTGCGCAAGAAAATTCCAGCGCTCTATCGTATTCATGAAGGGCCAGCAGAAGAGAAACTGACCGACCTGCGTGAATTTCTTGCAGAGCTCGGATTGAGTCTCCCTGGAGGTAAGAAACCTTCAGCAGGTGACTATGCATTGCTGTTGAAACAGATACAGGAGAGACCTGATCGCCATCTGATTCAGACGGTATTGTTACGCTCACTCTCACAAGCCGTATACAGCTCAGACAATGTGGGCCATTTTGGCCTTTCCTACCAGGCCTATACCCATTTTACCTCACCAATACGTCGTTATCCTGACTTGATTGTACATCGAGCACTCAAACATCTTATCGATCAGGGCAAGCCCGATGATTTCGACTATCCGAAATCTGAGTTGCAAAGTCTTGGAGAGCACTGTTCGAGCACTGAACGGAAAGCGGATGAAGCAACCCGTGACGCACTGGACTGGCTGAAGTGTGAATATATGCAGGACAAGGTTGGCGAAACCTTCAATGGCATCATTACCAGTGTAAATTCTTTTGGTGTGTTTGTTGAACTGGAAGAGATCTATGTGGATGGTCTGGTACACATCACTGCACTCGACAATGACTACTACCATTATGATCCGGTAGGTCATCGTCTTACCGGGGAGCGTACCGGTAAAGTGCTGCGACTTGGAGATCCTCTGACCATCGTTGTTGCGAAGGTTAATCTGGATGACCGGAAGATTGATTTTGTTCCAGACAAGCAGTCAAGCAGCGAACCCACAAAAAAGCGCAAGACACGGTCTAACAAATCGAAAAGAAATCCCAAAAGAGATTCGGCGACAAAGCATGCCGGAACTAATAAAAAAAGTGCAAAAAAGCCACGGCGTAAGAAAAAGTCTACTTGATGTCTGATCAGCACTCCTGGGTTCTAGGGCTTCACGCAGTCAAAGCTGCGCTTCAGCAAAAAACAGCAGCGGAAGAGCTGTTGGTAGATGGTGGACGTCGCGATATTCGTATCAGAGAGGTTCTCTCACTTGCTGAAGCTGTTGGAATAAAGTGCCATAGCTTGACTGGCAAGCGGTTGGACGAGCAGGTGCAGGATACACGCCACCAGGGTGTTGCTCTTCGCATCAGGCAGCAGCAGGTGCAGGATGAGCCTTATCTCAAGGCGTTTTTGAAGCGACTTGAACAGCCACCTTTGCTGTTGATACTTGATGGTGTTCAGGATCCCCATAATCTGGGCGCTTGTCTCAGAACTGCAGATGCAGTCGGTGTAAATGCGATTGTCATACCTCGTGATCGATCAGTTAGCCTGACTTCTACAGTAAGAAAGGTTGCAAGCGGAGCGGCAGAGACAGTGCCGCTGATCCAGGTTACCAACCTGTCTCGCACCCTTAAATGGCTCAAGTCTGAGGGGGTTTGGCTTGTTGGAACAGCCGGTGAGGCTCAGCAGACTCTTTATGAGGTCGATTTAAAAGGTCCGCTTGCTTTGGTCATGGGGGGAGAAGAGAAAGGGCTTCGCAGGCTAACCCGGGAAAGTTGTGATCTGTTGGTTAAGCTACCAATGGCGGGAAGTGTGGAGAGCCTCAATGTTTCCGTGGCCGCTGGCGTGTCACTCTATGAAGCGCTAAGACAGCGTGGCATGTTAAATATACATACTGGAAAAATTTAGTTTTGTTGGAGATTTGATGTGATCAGAAAAGTATCCCGCCTTGCAATGATAACCGCACTCTTTTCCGTGCAGGTTCAAGCTGACACCTTGCTGGGTTTTACCGCAGGAGTCGAGCTATGGGCTATGGACTCTTCTGGTGCTATATCCGACATGTCTAAATCAGATCTGCAGTCCTTCGATTTAGGTTCTGAAGGAACTGCTGTTGCATCACTGGCCTTCGAACATCCGATTCCATTGATACCCAATTTCAAGCTCAGAACCAATGATCTGAGTGCTGAGGGTGATGATCTACTCGACGAGAATTTTCGTTATGCCGGGACGAATTTTCCAGCCGGCAGAGAGGTCAATATTGAGTTCGATATGCAGAGTACTGATTTTGTCTTCTATTATGAGCTTTTCGACAATGACCTGGTTTCATTCGATTTCGGTCTCAATCTGAAATATCTTGATGGTGATGTTCGGGTTGAGGATAAAGAGACCAACCAGGCTTCTCAAAACCACTTCAAGGGCTATGTACCGATGCTCTATGGTGCTACTCAGATTGGGATACCTTCAACTCCACTTTGGGTCTACGGCGATCTCAATATCCTGACTGTCGGTGACCATACTCTACAGGACTATCAAGTGGGCCTGGCCTACAGCGTAATAGATAATCTGGCCGTGGATCTCAGAGTGAAAGGGGGATACCGTAGTTTTTCCCTTGAACTGGACGATCTGGATGGGATTTACACTGACTGGGATTTCGATGGTTTCTATCTCGGCCTGGAGGTGGATTTTTAAGGGGGATCAACCCTTTTGCCACTGCCTGATAGGTGGATGTGGGCAATGTGATCATCTGCATCTTGCGGATTTTCAAACAAAAAGGTAGAATCCGCCGCTTTCTGATGCCCGATTGCCAAGGGAAATAGGTCAAAACAGCGTGTTTTCATGCCGGTGACCGGGTATCACTCCTTGCCTTACTGCATATGCGGAAGGCTGCCTAACCCGAAAGGAGATACAATGAGGCACTATGAAGTTGTGTTCCTGGTTCATCCGGACCAGAGTGAACAAGTATCCGCTATGATCGAGCGCTATCGCTCGGGCATCGAAACCAAAGGTGGAATTATCCACCGTCTGGAAGATTGGGGACGCCGTCAACTGGCATACCCGATCAACAAGATCCACAAAGCCCACTATGTTCTGATGAACATTGAGTGTGATCAAGAAGCGCTGTCTGAACTGGAAAGCGCCTTCCGTTTCAATGATGCTGTCATCCGTAATATGGTGATTCGCCGTGACGAGGCGATCTCAGAGGTTTCCCATTTGGCTAAATCACAGGAAGCAGACGAACGTCCAGCTGCCCGTGATAGCAGTGATGATGGTGATAACGAGCAAGAGACAGTTGAGGCTGAGGCCCCAGTCGTAGAAGAAGCTGAGTCAAGCGACGACTGATAAGCTGAATTACAGAGAGGACATAGCAAATGGCACGTTTTTTTCGACGTAAGAAATATTGCCGCTTCACAGCGGAAGGCATCACCGAGATTGATTATAAAGATTTAAATCTTCTCAAAGCCTATGTCAGTGAAAGTGGCAAGATAGTACCAAGCCGTATTACTGGTACAAAGGCTAAATATCAGCGTCAGCTGGCGACCGCTATCAAGCGCGCTCGTTATGTTGCGCTTTTGCCATACACTGATCAGCACTAAGAGGAATATATACCTGCCGGGGTAGCGGAATGAAAGCACTGGCATCCTTTGTGATGCGTGGGCCTGCTCAGTCAGCGATGGTGACAACTGTGCTGGCGATGCTGTCGATTATTATTCCGTTTATCGGTGTTTTCAGTAGCGCAAGTATTGGCTTGGTCACCCTAAGATTGGGCGGCTTGGCTGCAGGGAAGGTGTTGTTGATATCAACCCTTGCATCTGCTGCGCTAATGGGGCTGATATTTGGCAACCCGCTACCGGCACTGGGCTTTTTACTGGTGTTGTGGATACCAGTTACGCTGCTTGGTTTACTGTTACGCAACTCCCGCTCTTTGGCATTTACGACCCAGGCGGGATTGGCATTCGGCATACTGGCCATACTGATGCAGTACATCAGTCTGGGAGATCCAGTCACTTTCTGGCGAGAGTATCTGGAACCTATGGCTCAACGCTTTATTGAAGCAGGATTGTTCGATCAGGCTCAAAGCGTTCAGGTTCTGGATCAGTTGTCGCAGATGATGTGTGGCCTGGTCGCAGTAGGCTTTCTACTGCAACTACTGCTTAGCCTGTATGTTGCGCGATGGTGGCAGGCGATTCTCTACAATCCGGGGGGATTTTCCACGGAGTTCCAACAGATGCGACTGCATCGGTTGGTCGGGGTAGCAGGCGCAGCAGCCTTGCTGTTGGGTCTACTGCCAGAGAATGCGTATCCGGCCTTTATCGGCTGCCTGGGAGCAGTGATCCTGGGATTGGTATTTCTTCAAGGCATGGTGGTTGTACATGGCTTGATAAAGGGCACTAAATCAGCCCAGCTCTGGTTGGTATTGACCTACTTGATGCTGATTATTTTTCTGCCGCAAATGGTACTGGTTCTGATCAGTATCGGTTTGCTGGATATTTGGATTGATTTTCGATCCCGCTTTAAATCTAAATCTGGCGGGTGAGAAGTCGTTGCAACAAACCGCTGAAACCGGTTTTGCTGCAAGCAAACGATTTGACCTAATTAAGGGTGATTACAATGGAAATTATTCTATTGCAAAAAGTGGACAACCTGGGTGATCTGGGTGAAAAGGTAAACGTCAAGAGTGGTTACGGCCGTAACTTTCTGATTCCTGCAGGTAAGGCCATCCCGGCTACTGATGCGAATCTGAAGGTGTTTGAACAGCGTCGTGCAGAGCTCGAGAAAGAGGCCAGTGAAAAATTGCAGGCTGCTGAGGCCCGTAAAGCCAAGCTGGATGGGATGGATATCTCTATTACCTGTAAGGCAGGTGATGAAGGTCGTCTTTTCGGTTCTATCGGTACCTCCGATATCGCCAAAGCAGTTGTAGCTGCTGGCGAAGCGCTGGAAAAGAAAGAGGTAATGCTGCCAAACGGACCATTCCGCGTTGCCGGTGAGTACGAAGTCGAGCTGCACCTGCATGCGGATGTAAATACCAGCATCAAGCTGAGTATTGTCCCAGAGGCTTAAATCAGCACTGGGGTGCACCTGATCAATTCATGAATTGGTGCATTTTGGCTGAAAGGTTTCGGCTCTGTGTTAAAAAAACTTCGTAATAGCATGCTATTGCGTAAGTTTTTTTGCCTTGATCCGAAGCCTTTCATCTCACCATGCGCTTGATCCTGAGTTAATCAGGTCTCTGCCAAGGCAAATTCATCTTCCGGTTTTACCGTTTCCGAGGAGTTGGATTAGCTTTTCAGCCAACTGTTCTGTTGCTTCAGAGCCTGTAATTATCTACACAATCGCAGTGTGGTGGTTGAAGCCACTGACAGTTCGGATCTGTATTCAAAATAGTACCTCTCTCCTTTTCTCGTTTCGCCCAATACCGTATGCTTACCAAGCACTACGCACAATCCGATTCATCTCAACTACAAACGAGCTCCGATGTCAGATCCCGCCTATCCTGAAGAGATAGCTGCCTATCCAGAAATTGAACAGCGTGCCATCAAAGTGCCTCCGCACTCAAATCAGGCAGAACAGTCGGTGATCGGCGGTTTGATGCTGGATAATGCCAGCTGGGACAAAGTCGCCGATTTGGTTGTTGAGAGTGACTTCTATCGGAAAGAGCACAGATTGATCTTCAATGCGATCGCTGCACAGGCTGAGGATAGTCAACCTTTCGATGTAGTGACCCTTGCGGAACATCTTGAACGCAAGGAATCGCTTGAGGATGGTGGTGGTCTGCCTTACCTGGTTAGACTGGCAGAAGAGACACCCAGCGCGGCAAATATCAAATCCTATGCCGGTATCGTGCGTGAATATTCTGTCATGAGACAGCTGATCTCTGTAGGTACAGATATTACCGACAGTGCGTTTCATCCCCAGGGACGCAAGGCTGAGGAGTTACTCGATGTAGCTGAACGTAAAGTATTCGAGATTGCCGAACAGACCAGCAAAGGAAAGGGTGGGTTTACACCAATCAGATCCCTGCTGACCCAGGCAGTCGACCGCATAGAGACCCTGTTTCAGCAGGATGAACCGATTACAGGTATCAGTACCGGCTTCTCAGATTTTGATCAGATGACTTCGGGGTTGCAACATGCAGATCTGATTATCGTTGCAGGGCGCCCATCTATGGGTAAAACCACCTTTGCAATGAACATAGCTGAGAATGTCGCTATAAAAGCGGGTAAAGCTGTTGCAGTCTACAGCATGGAGATGCCTGGTGACTCCTTGGCAATGCGTATGATGTCCTCACTGGGACGTATTGACCAGTTGAGAGTTCGTACCGGTAAGCTGGAGGATGAGGAGTGGCCCAGACTCTCTTCAGCTGTGAGTATGCTGGCGGAAACCAAACTCTATATCGATGATACACCGGCCCTCTCACCAACAGAGGTCCGTGCCCGTGCCCGACGATTGAAACGTGAGCATGACGATTTGGGTTTGATAGTTATCGACTACCTGCAATTGATGCAGGCGCCAGGGGAAGGGGATAACCGTACTAATGAGATCTCTGCAATATCCAGGTCGTTGAAGGCTCTGGCGAAAGAGCTGGATGTTCCTGTGATTGCACTCTCTCAGCTTAACCGCAGCCTTGAGCAGCGCACCAACAAACGACCGATTATGTCGGATCTGCGTGAATCGGGCGCGATTGAGCAGGATGCGGATTTAATCGTGTTCATCTATCGTGATGAAGTCTATAACGAAGATAGTCCCGATAAGGGTATAGCTGAGATCATTATCGGTAAGCAACGTAATGGCCCGATTGGTACCACCCGCCTGACTTTCCTTGGTAAATACACCAAATTTGAGAATTATACGGAAGATATCTACAGCGATGAGGGCTATTGATGGGGGTTGCTCCGCGGGCTTTAATTGACCATGCCGCTCTGCGTCACAATTTAAAGCAGGCTCGTCAAGCCGCGGAGGGTAGTAGCGTTTGGGCAGTGATCAAAGCAGACGGCTATGGGCATGGTCTGCTACGGGTCGCTAAATGCCTCAGGGAAGCGGACGGATTTGCCATCGCGCGGCTCGATGAGGCGCTTTTTCTAAGAAAAAACGGTATTGAGAATCCACTGCTGGTTCTCTCTGCCTGCGCTACCCGCAGAGATTTTGAACAGGCTATCGATGCCGATATCGAAGTGGTTCTGCATCATCGGCAGCAGTTGGCTGAACTACCCAGCAGCCGATCAGAATCGGGGTTGTTGAATGTCTGGTTGAAGGTTGATACAGGCATGCACAGGCTTGGTTTCGAAGCCACTGAAATCCCACAGATAGCCCGTCAGCTAAAAGATCACTCTGTAGTTGATCAAATCAACCTGATGACACATTTAGCCAATGCGGATGATCCTGATGATCCTCTGACAGCAATACAGTGTGAGCGTCTTTTCAGTATCGATTCAACACCCTTCAAGGCTACTTCGATAGCCAATTCTGCGGCTATTCTGGGCTCACCAGCGAGCCATGCTGACTGGGTTCGTCCCGGTATCATGCTGTATGGCGCTTCACCCTTTACCAACGCCACAGCCGCAGAACATGGTTTACGTCCGGTGATGACCCTGTGCAGCCAGGTAATAGCAGTTAAAACTTGCCAGGCAGGTGAACCAATCGGTTATGGTGGTAGCTATATCTGTCCCGAAGCGATGCCGGTGGCTGTTGTTGCTGTCGGTTATGGTGATGGTTACCCTCGTCACGCCCCATCCGGTACACCCGTACTTGTGAATGGGATTCGCCTGCCACTAGTTGGTCGTGTGTCGATGGATATGATTAGTGTGGACGCAAGAAAGCTGCCTGAAATAGAGATTGGAGATGAAGTGGTTCTTTGGGGTAAGGGTCTGCCGGTGGATGAGATTGCCCATATGGCAGGAACAATCGCTTATGAACTTTTATGTGGCGTTAAGCAGAGAGTCTCTTTTGTAGACCTCAATCTTGGAGAAGTGAAGAAATAATGGCTCAAGGGAGTAAAAAAGCTGCAAAAACGAACTATGTTTGCCGCGATTGTGGTGCCAGTTTTCCTAAATGGTCAGGACAGTGCTCCGAGTGTCACTCCTGGAATTCATTGGAAGAGAGTCTGTCGGTATCTAAGGCCAGCCAAGGTCGGTATGCCGGTTATGCCGGAACCGGCGGACAACAGGTGCTTGCACTTACCGATGTTGGAATTGAGCGTGAAGCCCGAACCACTACTGACAGTTCAGAACTCGACAGAGTACTCGGTGGAGGTTTGGTAGAAGGTTCAGTTGTTCTGATCGGTGGAGATCCGGGGATCGGTAAATCGACCTTGCTGATTCAAACTCTGGCTAGACTATCTAGCGGATTGCGTTCCCTCTATGTCTCCGGTGAGGAGTCGCCCAGGCAGATCTCAATGCGAGCGACTCGCTTGGGTCTGGTGGTGGATAAATTAAAACTGTTGCCGGAAACCTGTGTGGAAAGGATTATTGCCATAGCGGAACGGGAATCGCCACAGGTAATGGTGCTGGATTCGATTCAGACCATGTATACCGAACTCCTGCAATCAGCGCCAGGTTCAGTCTCCCAAGTACGAGAGGCTACCGCACAGCTGGTTCATTTTGCCAAACGCAGTGGCACTGCACTGTTTCTGGTTGGGCATGTTACCAAGGAGGGAAATCTTGCTGGTCCCAGGGTTCTGGAACACATGGTTGATACTGTGCTCTATTTTGAAGGGGAGGCTGGCAGTCAGTTTCGTCTGATACGTACTATCAAGAATCGATTTGGTGCAGTGAATGAGCTCGGTATGTTCGCAATGACGGATAAAGGGCTCAAAGAGGTCAGTAATCCCTCCGCCATTTTTCTGTCACGACAGGCAGAGAAGGTGCCGGGTAGTGTGATCCTGGTGACCCGAGAGGGTACTCGCCCGCTACTTGTAGAGGTTCAGGCACTGGTGGATGAGAGTCCATTGGCCAACCCGAGGCGGATTACGCTGGGCCTGGAGCAGAATAGACTCTCAATGCTGCTAGCGGTTCTGCATCGCCATGGTGGCATCGCTATGTTTGATCAGGATGTCTATGTGAATGTGGTGGGGGGGGTGCGGATAACTGAAACTGCATCGGATTTGGCTGTATTAATGGCAGCACTCTCAAGTTTTCGTAATCGTCCTCTGGATCATGGGCTGGTGGTTTTTGGTGAACTGGGCTTGACTGGGGAGATCAGGCCGGTTCCGAATGGCCCGGAAAGGCTGCGTGAGGCTTCAAAACATGGTTTCAAACGAGCCGTAGTGCCTAAGGCGAACACCCCAAAGCAGCAGATTGAAGGACTGGAAGTGATTCCTGTGGAAACCCTTGCTGAGGTATTGGAGATTGCTTACTAGTATGACGCACCACACTAGAGATTCTTTAGGCTTTTAAGAGCCGTTGCAACAGTTCCTAACCTAAAGCTTCGAGATCGCGCTGCAGTAGAATGTCGTCGCTGATATTTAACTCAACAAGGCGTCGCAGCAGAGAGATACTGATCATATCAATCTCTTTACAAAGCAGGCCAAGCTGTCCATCTTCCACATGTGCACAGGTGGTCAGCATCGAGATACTCTCACCATCATCAAGCATGATCTTCAATGTGACTTCATCATCCACCTGAGGCTGCCATTCTTCCGGGATATTAACCAGCGCCCCTTTTAATGAGATGTCGAGTAGTGTGGTTTTGTAGTTGCCACTGCTTGCTTCAATGGTTGCAGGTGCATCGAAAATGATTCTATGGAAGCGTCGGCGTTCTTTAGTTTCAATATTGCTCATGGCGATTCAGGTTATGTGTGAAACTGCATTTGTGTTCCCCCAACCTCGATCAAATCCCCGTCGTTGAGCAATTGACCCTTATCGGCAATCGGTTGCTGGTTTATCGTTGGCGGATTAGGGCCTTCCAGGAAGGTGATATAGTAGCCTTCTTCCCGACGGGCAATCATGGCACAGTCGCCTCCAGTGTGACCGATACGGGTCATATTGCGCTTTAACGGTATAATGCGGCCAAAATTGTCGCCATTGACGATCTGTAAGACTCCTGACGAAGGGGTATCATCCGCTTCCTCAGGCTCTTCGTTTTCCGGCTCAGCTGATTCTGTTGCTGGAGATTGGCTTAGATCGGCACCTAGCTCCATGACATCTTCAGCAAATGCCAGGGTATGCTTGCCTATTTGTATGACATCACCATGATGTAGATTGATCTCCTCTGTCTGTTCATGATTCACAAGCACAGGGAAGTCATCATCACGAGCTTTTAGTCGATAGTCGCTGCCATCATCAATAATCGTGGCCTGAAGTGGGGCGATAGCCAGACTATCAATAGCAACGGCACAGTCCGAATCCCGACCAATATCTGTCGATCCGGGCTGTAAATGAAAAACGTCGATAACTCGACCTTTGAATGAGAGTGTCAGTTTTGGCATGGAGCTTTTTTTAGATACAACCTGTATAAACCCAAGTATATATCTAGTTTTATTAGTAAAACACTATAAATGTCACTTTATAAACGTCAGCCAAGGAATTAAACGATTACGAATCAACCAAACCGATGCTTGGGCGATTATCTGCTAACCTTATTGAATAACAATATGTTATTTGCGAATGTTTAATTAAAATCTTGGATCGTCGTAATTTTGACATTTTACAAAAATGCTGCTTAACTTCGCACCATTCCTACGGAATTCATACCGCAATAGGGCCTGTTGAATGGGGCATAGTTCTGACAAAGACGGTTCAGTGTTTCCTAATCTCTGTATTTACCTTTTTGATCAAGACGCGGAGCGTCAAAATTATCTGCAACATATCCTGAGTTTTGTCGAAGGAGAGGTTGTGGTAATCAATGATCTTTCTCTGCTTGATACCAGTAATCAAGGCGGGGCCACCTGTGTGGCGGTAATGTTGGGGATTGGGCTAAGTCGCAATGAACGGTTGACGATTGTTAAGGGTCTCTCTGAGAGTCACCCCAGCCTTCCTGTTTTTCAAATTTACGATCAGCAGCAGGGGAGTCCTGAATCATTTGAAGGATTCGATAATGTCATAGGTAATTTTAAACTGCCTACGCTCTATGACGACCTCATGACACTGGCCCATAAAGCCCAGGTCTTTCAAGAGTTAAAGAATCCTGAGGGTGGAAACAGCCGACCAGTTGAGCTGTTTCGAAGTTTATCAGGCAGCAGCAGAGCAACGCGACAGGTCAATAAGATGATTGAACAGGTCGCTGACTCCGAGGCGACTGTGCTTATTCTTGGCGAGTCAGGCACAGGTAAGGAAGTGGTGGCACGTAAACTCCATTTTCACTCTGTACGAAGAGGTAAGCCTTTTGTCCCGGTAAATTGTGGCGCCATTCCAGGAGATCTTTTAGAGAGCGAGCTGTTCGGGCACGAAAAAGGTGCGTTTACCGGTGCAATCAGCGCTCGGCAAGGGCGATTCGAAATGGCAGAGGGCGGCACCCTTTTTCTCGATGAAATCGGTGATATGAGCATGCCGATGCAGGTGAAGCTCCTCAGAGTCCTGCAGGAGCGGACTTTTGAACGTGTTGGCAGCAATAAGACTATTCCCTGTAATGTACGCATCATCGCCGCAACCCACCGAAACTTGGAAGCAGCTATAAAAACAGGGGATTTTCGTGAAGACCTCTACTATCGCCTGAATGTATTTCCGATTGAAATGCCACCACTCAGAGAACGGGTGGAGGATATTCCTGTCTTGGTGAATGACCTGATCCATCGGATTGAAAACGAAAAGCGTGGTTCAGTCAGGCTTACACCAGCGGCTGTCGCTGCCTTGAGTCATTACCGATGGCCGGGTAATGTCAGAGAGCTTGCTAACCTGATAGAACGTTTGGCTATTCTCTATCCCTATGGTGTCGTTGATGTGGGTGAGCTTCCTGAGAAGTTTCGACCTGCGGTTGACTTGATGGACACCACCCAGTTACCACAAGTTACTCTCCAGGGTGATGAACCGGGAACCACATTGAATGCACCACGACTGCCTAATGATGGCATTGATCTGAAGGCACATCTTAACTCTTTGGAGCAGAGCTTGATCCAGCAGGCTCTTGAGGAGTCCGATGGAATTGTCGCTCATGCTGCAAAACGACTGCATATGCGACGAACCACACTGGTGGAAAAATTACGTAAATATGGTCTGCAGCGTCAAACAGAGTCGACGGGAATTTGACGTTGTCCATATACAAGAACAGTAACCAGTTGATAGTAAAGGATAAATAATTTAGGCACGTATTTTGCAAACATCGTCAGTGAGGAATGAAGACTGACGAATGAGGCTAATGACGTGTCACCGAAAACATCACTTGCTGATCGACAACACGCCCTTGAGGCGGCCTTCAATCTATTTAATCAACTCTCTGAAGAGCTGACTGGATCCTATCAGCAGCTTCAATCCCAAGTGTTGGAACTCAGTCAGGAACTGGCTGCAGCCAGAAGTGAACGTATGGTTCAGTTGGCCGAGAAAGAGCGTCTGGCCGACCGTTTGGAGCGGTTACTCGAGACACTGCCTGCAGCTGTTATTGTTCTTGATGGTGAGGAGCGTGTTCGTGAATATAATCCGGCAGCAGAGAGGCTTTTAGGCAGGATAAAACCTCTGGATCAGTGGTCTGAGATAGTTCGTCAACGGGCACTTGGGGGTGTGATCAAGGGTAATGAGCTGAAGTTGCTTAATGGCCATTTATTGACACTCTCATCCAGTCGTTTGGAGCAGGCACCTGGCCATATCCTGGTTCTGGTTGATATTACGGAGACAAGGAAGCTACAGGAGCGACTCAATCGACGGGAGCGTTTGACCGCCATGGGTGAAATGTCAGCGCAACTTGCTCACCAGATGCGCACGCCGCTGAGCAGCGCGCTCCTCTATGTCTCCCATCTTGCAAATGAAGATTTAAACCCACACAAACGCCAGCAATTTACTGCAAAGTTACGAGATCGTTTGCAACATATGGAGCGTCAAATTCACGACATCCTGATGTTTGCACGAGGTGAAGATGCCGGTGAGTCCCAAATATTGGTGAGTCATCTACTGCAGACTTTTTCGTCAACTGTGGATCAGGAATTAAACAACTCTGGCGTTACTCTCGAAATTGATGATCAGAGTCATGGCCGTGCAATCATGCTGGGACGTGAAGATGCCCTGCTGGGCTTGTTGGGTAATTTATTGGAAAACGCGATTCAGCAAGGGGCGAAGCTTGTGCAGATAACCCTCAAACTGGGTGATGAGATCGAACTTGAAATTGCTGACAACGGCCTGGGTATTGAGGATGAATTGTTAGCACGTATTTTCGATCCTTTTTTCACTACACGTAGTGGTGGCACCGGACTGGGGTTGGCGGTTGTACAGAATCTCGTACTCAACCATGGGGGCGAGATCATAGCCACTCATTCAAACTCAGGTGGCGCCCTGTTTCAAATGCGATTTCCCAGTGCAGCGGATAGTTCAGAACAGATATCAACGCCTCTGTTTACCAATCAACAAACGACAGTTGGCGTTGAACAAAGAAGGAGCCTGTCATGAGTCAAGCGACGGTGCTGATAGTTGAAGATGATCCCGATCTGCGGGAAGCGCTTAGTGACACCCTTGAGCTCTCTGGTTATCCAGTGTGTACAGCTGAGGGGGGACGATCAGCCCTCGAGATTTTACAGCGTGAGTCCATCGGTATGATTGTCAGTGATGTGCAGATGCAACCCATGGATGGCCACACATTACTACGTGAAATAAGGCACGCTTATCCTGAACTACCGGTATTACTGATGACTGCATATGGCAGCATTGAAAAGGCAGTAATGGCAATGCATGACGGTGCTGTTGATTATCTGGTGAAACCTTTTGAAGCAGAAGTTCTGGTCAGTAAGGTTGCTGCAAACATCCAGCCTGTTATTGAACCCTCCAGTGGCGGACCTGTGGTAGAAGATGTTCGCAGTCATGAAGTTCTGGAATTGGCTCGCAGAGTTGCGTTGAGTGAAGCAACGGTATTGCTGAATGGGGAGAGTGGTACGGGTAAGGAGGTGTTCGCACGATATATTCATCAACATTCTCCCCGTAACAGTGGTCCATTCATCGCCATCAACTGTGCAGCAATTCCTGAAAATATGCTTGAGGCCGTTCTTTTCGGCTATGAGAAAGGGGCCTTTACCGGTGCCTATCAGGCTACTGCAGGTAAGTTCGAACAGGCGCAGGGGGGAACACTGCTGTTAGACGAAATCTCAGAAATGAGTCTCGCTTTGCAGGCCAAGCTACTTCGGGTCTTACAGGAAAAGGAGTTGGAGCGTCTTGGTGGACGCAAGTTGATAGAATTGGATGTGCGCGTATTGGCGACCACCAATCGCAAGCTTCGTGAAGAGGTTTCTGCAGGACGTTTTCGTGAAGACCTCTATTATCGTCTCAATGTATTTCCCCTGACTCTGCCGCCACTGCGTGAGCGTCAGCGGGATATCCTGCCACTTGCACATCACCTGCTGCAACACAGTTTGCGCTCTGGTCAGACGCTTCCAAAATTTACCGATGCAGCTGAACAACAGTTACTTGAGCACGCTTGGCCAGGCAACGTTAGGGAGCTGGACAATCTCATGCAGCGGGCGCTGATTCTCAATAGCAGTGGCATGATTGATGTGGCAGATCTCTGCTTTGAATCAACTTCATCAAACTCTAAACCGGAAGAGACAGTAGTAGCATCGAACGTTGGCAAGCTTCCTGAAGATTTGAGATCTGTCGAGGAACAGATGATTCTCGATGCCTTGGGGAAGGGTGGTGTAAGCCGAAAACATGTCGCCAGCAGGTTAGGTATCAGTGAACGTACCCTGCGTTACAAGATCGCTCGTATGCGGGATGCCGGTGTAGCCATACCAGGGTGAGCTGGTGTGATTTCTGCATAGATCATATAAACAGTGACATAACGGAGCATAGGTTATGAATAACAACATGAACATTGAACAAGTACTTGCTCAGATGCGAGTGATGTCGTCACAAGCTGCGGATAATGCTCAGGAGTCTCCTAAGAGTTCGGGCGCTGACTTTTCCGCGCTGCTCAAGCAGTCGATTGATCATGTCAATTCCATACAGCAGGAAGCGAGTGCTTTGCGTACTGCCTTTGATAGTGGCCAGGGGGAGATGGATTTGGCACAGGTGATGATAGCTGCTCAAAAATCGAGTCTCTCCTTTGAAGCCATGGTTCAGGTACGGAACAAATTGGTCGAAGCGTATAAAGACGTGATGAATATGCCAATCTAACTGATTGAATAAGAAGGCTAAAAATGGCAACTGTAACATCCGAACATACAAATAACGAACTCCAAGCTGGGTCTCGTTTACAAGATAATCCCATTGTTAGACAAATTGCTGTCATGGTTGGCATTGCGGCAAGCGTCGCCTTGGGTGTGGCGGTTGTGCTTTGGACACAGAAGCCAAGCTACAGTCCACTGTTCGGAAATTTACCCAGTAAAGATGCGATGGAGATTGCTCAAGCGCTGCAGCAGGCTGGCATCAAGTATGAGATTGACCAAGCCAACGGCATTGTTATGGTGCCCAGTTCCAGTCTACAAGAGGCGCGGATGAAACTTGCCGGCCAGGGTTTGCCGCAGTCTGGCTCTACTGGTTTCGAGCTGATGCAGGAAGATACAGGATTTTCCACCAGCAGGCTGGTTCAAACCGCTCGTTATCAGCGAGCGATCGAAGGCGAGTTGGCTCGCTCAATCATGACGATGGCGAATGTTGATAGCGCTAGGGTTCATCTTGCAACGCCAAAACAGTCTGTTTTTATTCGTAAAAGAAAGTTTCCCAGTGCTTCAGTAGTGATCAAGCTCTATCCGGGACGATCACTGGAAAAGGGGCAGGTGGAGGCGATTACTCACCTTGTCGCCTCAAGCGTGCCTGAACTGGACGTCTCTCATGTGACTGTTGTAGACCAGAAAGGCCGGCTGCTGAGTAGCAAGAAAGATACTCGGGAAATGCAACTGACTTCACGACAATTTGAGTATACACGGGAGCTTGAGGAGCACTATAAGCAACGTATTGAAGATATTCTTTCGCCAATGGTAGGGCGAGACAATCTTCGAGCTGAAGTGACTGCTGATATGGATTTCACTTATGTCGAACAGACTCAGGAATACTATAATCCTGATGTGAACGCACTTCGTTCTGAACAGATTAATGAACAGCAATCGGTACTGAGTGATATACAAGGGGTGCCCGGGGCCTTAACCAATCAGCCTCCTGCAGCAGCAAATGCGCCTCAAGTGGCGACAGGTGGGGCTGAGGGCGAGGAGGGCGGCACTCCGGTTAATAGCAGTAAACGAGCCACGCGCAATTTCGAACTGGATAAGACGATCAGTCATACCCGCCTGCCCAGCAGCCGGTTACGTCGGCTTTCGGTAGCCGTGGTAGTCAACGACCGCTATCAGGCCGGTGAAGATGGTGGGGTTGTCCCGGTTGAGCGAACTGCTGAAGAGATCACCCGGTTGTCTAACCTGGTCAAAGAGGCTGTAGGTTTCGATATACAGCGTGGTGATCGAGTACAAGTGATCAATGAGGCTTTTTTTGTGCCTCAGCCGATTGAACCGCTACCTGTAGCCCCAATGTGGGAGGAGAGCTGGTTCTGGGATCTGGTTCGTCAGGTTGGTGGTGCTCTGCTCTTCCTGCTTTTGGTTTTTGGCGTATTGAAGCCAACTATGACAAGGTTAACCAGGCAAGTGGCTACCACCCAGATGACTCAGTCTATGGCGACAGCCGGAGCAGTAGCAGGAGAGGGCGGTATGGCAAACATGGCTGTTGAGGGGGGTGAGATGGGTATGTTGTCGGAAGATGACTCTTCTCTTCAGCTTCCAGGCCCCCAAAGTTATGAAAAAACATTAGATGCAGCGCGTAATATGATTCAGGATGATCCCAAACGCGTGGCTCAGGTAGTTAAAAAGTGGATTTCAGAAGATGGCCAATAATCAAACTGCCAATACAGCGATGAGTCAGGCTTCACCTGAGAAGCAGGCAGAAGTGGGTAACATCAATGGTCTGCAACGCTCAGCAATTCTTTTGTTGGCGCTTGGTGAAAAGGATGCAGCAGAAATCTTACGCCATATGGGGCCTAAAGAGGTTCAGGATGTCGGTTTAGCAATGGCCTCTCTGACAGGAGTCAGCACTGATCAGATGGAAGCTGTAATGCATCAGTTTGTCTCAACATTAGAGCAGGAGACCGCTTTGGGTCTGGGCTCGGATGAATACATCCGTAATATGTTGACCAATGCCTTAGGTGAAGATAAGGCTGGCGGCGTGATCGACCGAATATTATTGGGCCGTAACAGTAAGGGATTGGAACAGCTTAAATGGATGGATCCTCGTGGCATTGCTGAATTGATTCGCCTGGAACATCCCCAGATTATTGCCATTGTACTCTCTTTCCTTGAGCCGGATCAGGCAGCACAGGTGGTGAGTCAATTTGCAGATAGAGTTCGTACCGATGTCATGATGCGAATTGCAACTCTGGATGGCATACAGCCCGTTGCCCTTCAGGAGCTCGACGAGATACTCGAAAAACAGTTCTCAGGAGCATCGAATGTAAAGTCTTCCAACCTTGGTGGCGTCAAAGCTGCTGCTGAAATCCTCAACATGTTGGATGGTGCGGTTGAGAGTAAACTGATGGAAGAGATAACTGAGGTCGATTCTGATCTGGGCCAAGAGCTTCAGGACAACATGTTCGTCTTCGAAAACCTCATCGATGTTGATGACCGGGGTATTCAAGCCTTGCTACGAGAAGTCAGTACTGAACAGCTTCTGTTGGCGTTGCGTGGTGCCGATGAAGCACTCAAAGAGAAGATCTTCAAGAATATGTCCAAGCGTGCAGCTGAAATGCTCAAAGATGACCTGGAAGCTGCAGCACCAGCTAAACTGAGTGATGTGGAGGCATCTCAGAAGGAGATTCTCCAAGTAGCCCGCCGTCTGGCGGACGCCGGTGAAATCATGCTTGGAGGCGGTGGTGATGAGTTCGTCTAAATACGACGATGAAGGATCAATCGATATCAGGCAGTGGTTACCTCCTGAAATGGGTGATGGCAAGAAAAGCCAAAGCAGAGGCACGATACATCCACCCGGTGCACCGCCTACAGCTCAGCAGCTTGAAGCGATACAGCAACAGGCCTATGAGGAGGGTTTCGAAAAGGGCAAACAGGAGGGGTTTGAGTTTGGTCATAAAGAAGGCTTGAATCAGGCCCGCCAGGATTTGCATCACTACACAAGCCAGCTCGATCGATTGCTTGAAACTTTTGTCCGACCCTTGCGCAACCTCGATAACCAAGTCGAGAAGGAGCTGTTAGCACTGGTTATCGCTATTGTTAAACAGCTAGTTCGGCGTGAGGTTAAAAGCGACCCTAATCTGATAGTAGGCGTGGTGCGTGAAGCGCTCTCTGTACTACCTGTCTCATCTCGGAATGTACGTCTCCTGCTCCATCCTGAAGATGCTGAGTTGATCCGGGAAGTCTATGCATTAGGAGATGCGGAAGTTGGCTGGGATTTGATCGAAGATCCAGTAATAAACCGGGGAGGGTGCAGAGTGGTCACCGATACCTCACAGGTCGATGCTACCCTTGAGTCCCGGCTGGCCAGTCTGATTGCACCGTTATTGGCTGGTGCACGAGCCATTGATGAGCAGATGGAAGAGGATCAGGGCGATGGAATTACTCGGTGAGGAGCGGCAAAATTTATGGGCAGAGCGCTTACGCCGTTATCAGGATCGCCTGGGTGATGACCGGGGCCTGGTGGTCGAGGGCAGGTTGACCCGAATGGTCGGTTTGACCCTGGAGGCCATTGGTTGCCGTGCAGTGATTGGTGGTCAATGCGATGTAGTGAGCAGTAATGGCACACATATAGAATCTGAAGTGGTTGGTTTTGGTGAGGACAGCCTCTATCTGATGCCAACGGGCGATATCCATGGCCTGGAACAGGGGGCGCGAGTTATCCCGACAGGACGTGTTTGTGAAGCTGTAGTCGGGGAGCATCTGCTTGGCAGGGTGATCGATGGCGCAGGAAAGCCACTGGATAGTCTTGGTCCGCTACACACCGATGAGCGACGTCCTCTGACCGGAACCAGTTTCAACCCCCTTGCCCGTACACCTATACGAGAACCCTTGGATGTTGGCGTCAGAGCAATCAATGCCTTATTGAGTGTGGGGCGAGGACAGAGACTGGGATTGTTCGCTGGATCAGGCGTGGGTAAGAGTGTGCTGCTTGGCATGATGACACGCTACACCAATGCAGATGTCACTGTTGTTGGATTGATTGGTGAACGTGGTCGTGAGGTTAAAGAGTTTGTAGAGAACATTCTCGGCAAGGAGGGCCTGAAACGTGCTGTCGTGGTTGCAGTACCAGCGGATAATCCACCATTAAGACGGATGCATGGCGCAATGCTGGCCACGAGTATAGCTGAGAGCTTCCGTGAGCAGGGCAAACATGTGCTGCTGTTGATGGATTCTTTGACCAGGTTTGCTCAAGCCCAACGGGAAATTGCATTGGCGATACATGAGCCGCCGGCAACCAAAGGATATCCACCCTCTGTATTTGCCAAGTTACCACAACTGGTTGAGAGAGCAGGTAATGGGGATAAAGGCGGAGGCTCAATCACCGCCTTTTACACGGTATTGACTGAGGGTGATGACCAGAATGACCCCATTGCCGATGCCGCACGGGCAATTCTCGATGGGCATATTGTCTTGTCGAGACAACTGGCAGAAGCTGGACACTATCCTGCTATCGATATTGAGGCCTCTATCAGCCGTGCGATGAACGACATCACCAACTATAGCCATCAGGACGCCGCCCGTTCATTTAAGCATCTATACTCTCTATATCAGCAGAATCGCGACCTAATAAGCGTTGGCGCCTACGAACCAGGGAGTGATGAACAGATAGATGTTGCTATATCGGCGATGCCTGCACTTAATGAGTTTCTGCGACAGGATATGTATACACCGGTGGCCTTGGCTCAGAGTCTTCGAGATCTCGAAACCCTGTTTCCTGCTGAGCCTGAACTTGAATCTGATATGCCGGCTGGACTTAGTCTGCCGAACCCTCTTGAACAATAACCCGGTAGATAACTATGTCACCCACAAAGCGACTTAAACCTGTACAGCGATTCGCACGCTCAAAAGAGCAGAATGCGGCTCGTAGTATGGGTCAAGCACGCAAAAATCTTGAATTGGAAGAGGCAAAACTTAAGCAGCTGAAGCAATATCATCAGGAATACCTTGATAGATTTCAACAGATTGCCAGCGAGGGTATGACAGCGACTCAACTGCAGGAATACAGAACCTTTCTTGCAAAATTAGATGAGGCCATCACTCAGCAGCAACAAGTTGTTGCAAGCAGCATGGTTGATCACAATAGTCACAAAGACAATTGGAAACAGAAACACAGCCGCACAGAGGCATTGAACAAAGTATTAGGCCGTTATCGTGACCAGGAAAAAAAGGTTGCTGATCGCCGAGAGCAGAAAGAGAACGACGATCATAATCAGAGAAATAAATAACAGTCTTGAGCAGAGATGAGTCGCTATAAATCCTTACCAAAATTCTAGTTTCGATTAGTGTTAAAAGGCCCCAAGTAATGAATCGCATTCTTAACCATTTGAATGGGTATCTGATTTATCCTCTTCAAAAAAGTGGTTATAAAATCTGTTTTTTTGTAGTTAATCGAGACGATTATTGTAAATTTTGTTGAAATCTGGTTTTAGAAAATACTTCTTGTGTATGATGTGAATCATGTGTGAAGTATCGACCGGAACTGATCCACAACTACCGCCACAGATCGTGCAGATAGGCCGTCAGCCCATACTGGACGCGCAGTTAAATGTCTATGGATATGAGTTGCTCTATCGAACAGTTGATGATCAACAAAAGTTTGATGGCGATGAGGCATCTGCACGAACCGTACTGAATAGCTTTCTCGAATTCGGTCTACAACGGCTGGTGGGTGATCATCGGGTCTTTATCAATATGACCCAACGATTCTTCACAGATCTTCCTGATTTACCAGTCGACAACTCAAGGATAGTAGTAGAAGTATTGGAAGATTTTGAGTTAACTCCGGAAGTTATTGCCGGCGTACGTAAACTTCATCAAGATGGTTATACCATTGCATTGGATGACTATCGATTCGAGTCTCGTTGGGATCCGCTACTTAGCAGTTGTTCTTTCATAAAAGTCGATATTCTCGATTTGGATCTTGATGATTATCAAGAAGAGATTAAACAATTACACGCTCTTGGCCTGAAACTGCTTGCAGAGAAAGTGGAGAATCGTGAGCAGTTCGAGACAGCCAAACGATTGGGCTTTGATCTGTTCCAAGGCTATTTTTTTGCCAAACCCCAAACAATCAAAACTACCCGAAGTCCAAGTAACAAGAGTGTACTACTCAAGGCAATAACCAAAATCAATGATCCCAAGGCGGAAATAGATGAGATAGCTGCACTGATTGAGCATGATTCAAATCTAAGTTTTAAAGTCCTTCGGGTTGTGAACTCGGCAGCACACAACTTACCTAGAAAGGTAAACTCAATTCGTGAAGCGGTTGTTTTAGTCGGGCTAAACCGCTTGCGGGCGTGGAGCACTCTGTTTTTAATGGCTGGTTTTGATGGGGCATCACCAGAACTGATTACAACCAGTCTTGTTAGGGCTGAGCTATGCAAGTCATTGACTGAGGTGTTCGTAAAAGGCCAACCGGACAGCGGTTATACAGTCGGTCTTTTATCAACACTGGATGCCATGTTGAATCAGCCTATGGAGGAGCTTTTAACAGAGATGCCCCTTCCTGACTATATGATTGAGGCATTGCGTGCTCATTCCGGGCCTTTCGGAACAGGCCTTCAGTGCGCAATCGATTTGGAAAGGTGTGATTGGATGAGTGATGCGGCTCAAATTCTTCCTGTTGAACAATTGAATACAATTTATGTACATGCTCTTGAAACCGTGGAGACGCTGCGAAAAGAGTTCTCAGAAACATGAGCGGGCTTCCCTAAGGGATTACTACACCATGAATGGGGCCAGAAGGTGTATTGCAGATGCAATAAGCCCCTACCTCTGCTCGTTTATTCATTGGACAGATGCCAGAGTAGATTGCGCACTTGCGACTTAGTTTCTGCTTGGATTGAGTCTCTGTCGTGTAGCTCTTATCAGTTGACTTCGGCGACTGATCAGATGGTTTCTCCTCTGTAACCCCAATTGTAGAGATTAGGCAACTGAAAACGAATATGACCAGTGTAAAAAAAACTCTTTTCATGTTTCTCTCCTGTCACTTATCTTCATAACCTGGCGGCCGTTTCCCGGATAACATATAGGAAAAGGCAATTACCTCAGCAACGGCTCGATAGAGCGCTTGGGGTATTTCATCGCCAAGCGGTATCTGGGTAAGCAGAGCAGCGAGTTCCACATCTTCATGAAGTGGAACATTATGTTCCTCAGCCAGTGCTAAGATCTTGTCTGCAACTTCACCTCGACCCTTGGCCGTAAGGCGAGGGGCATTCTCTCCATCATATTTCAGAGCTACTGCAACATCAGCTGATTGATTCTCTTCTTTGTTCATACCTTTTCGTTTAATAGGGAATGATCATTGGGTAGTTCATATTCATTCCTGGCTGAACCATGAAACGCCTCCAGTTTCTTGACCTCCAGACCAGCAGATTCAAGCCCACTGCGCAATCTATCCAACTGTTGACTAACCATAGTGGATGTCTCCGGGATTTCAGACCAGATGGTTGTGGAAATAGATTCACCAACGAGATGCAGGCGTATGCGCATAGGGCCGAGGGGAGATAGATTCATATGTAGCGTTAATTGCCACCCGGATTGGGAATTGGTAGCTCCATGATGACCATCTCTTGCGATTTTAATATGAAATAGATCAAATCCATCACCATTTCGAATCGGCAGTTCAAACTGCCAGATCTGCCGTGTTGAGTCATCTGTGGGCAGTGAGCTGAGTTGATTGGTCTGTATTCTGGCAATTGCCCCATCAATGTGTTTAAAAAGATCGAGTAAAAGCTTGACTGTAGCATCAGTCTCCACTGCTTGTGGCGCAACAGGCGGTTGTGGTGTTGAAGGTAATGGCAGATTCTGCATGGGCAACTGCAACGAACTCTTTGGTGCCAGGTTGGGTGCTGCTTGTCCCTGCACTGGTAGTCCACTTCCTGTGGAGACAGAAGATTGAGAAATATAGGGTTTTATCAAACCGATCAATCGTAAAAGATTGAGCTTTAAATCATTATTCGGCAGGGTTTGTCGAATCAGCTGCAGTTCTGTCTGAGTGCCACTTAGTTGTAATGCCTTACTCATATCTGGTTTGAAATTGGAACTATCGATGGAGAGGGTACGTGTCAGTATCTGCGCAACCGCTTGTTTGACTGGCTCGGGAAGGGGCTGAGTCGTGGGTTTACTGAGAGTTTCCACCAAAGCCTTGAAAAGCTGTGGTAAAGGTTGTTGTCTGGGGAGATTGTTTTTCAGTGCCCAGGCGGTTAATTCCTTCTGTGTGGGTTGAGTGATGACACGCAGCTCAGGAAGTTGTCCCGCTTTTTCTACCTGTAGCAGCAGAGGCTGACCAGGAGAGACGCTCAAGGTAGTTTGAGCGGTCAACTGAGTCACTCCGATTTGTAATCGCATGGCGCCATTGATAGTTTCACTAAGCGCGGTACCGCGCAGTACCTGTCCAGGCTGGATCGTCTCTAACAGCGATTTAGCTGTTACCGAGGTGGGCAGCGGCGGTAGGATTTTTGCTATCGAGAACGGCATCAGCGTTTCCGGTCAATTGATTATGGAAAGTATACCCAAGCTTGGACAATGTTGTTTGATTCAATGGTAAACCAATGAATCTCTGTATTCCTGTTTATAAGATGCTTTAAAACAGGCATAAAACGATTAAAAACAATACTATTAACCCTGAAGACGACATACTTAGTCGCCGGGTTAATATATTACCTAAACTAACCTGAACCTGCAGAATCAGGCTAAAGTGTAGCTATGGAAAAACAAAGTAAAGATTCACCCCAAGTATGGTTCGTAAAGCATGAGGGACAGGTTTCAGGGCCTGTAACAGCATCACGAGTCAGGCAGCTGCTGCTGGATGGTGCTTTGGATTTGACTGATCAAATCAGCTCAGACCAACAAGTGTGGCAGCAGGTTCTACAGGTGCCAAGTGTGGTTCCCCTCCAGTTGCGTGCAGATTCCGGTGATAAGGATGCGATGGCTAAAGTGGAAGCGCGAGCGCAGACCAGGGAGAAGGATAGGGCGCGTATAGGTCGGATTCCGATACTACCTCTGACAATTTCAATCCTGGTCATGGGGGTTGTGTTAGTAGTTTCTCTACTGATTGGAATGCCTGAGCATATCGATACCCCCCAATGTGATCAGCCTCCAGCTCCAGGAGTCAACTGGCGAAACTGTCTTCTGCTTCGCATAGATGTTGGGTCTGCAAGTTTGGCGGGGGCAAATATGAATAGTGCTGTATTGCGTCAGGGGAAATTCAGTGCTACCAACCTGAATGGCGTCGATTTGAGTTATGCAGATATCCGACAGGCAGATCTACGTTATGCCCAGATGCAAAATAGCCTCCTTGTGGGAGCGAACCTGCAGGGTGCGGATCTTCGTGATGCGGATCTAACAAATAGTAACTTACAATTTGCTGATTTGAGTGGCAGTCGCATCGATGGAGTGCTTTGGAGCGGAACCCGACTGGATAGCGCAATTTGGTTCGATGGTCGGACTTGTGGTGAAAACTCAGTGGGTCAATGTCGCTGACTACTTTCTCAAGAGTCGACTACTCCTTCGGAAAAGACTCGGACTCATAACGCTCAACCTGCAGCGTATTCGATAGTAACCTGGCCTTCATTTAGAGATGGTGCAAAAAGTCATGAGGATGATGTTTCAGTAGATTAGTTTTTTAACGGTGTGAATCTTCATCCACTGTATCGGGGTGAAAGTGGTCGAAAGCTTCCTTGGAGTTGAATGCCCCATCCTGCACATCATAATGTTTAGAATTGTATTTCATCTCGAGTCGTAGTCGTTTGAACCAAGACTTTTTAGATGCCTTATTGATTCTGAGATGTCTCGCATCCATCATTTCTCGGTGGATCATTCTCCCTGTGTCACGTTCAGTCACCACAAAACCGAAGAACAGGCCACACCCATTAGCATCTGAATGTCTGCGAGAAAGGAGTTTTTTAAACCATGCCAACATGTATTCATCATAACCATGAAGTGGTCCAGTTCCAAGCACCCTTGGCTGCAGAGGCAATCGCATCGCGACTTTCGTAAACAGCCGCGCCGCAATAAGCAACTGCTCCGCCAGCAATGAGTATGGGATTGGCAGTGGCGATACCGGCAATCATAGCCGTGCCCGCACCGGCTTTGATCGTACCAACCGCTGTTTTTTCGACATTACCATCACGGATACCGATGTAGACATCCTTAGCACCGTCAATGATCGCTGTCGCACCACCGGTCGAGGTGCCGAGCGCCATACGCCCTCCTAGCAATGCCACACTTGAAGCAACTGCAGTGCTACCGGCGCCGACATCTGCGCTACCTTCAATTTTGTCTCCGCCGTTGGTAAGAGTGTTCACACCATTAGCGGTTTGCAATGTTCCTCCTGCCAAACCCAATACACCAAATCCTTTGGCTGCGGTGTTTCCCATGCGTGCTTTGGCAGATAATTCAGGTTCTGGTGGCTTGTTCAATTTCGGAGGTAGTGACTCTTCAACCGCTCGGTTGAATTGATTGATCTCCCGTTGTAATTCAGGTGCATCTACAACTTGTTGTCCTACACCATTGGTATCAGTGATGCGCTGCATCAGTTGGGGGTATTGTCTTTGCAGATGATCCGGCACCTTTGCACCGTAGATCTGCCCCTTGTAACCAGTGGCATCGTGTAGGGCGATGTGATCACCCCCCGTTGTGTTGAGCCTGCCATCAATGAAATTCGAAAGATCACTAGAACCGACCTGGATTTCATGTGCTAATCCTCCCGGTTCGGTTAAAATGCTGTGGATACGGCCAGTATATCCCCAGGGATTTGGTTGCTTGATATAATCTTTTTTAAGTTGTAGGGCATCTCCAAGGGTATCTTTTAAAGCATCTTGGGTTTTATAGTATTCCTGGAAATCAGGTTGACTCGGATTGAGGTTTACACGAAGGCCGGAGAGGTCTTTTATTTGTCCGATCGTAGTATCTGGGGTCTCGCGAAGTTTGCCAAAGGTGCTAAACGGGGTTTTTGCTCGGCCACCAACCTGTCCGTCGATACCAGGAACTTCTCTCAATTGACTGGTGTGGCTATCATTTACAATTTGCAAAGAGTTTTTGAGTTGTCGCAGACGAATGTCGTCAGGTCCGGCTAAGCTATCTGCCGTCATGCCTTTGTAAGCTTGATAGGCATCTTTGCTGCGGAAGGGGATGCCATTGAATTCTCGTCGAGCCGCCATTCCAGTCGGCCCTACCAGTGGATTCAGATCGTAGGCTTGAGCGCTATCATTTCCTGCTGTCTCTGACTGCTCTGCAAAAGAAGAGGGAAGGTTCGCAAGACGTTCCTCTGTTGTGATTGACCGGCTCAATTGTTCAGCAGTGGTGGGGCTATTGCTGAAATCAGTAACCGTTTGAGGTTGTTTCTCCTGCTGACTTTGAGAGGAGGCTGGATTGGTAGAATTGTGGTTGCTATTTTCATCTTCGGTAGGCACTGAATAGTTGTTATAGCCAGTGCCTCTTGAGCCTTGTTGAACACTGCTTGATGAATTTTGCACATGTGCCTCCTGCATGGATGAAACTGATCCTTCTGCATAATGCTAGCACTCCGGCCGGGACACGGGCATTAGTGATTACCCTAGTAAGTATTTATAGAATGGACGACTTACAGATAACAACATGGAATCTAATTGCTTCCCTTTGTTGGAAATTACCGTGATGAAATGCCGAATGGATTGCCATTTGATTTTAAAGATTATCTGCAACTGGTAAACTGGACGGGTAGGGCGACCTTAGAAAATAAAAAGGTTTTATACCCAACAACATACCACCCATACTTGAGCGTATAGAGATAGATCTTGAAAATTGGCTCTATATAACACAATACTTTGAGAGCAAGTTCAAGGGGATGGTAGGTGCGGTCCAATCCCTTAGAAAGAGCCTGCAAGCAATTAGGTTATGGCAGAACTCCCGATCTGGCAGCTTGTCAGCGGTTACTGATGTAACAACTGGCTTAATCTAACTTCATCATTACAAGTCGGCATAGTCGAGTGTTGGCTATACTTGCTCATCTGAAAATCACTTGGTTAACCGAAAAATTCCTGAATTATTGTTCAAAAACTGACTATTTCTTTGGTTACATAAGTCAACTATGACAATAGATACTGCTTAAGTCCTAAGCGATTATCCATGGATGTGAATTTATGGGTGGATGTGTTGTTTATTCCGGCTGCAAAATAATAGAATATGGGGCCAATTAAATGATGCAGAAAAATCATTTTCAATGAATTATGTCGAAAGACTAAAAAATAGAGGCAGGCAAATGAGTAAGAAGAGTTAATTGATCGTGCTCAGGACAGTAATCGTTTGTTTGATATGGTTCGATGGACAGACTTGTGGTGAAAACTCAGTGGGTCAATGTCGCTGACTACTTTCTTCTCAAGAGTCGACTACTCTTTCGGAAAAGACTCAGTCTCATAACGCTCAACCTGCATTGTATTCGACCAGTAACCTGAGGGTAAACCTGCCTTCATTTTGAGATGGTGCAAAAAGTCATGAGGATCTGGTAACTGATCCCAAACTGATGGCAGGAAGGTACCTCTACGCACGCCTTCAATCAGGATCAAACCATCTCTTCCTGGTCTGATTTTATCAATGAGATCAGTTTCCGATTCAAATTCCATAGGCTCTGCTGGCGTAAGTACTGAGATGTGAATTGACAATTTCTCTCTTTCACTTCTTGCCAGTGGCGGGAATCGGGGATCTTGGAATGCTGCTGAATAGGCGTTCTCCGCCACATCACTCACCAGGGCCTGTTGTGCTTCTAAATGGCCAATACATCCTCTCAGTTCATTGGCGATCATCAAGGTAACAAAACTGGCCCGTTTGGCTTGTAACTCTTGAGTATATTCCTCTGCTTTCAGATTGAGGCATTTGTGATGGGTAAGGCCATAATCTATTGATGCGCCAGCAATCTCCAACAATTCTCTACGACTTTTCTCTGAAAGTAGATTTTGCTCTGGGGTGATCATGATCCACTCCTTACAGGAAGCAGGCAGTAATACAAGGGAATCTGTAACAGGTTATGATTATCTTCAGAATAGATCGATTATTGCCGAATCGTTCCTTGCTTGGTATTGCTAAGGAATATATTCATATAGTAAACCTTTTGCCAGAGGTTTCTCTGACAGAGAATTTAATCAATAAAGATACCCTTTATCTATAGAATAGCCTATTGGCACTGCTGTGATTCTGATAGAGCTGGAGGAGCGGGGCATAGCAATGTGGCAATGAATTGAAGGTGTATGCCGTCATTTGAAAGCCTTGTCATGCGTGCCTCTACTTTTGATCCAGAGATCACTGGTTGGGCAGCCTGTTTTAGGATTGTCACTCTGGGTGGATCAAATTCACCATACTCTTTTAGATTCTTCGCGAATGTTTTGCAAAATCCACAACTTAACTCGTTACCCAAGCGATCAGGCGAACTGTTTGTGAAACACTACTGTCTGGCTAATTTGTCGATTGGAGAGATTCTCTTACCTGCTGTTCTGGATTAGTCGCCTCGTGTTCGACATAATTCGCCCCTTGGTATTTTCCTATGGATAAATGATATGTGGTTTAAGAATCTTCGGATCTATCTGTTACAGCAGCCCTTCAATCTTTCTCAGGACGCTATGGAGGAGCAGCTGAAGGGTAAGGCTTTTCAAACCTGTGGTAGCCAGGATCTGATGAGCATGGGGTGGGATAGCCCTCTGGGAAGAAAGGCCGATAGCCTGGTGCATGAGATCGCCGGTTGTCAAATGATCTGTGCGAGGCAGGAGGAGAAACTGCTGCCCTCAACGGTTATCAAAGAGATCATGGAGGAGAAGCTGGCGGAAATTGAGCTGGAAGAGGGGCGTAAGGTAGGTCGCAAGGAGAGGACCGAACTGCGGGAGGATATCTTTCAACAGCTTTTACCGCAGGCATTTAGTCGCCACACTCGGCAATATGCCATGATCGATAAGCAACAGGGGTGGATACTGGTCGATGCATCCAGTGCGAACAAAGCAGAGGCGCTGATTACCTTGCTACGGGATACACTTGGCTCTCTGCCTGTGAAACCTCTGGAGAGTGCCACAGCGCCAACCTATGTGATGACTGAGTGGCTGAAGCGTCCGGGACAACACAAAAACTTTTCTCTCTCGGACAGCTGTGAACTTCAGGATCGCTCTGATGAAGCAAGCATCTTGCGTTGTAAAGGGCAGGATTTGACGGCTGACGAGATTTTAGCCCATTTAGAGGCGGGTAAGGATGTTGTTAAACTTGCTGTCGAATGGGATGAACGGATCTCCTGCCTGATTGAATCAGATCTCTCTATCAAAAGATTGAGATTCCTCGATCTACTGCAAGAGCAGGCTGCTGATAATCAAATAGAGACAGAAGCGGATGCATTTGATAGCCATTTTACCCTGATGAGTCTGGAGTTCAGACGACTACTGCCGGAACTGTTCGAACTATTTGGCGGTGTCGCGGAGTAGAACGTTGAATGTAGAGGACCACACTAGAAGGGGATGTAGTGCAACATTTTGGCAACAGGTTACCGAATAACCTGATGTAGTTTGTGGTTTATTGACTCAGGTCAATGTCGATCCCGAGTAGAATCTTTAGTCTCTTCCTACGCTCACGGTTGGTCGTTTCCGTGTTAAGCGCTAGTCTGGCGGGGATAGATGGCCCAAATGCCTCCAGGGTCATCCCCCGCCTGTTTTTTTCTTCTCTTATCCTCTACCTTCTACCTGACGATCATCCCGACATCCGGGGTCATGCATCGATGATCAGCAAGCCTCAAAAGGCTGCTCAGTAGTTGTAGTATTCCAAAAACCAGCGCGCAAAGTTGTTGACGCCATCTTCCAGCTGAGTGTCGGGCTTATAGCCGGTATCTTCAATAAGGTCGGTCACATCAGCATAAGTTGCGACGACATCACCGTCTTGCAGTGGCAGCAAATTCAATTCAGCCTTTTTGCCCAGGCTCTGCTCCAGTAGTTCGATATAGCGCATCAGCTCAACAGGCTTATTGTTGCCAATATTGTAGAGACGATAGGGTGCGGTACTACTGGCCGAATCAGGATGGTCAGAGTCCCATTCCGGATTAGGTTGGGGTATACGATCCAGTACTCTGATCACGCCTTCGACAATATCATCGATATAGGTGAAGTCACGTCGATGTTTACCATAGTTGAATACATCTATTGGCTCACCACGCATGATCTTATGGGCGAACTTCAGCATCGCCATATCGGGGCGACTCCAGGGGCCATAAACGGTGAAAAAGCGTAGGCCGGTTGTGGGTATGCGGTAGAGGTGGCTATAGGTATGGGCCATCAATTCATTGGCTTTTTTCGTAGCTGCATAGAGGCTGACCGGGTGGTTGACGTTGTCATGCACAGAGAAAGGCATTGAGGTGTTAGCCCCATAGACTGAGCTGCTTGAGGCGTATACCAGGTGTTCAACATCATGTTGACGGCAGCCTTCCAGAATATGGCCAAATCCCACTAAATTTGAATCGATATAGGCGAGCGGGTTTTCAATCGAATAACGTACCCCGGCCTGAGCAGCAAGGTTGACTACCCTATGAGGTTTATACTCTGCAAAGACATTGGCTATGCCTGCTCTGTCTTCGAGTTCAAGACGCAGATCGGTGAAGTTGGGATGAGATTGGGTGCGGGCCAGTCGTGCTTTTTTTAGCTCTACATCATAGTAGTCGTTCAGACAATCGATGCTGATTACCTCATCCCCACGCTCCAATAGGCGCAAAGCCAACGCTGATCCGATGAAGCCGGCGCCGCCGGTGATGAGTACTCGCATGATTTCATTTCCTACAGGCAAAAACAGATAACCAGATGACTGTCAGTGGCAGCACTGAGAGATAAGCAGGTTTTTTAGTCGGTCAGATCCTCGACATACCAGGACATGGCTTCAGATAAACCCTGATCGATATTGTGTGTGGGTTGGTAGCCTAGAAGATCTCTGGCCTTATCAATATTTGCCAATGAGTGCCTGACATCACCTGCGCGGAAATCTCGATAGACCGGGGAAATATCGCTCAGATAGGTAAAGCGCTGGGCAAGAATGTCTCTGATTTTGGTGAACAATTGATTCAGCGTGGTGCGATCCCCCACGGCCACGTTATAAACCTGATTGCAGGCATCCGGATTTGTAGCTGTGGCCGCTAAAAGATTTGCCTGAACCGCATTGTCGATATAACAGAAATCCCGGCTTGTCTCACCATCACCATTGATGAACAGATCTTCCTGATCAATCATTGAAGCGACCCATTTAGGGATGACTGCGGCATAGGCCCCATTTGGATCCTGCCGTCTTCCGAATATGTTGAAATATCTCAGGCCTATGGTGTTGAAATCATAACAACGGGCAAACACCTGAGCGTAGTGCTCATTAACCAGTTTAGTGACTGCATAGGGTGAGAGTGGATTGCCGATTTTGTCCTCTTCTTTAGGTAAACCTGGGTGGTCACCATATGTAGAGCTTGAGGCTGCATAGACGAAACGCTTCACTTCTGCATCCCGAGCGGCGACCAACATGTTCAGAAAGCCGCTGATATTGCTCTCATTTGTTGTGATTGGATCGGTCAATGAACGGGGTACCGATCCCAGTGCAGCCTGATGCAGAACATAGTCGACATCACGACAGGCCTCGTGGCAAGTCTCTAGATTTCGTATATCACCCTCTATGAAACGAAATCCAGACCACTGTTCCTCTGATACCGAAGCCTTTACCTTGTCAAAATTATAAGCGTGTCCAGTGGCAAAGTTATCTAATCCGACAACTTTCTGGTTCAGCTTCAGCAGGGTTTCCAGCAGGTTAGAACCGATAAATCCGGCAACACCTGTAACCAGCCAGGTTGAAGGGGTGGTTACAAGGCTCTCTTTCAGAGAAACATAGGCACTGCTCATAGTCTTGAGTCTACATCGTCAACTGGGAGTACATGCTTGACGTCATAAAGCACGCCATTCTCTGAGCAGAGTGCTCTAATCTTTTCTGATCCCATTTCCTGAAACTCCCGATGTGCAACTGCGAGTATAACTGCATCATAAGCGCCATCTGTCAGCTCAGGAATTGGTCGCAGGCCGTACTCCTTTTCAGCTTCGTCCGGGTCAACCCAGGGGTCATATACATCGACTTTCGCCCCGTATTCCTCAAATTCGCTAACAATATCCACAACACGGGTATTGCGCAGATCAGGACAGTTTTCCTTGAAGGTAAGGCCCAGTACCAGAACTTTGCTATTGTAGGTAGACATACCCCGTTTCAACATCATTTTTACGGCACTGTGAACAATATAAGCCCCCATGCCATCGTTGAGGCGACGACCTGCGAGGATGATCTCAGGCTGGTATCCGATGGATTGGGCTTTATGGGTCAGGTAATAGGGGTCAACACCAATACAGTGGCCACCGACCAATCCGGGACGGAAAGGCAGGAAATTCCACTTGCTACCAGCAGCTTCGAGTACCTCGAGGGTATCAATACCCAATTTATTGAAAATCAGAGCCAACTCGTTAATCAGCGCGATATTCACATCCCGTTGGGTGTTCTCTATAACCTTCGCAGCTTCAGCAACTTTGATACTGCTGGCCTTGTGTGTACCGGCGGTGATGATGCTTTTGTAGAGTTCGTCAACAAAATCAGCGACTTCAGGGGTTGATCCGGATGTGACCTTCTTGATTGTCGGGAGACGATGTTCCTTATCACCTGGATTGATTCGTTCCGGGCTGTAGCCGACGAAAAAGTCCTGATTGTATTTAAGGCCGGAGTCAGCCTCCATAATAGGTACACAAACCTCTTCAGTCGCACCGGGATAGACAGTGGATTCAAATATGGCGATATCGCCAGGTTTCAATATCTTACCCAAGGCGTGACTGGCACCAACCAGTGGACTCAAGTCGGGTTGTTTGTGTTCATTGATAGGTGTTGGAACTGTGACAACAAATACATTGCATGGCTTCAGATCATCCAAATTGCTGGTATAGCTGAGGTGGGGAATCTCTTTCAGTTCTGCAGGGTCGACCTCCAAGGAGCTGTCTTTCCCCTGTTTGAGCTCCTCAACACGAGCTTCATTGATGTCCAACCCGGTTGTGGGGAATTTTTTTCCAAATTCTACTGCCAGTGGCAGACCCACGTAACCAAGACCAAGCACACCGATGTGTACTTTTCCAAAATCAATCATGCTTTGATTCCTTATGCCATGAGAATGCGAATTTGTCGTTCGGTAGCCGATCGCCTGAAATTGAGCATAATCTCAATTTTTTCGATCAGGATTATGAATGATAACGTGGCATGCCATTGAAATCGAGGAATTTGTATCTCCTGGTGATAGTGAGAGGTATGTAGAGAAAGTGTACACTGACATCTCAACAAATTAGCAATAGGTGGTGGTTGTCGGTCGACTTCATTGGGTTCGAATCCTTTAGGTAAACTGATTGAGGGTTCAGCCAACTCATAGTGGGGCTCTCCCGCTTGCTTACACCCGGCATGGATCAAAAAATTGTCACATAACAATCATACTGAAAACCTCCCCAAAGTTGCTCTGGTTGGGCTTCATGCTGGGTATAGCCATAGCTCACTGGCACTTCAATCCATAGCGGCCTATGCCGACAGCTGGAGTTGTCCTCACCAGGTGCAACTGTTTGAAACCCTGGTGAATACCAGCCATCAGGCCTTAATAGAGCAACTTGTAGACTACGAGCCACAAATCCTGGGAATTTCCACCTATCTTTGGAATATAGCTGCCAGCATTCGTTTAACACGTCTAATCAAGCAGTTACTACCAGATGTGCGGATCTTGTTTGGGGGGCCTGAAGCTGGGGCCAGGGGGGTAGAGTTACTCTCGGCTATATCAGAGCTCGATTTTGTTATAGCGGGGGAGGGGGAAGAGGCATTTTCAGGTTTAATGAGGGTTTTGTTTCAGAGTGATGGTACCTATGAGGCGGTTTCAGGGTTAGTCTACCGAGATCAAGGTCTCATACGCGAAAACCCAATTCGGCTACTTCCAGTAGAGAAAATACCCGCTACCCTTTCAAACGGATTATTTGAAGGGGGGAAATCTCTGATCTATTGGGAAACCTCCAGAGGGTGTCCATATCAATGTACATTCTGTACCAGCGCAACGGATCGTCTTAGAGCATTTCCCATGGAGCGGGTCGAAGCTGATCTGAAGGTGCTCGAACAGTTGTCGAACAAAACAATAAAGCTTCTAGATCGTAGCTTTCATCTTGGTAAACAACGAACTACAGAACTACTAAAACGATTTGCTGATACCCCACCGGGGTTACGCTTCCACCTTGAACTTAATCCTGACCGTATCTCTGAGCAAGCAATGACCATCTTTAGTCAAGCGGATGCTGGGAAATTCCAATTTGAGATCGGCCTGCAGACACTGGATGTCGATGTGCTTAGCAGAATCGATCGTCGTATGGATGTGACTAAGGCGCTAGAGAATATTCGCCAACTGATTGAGATGCGACGGCACCCTGTTCATCTTGACCTGATTGTTGGCTTACCAGGGGAGAGCAGTATTCAGTGTGCCAGTTCCCTGGATCAGACTTTCAAACTCTCTCCGGATCACTTGCAATTGGGTATTTTAAAGTTGTTGCCTGGGACGCCCCTGCATACTCAGGCTAGGCATTTGGGTTATCGCTGGGATACGCAGCCTCCCTATGAGGTTCTAGCTAACCCTTCTTTAGGATTCAAAGAGATAGCGCAATTTAAACGCTATGCTGAGCTACTAGAGCGTCTCTATAACAGCGGCTTGATGCGAAACACGTTAGCCGGTCTTGTGAGATCTTGTTTCTCAGATAGTCTAAGCCTCTGTCTGGATCGCCTGCTGGAAGTATCAGGATATGGATTGGCAAGAGATAATCTGCAACCTGACTCCCTTTTTGGCTACCTGTGTGACTTCATCGCTCCCTATCTTGAAAGATCTCCAAACCTAGAGGAGTGGTTGCTTTGGGATTACTCTCAGTTCAGCTTGGTGAACGGTAAGACGCCCAGATGGATCGCTGACAGGTTGGTAGAGAGTGAACAGTTTACAGTGCAGGGGAGTCGCAGGCGGTTGCCGATTCTCGGTTTAACTGCAGAGGGGGCGCTGCTGATAAACAGACAATCTGGGCAGAATTTTGCTGCAGGTCACTATGCACTATGGCCAAGGCAGCATAAAAAGGGGAAGCCGGTAGAGATTATTCAGCTTGATGCCTGAAAACCACTATTAGGTTTTATGCTGGGCTCAGAAAATTATTGCATTGCTGACTTGGGGCGGTTATTCGATCTCACAGATTTTAAGCGCTATGATAGTGTTAAGCATTAACCCACCCACAGCTCATTTGATCGTAGTTGAATTGGAAGTGTAAAACCGGAGATGGGCTAATACGCTTTCTGAAAGGTTAGGCCGTTCTCTTGAGTTTGGGTAAGAAATCTAATGCCCCGGAGAGCCCTGATAAGTTGCTATAAACGAGGCTCATGGCCATGGATATCAATGATGAAGTACAACGCCATACGCTGCTACAGCGAATAAAAGCCAGGTTCGAAAACAGGCCGGACTCTGAGCATGAACAGTCTTTCGTTCGGGTTGCGATTGTATTGTTGGTGCTGCTCTACCTGGCAGTCGTTTCAATATTCGGCGGGCTTTCCGAGTCAGCCTTTCATGGCCTGACTATCCTCACCCTTTTTCTTGCCTTCTCCCTGATAATGATTGCAGCAATCTTTGTTAATCCAGGGATATCCATCCCTCGACGTGTAGTTTGCATGTTTGGCGATATGGGCATGATTACCTATCTCCTTTTCTACTATGGGGAGATTATGACGCCACTCTATATTGTCTATCTCTGGGTCTCTTCCGGGTATGGTCTGAGATACGGCAATCGCTATCTGGCAGCATCGACAGCTATGGCTGCGGTCGGTTTTTTTTTAGTACTTCAATACAATGAAGATTGGCATGCAGACCCCAAGACAGGTTGGGGTTTATGGATTGGGTTAATAGTATTGCCAATGTATATTGCCTCGCTTTTAGCGAAGTTATCCCGGGCTTTGTCAGCAGCGGAAGCAGCTAATCAGGCTAAGAGTCAGTTTTTAGCCAATATGAGCCATGAAATACGCACACCAATCAATGGTGTAGTTGGATTGCTGGAGTTACTGAGTAACACACCTTTGGAAGAGAAGCAGAGTTCATTGGTTCATGGCGCGCAATCATCAGCAGCATCATTGATGCACCTGATCGAGAATGTACTCGATATCAGCAAGATAGAAGCTGGGCGAATTACCCTTACAAATGCACCGTTTGATCTGCATGCATTGATCAATGGTGTGGTGGGATTATTCGAATATGCTGCGAGTAGTAAACAACTACTGCTAAAGCGAAAAATTGATCCTAACTGTCCGTATCTTTTGATTGGTGATGAGCTTCACCTGCGCCAGGTGTTGGTTAATTTGGTCAGCAACGCTGTAAAATTCACTCAACAGGGCAGGGTGGAATTAACTGTTTCTGCTGAGAAGGTAGAAGAGAATAGAGTCAGATTACGACTGGAAGTGATTGATAGCGGGATTGGTATTTCAGAAACGGCTCAAGCCTATATTTTTGAGCCGTTTCGACAAGAAGATGAAGGGATAACCAGGCGCTTTGGTGGTACAGGGCTTGGCATGAGCATAGCGAAGCAGCTAACAGAGTTGATGGGTGGTGACCTCTCTGTTAAGAGTGAAGTAGGACGAGGTAGCTGTTTTTCTCTGCTGCTCAATTGTCAGCGGCAAGATACGGTTGAGCAGTTTTCATTACTCAATATTCCCTCTGGAGTACGTGTTATCAGTCATGATGCGTTGATGATAGGGCTGTTACGAGAATGGTTTAGCGAGTGGGGCATCGACTGTGCTGTGGATCTGGGTGTGACCGCGGCTATTGATGAGTCTGTCGTCTTACTGGATGCACGTGCTCTACCGCATCCATCCACACTGATTGAAGAGTATCCAGGGTTGGTGGTCAGGGATCTGCTATTGCTCACCGATATGAGCAAATTAAACTTCAATCCTCAGGATGCAGGTTATGTAGGTTCGTTGAACCTGCCATTGGAAAAACAGCAGCTTTATAGATCATTGCATGGTTTTCAGCCAGCAACATTCGACAAACAAACCCCGCAACAAGAGGAGAAACCCACTGCCCCAGCAAAAGCGTTCAAAAAAGGCCGGATTCTGGTGGCAGAAGATAATTTAACCAATCAGCTTGTGACTAGAAGTTTTCTCGAACAGGATGGTCACAAGGTGACGGTGGTTGATGATGGTATAGCAGCGCTTGATGTACTTGAGGTTCAAAATTTCGATTTGGCAATTGTCGATATGATGATGCCGGGACATGGAGGGTTAGACATTATCAAGCTGTTTCGTCACATGAGTGGCAATCGAAATAGTATGCCATTTGTTTTACTTACCGCAAATGTCAGTGATGAGGCGAAAGCCGCTTGTCGGACACTGGGTGTAAAATATCTGAGTAAGCCATTGCGGGGACAAGTCTTGCAGACAGTAGTTCAGGAACTGTTGATGCAGCAAACTCTTAGTGTGGGGGAGTCACAGGTTGCTAATCCAATCTTAGAAATAGGGGATGAATCTCAAGAGGCACTGATAGACGAGGAGATCTTCAAGGAACTTTCAGAGTTAATGGGAACCGGCCCGAGAATAGTAGGGTTAGTCGATAATTTCTATCAGGATGCCGAATCTCTTTTGTCAGAATTGAGGCAGGCGGTTGACAAGGGGGAGTGGTTTCAGGCGGCGGATTTTGCTCATGGTCTCAAAGGTGCTGCCTTAGGTTTAGGGGCCTATCAATTGGCTCAACGAGCCCGGGAGTTGGAACAGGAGATACTGCAGGGAGCACCCCGGGGCCCGATGGACCCCTTGGCGCCTGTCGAATCGGCTTATCGTGCTGTGCGGAGCAACCTGCAGGCTCGGATTGCTGATGTATCTGACTCAAGTCACTTGTCGTAGCGGTTGTAAATCAACAGCCTCAGATTGCTTTCTAGCGCGTCTATTCTGAGCGCGTACCAGTCGCTGCATTATACTGATTTCACTATGCTTTAGACTGAGGGCTGCATCTACCCACTGAGTGGTAATCGAAAGCAGCTCTTCATAAGGCACCCGATTATAGGTTTGTCGAACGTGACGAAGTAATTTGTTTGCATTGGTGCGACGCTGAGCAGTTCGAACGTAGTTCGCCAAGGCCTCAACTCCGGCACCACGCTCTGCCAGTACATCTACTACGCCAAGCTCATAAAGTGTTTCAGCACTGTAAAGGTCGCCACTATAGATCAAACGCTCAGCTAACCCGGGGCCGACTTTTCGTGATAAAAAGCTGTAGGCTCCCATCCCTGGAAACATATTAAATAGTACTTCCGGAAATCCCATATGTGTGCCTTGCTCTGCGATGATAACGTTGCACGATAAGGCTGCCTCAAAACCTCCGCCCTGTGCATTGCCCTCAACCAAGGCAATAGAGGTTACGGGTTGATTCAGATGGCTGTGGAAACCAAAGGCACCATCTATGCAGGCTCGAGCATAGTTCATAAGTGTTTCTCGATCTTTGGTTTCGATAAGCTCTACAAACAGGGCTAAATCTCCTCCTAGATTAAAAGTCGAGTTGTCATTTGATGCGAGTACAACATAATCCCAGTCAGACTGATTTTTGCTGGCATAATCTTCTGCAATACGTTGTCCCATATAAGCCTGAAAGGATTTGATATCCTCAAGCAGTTCTGGTGTGAAACAGGGTCTTGGAGATGGGGTCATGCGTAATATCGCGCATCTGATCGATTCTTGCATTTCAAGACTGGCATGTTGCAATGTGGGCTGTTTTATGTGAGAGGAGAGAGTTGTAATGTCCATAGTGTACCTCTAGGTATTCGGTTGTAATTAGACATGAGCCTGTGAACACATCTTCAGCGAACTGCGGCTGTTGCTCACATTAAGATGAAAACATATCACTGGATATCTATACAGTACTAACAGGTTTTCGAAGCGCCGGTGATCGTCGGTGAACTTCTTAACAGAGTTTAGGAAGTAACTGGTAGTCTTTGTAGTAGGTTAGATCAAGAATTTCGAAGAATCGTGAATTGAAGCCTTAGAATGTTGAATATGTGAAGGGATAAAAGCGTGGTCACATACTCAAATTAGTGTTTGGATCAATGAAAAAAACTATTCAAACAAAAATTGCAAATTAACAGGCCGGAAATTTTCAGTACAAGTCTAAAATAGTAATTATTAATTGAACAATGTAATAATTATTAGTCAAGGTAGAATTCTAATGAACAGTTGGACAGCGTAGAGTGTGCGCTTGTGGTGGTGCAGGGTAAGGTTCGCTCCTGCACATCCATGAGCCAGCGACACATGTGCATTCCGGCACAGTGTGCAACGATGCGGAATAGCCAGCCATTCCAAGGAGTTGCAACAATGCCATGCGTCACCATAAGGGTGCAATTCACGTTGTAGCGTGAATCACCCAATAGGTGACCATCTGCATCGAAGCTATTATCTACTAAATCAGGAACCTGCTATTAGAATGGCGTGGTTAACTGATTATGTTTTAGGATCATTGCCGTAATATTCAATCTGTGAGAAGTCAGTAAATCTTAAAAAAAGCTGTGATATGTCTTGAATTGTAATTTTCGATCGACTATCTATTGGGCTCAGGCATATTCAGAAGTTAGCTGTAGATAGAGTGCGATTTACAACTGTATCTCTATAATTTATAGCTTGTGTAGAAAATGAATCTCTGAAAGTATAGGCAGGAGATACCATTAAAAACTATTTTACTTAGACTCAATATAATTGTGATGTCGTTATTGAATAATTTATGTTTGTAACTATCATATTTTGAATATTTACTGAATAAGTAGGGCCGATTATTCGTGTAACTCCTCCACTCAATTTATAATAAAAATTATATCCGTATTAACCAGTAAATCAGCTATATTTTGGGACTAATATACCAAGTAAGTGAAATGCTTTTTCTCTGTCTTGGAATTAAACAATGAATTTTTCTTTCACTAATAAAATTCATCAAAATATATGCTGTTTATTCGAATATAGATCTTAAAACATTAACTATAATTACATTGACTTTACTGGATATGCTGAATTAGTGATGTATGATTAAGGTTGTCATCGTCTGATATATTTTAGAGATATTGGTTATTTAATAGATCAGTTGATTGTCATGTTATGGATGGAATGAGATATCAAAAAAATAATTGCTCAAGGAGGTAGCTGATGCTGGTACTTACTCGGCATTTGAATCAATCATTACAAGTCGGGGAGGCTGTAACACTCAAGATATTAAGTGTCAATAATGGGAATGTCAGATTTGGAATTGATGCGCCAGCTGAAGTATTGATTTTACGCGAAGAACTTGCTCATCGCATGAGTGCACCATCAATACAATCAGAAGCTAAGTCACCAAAAAAGAGAGAGCCACAAGTAACCTATAAGCCACGACGAAAGAAGCTTGTTACAGATATGAAATAGTTCTGGAAATTCATCTCCATTAGTTTTAGGAGCCTCTGATCAATTTGTGAATCGGTATCTGGTAGCTGAAAGGCTCTGGTTTTGTGTTAAAAAGCTTCTCAATAGCGGACTATCAAGCGCGCTTTTCGCCTTAAACCAGAACCTTTCATCTCACCTTATTCTCGATCCAGAATTGATCAGAGGATCCTTAATGGAGATGGGTATTTCTGCTCTATGTGGGTGACGTTTTTTAACAGCTTTCAGCCGATCAGAATAATACTACGACCATACGGTTAACCTATGGTATGACGTTATCCGTGAAGATGGCCATGCAATCTCTTAAACGGCAGGTTTTGATCTCTTGTTGTAAACAGGAGAACTTCAGCTGGTGAACTATTTGATCGCCAGGTTAATAAATTATTTTGAGGCAGTGGATGACAGCGCTGCCATTATTTATCTATAGGTTGTCTATCAGGCTCGCTAACAGTTGTGTGACTGATCCACTGTTGACCTGTCCATGCCTCAAAAGGACGAAAACGGGATTTATAACTCATTTTCGCGCATGCCTCTATCCAGAATCCTGGATAGACCCAATCCAGTCCTCTCTCCCTCGCATTGTATATCTGCCAGATTAAGGCAAATACACCAAGGCCCTCCTGCGTAAAATCAGGATCATAAAAGGTGTATACAGATGAGGTGCCTTGAAGTAATTGGTCACTGACTGCAACAGCTGCCAATTGTCCTGATTTTTTGAATTCAATAAATTGAGTTTCAGCCCAATCACAGGTTAAAAACTGTGTATATTGACCCGGACTGTTGCATGCCATTGCGCCATCAGGGTGCCTATTCAGAAGATAACGTTTATAGAGTTGATAGTGCTCTTCGCTAAAACTTGAGTCTAATACTGATACCTGGAACTGACTTGCATTGCTTTTCCAGTTTCTACGCTGACTACGGGATGGTTTATAGCTGTTAGCCGGGATTCTTAGAGAGACACACCCGTTGCATTGTGGGCAAGCTGGTTGGTAGAGATAACAGCCACTGCGTCTGAATCCTCTGTCAATCAACTGTTGATAGAGTTCTGGAGTCACCTTGGCCATAGGGTCTAGAAACAGGTTTCTCGCTTCTTCCCCAGGTAGATAGGAGCAATCATGCACCTGGCTCATATAGAGCGCATAGGCATCTTCTTGTGTAAAGCCAGGATTATCTAGCATGGCTTGAATACGGGCTCAATATCAGACCAGCTACCCACCTGGCCATCGAGTCGAGTCCAGCTATAGAGATCCTGGCAAAACTGTTTTCTTGGAATCTCTTCTGCACCCAAACTTGCCAAATGTCTTGTGTAAACCTGGCAGTCGATCATTTTAAATCCCCACGCTTTAAGTTGATGGCTAAGATAGACCAGTGCAACCTTTGAACCATTACTGGCTCGGCTGAACATCGACTCCCCGAAAAAGACGCGGCCTATTGCCATGCCATATAAACCACCCACAAGAGTATTGTCCTGCCAAACCTCAACTGAATGGGCAAGCCCCAGTTTGTGTTGCGTGCAATAGGCATCGATCATTTCAGGCACAAGCCAGGTACCAGGCGAGTCATCTCTCGGTGCTGCACATTCATTGATGACATCAACAAACCTTTGGTCAAAGGATACACTATAGCCATTATTGCGAAGAGTTTTGCGCAGACTACGACTGATTTTAAGCTTTTCTGGATAGAGCACCGTTCTGGGATCAGGGGACCACCAGAGTATAGGTTCTCCCTCTGAGAACCAGGGAAAGATTCCCAGCTGATAGGCCTGGATAAGCCGCTGAGGTGTCAGGTCACCTCCAACAGCGAGTAATCCGTCAGGCTCTTTTTCGGCCAGGGAGACATCCGGGAAAGGGGTATTCGGATTGTCGTCTAGTAAAAAAATCATGGTTTGTTTGCATCTAATGTTTTATATAATCATAACAGGCACTTGCACCATCAATAAAAAATCCACATTATTTACCGGTTAGATGCATGGTTAATGTAAAATGTTGGGATATTCTGGATAGAGCCTATTGTATGTAACTAAGAAATTTTGGCTAACCATTATATCTATCCTGACCTGTTATTATGAATTTTAGATTGGAGTATTGAATTGTCCGACGCTGTCAAACACCTGCAAATTGGTGATGTATTGCAGTTACAGTTTGCACCACCTTCTGAAATCCAGGATCGTTTTTCAGCTACCCTTGTTGGTTTTTTACCCGGCCAAAGCCTGGTGATTACTACACCAAGAAAGGGTGGTAATCCGATTATTATCCGTGACGGCCAGAGTTTTACTGTAAGAATGCTTCAAGGTAGTAATATTTTCGGTTTCGTTGCTCGAGTGCTCCATGTCTCCTCAAAACCCTATCCCCACATCCACCTGGCCTATCCCGATGATGTCGAAAGTGCAGTTGTCAGAAATGCCCCTCGGGTACCGACTGAACTACCAGCTATCGTAATCAAGCCCCAAGGGGGATCTGGGGAGGATTTGCAACGGAAGGTTATTATTTCCGATATCAGCAGTACAGGTGCCAGGGTGATAGACACTAAGGAGCTAGGTGCAGTTGGCTCAGTGATACATGTCAGTCAGACGCTCTCGGTATGTGGCGGAAGTGATGTTCTGAAGGTGTTGGCAGTGATAAGGAATATTCGGGAGACCGCTGCCCTGGATGGAAGTATACGCTATTCACATGGATTGGAGTTTCGAGGGCTTAACAGATTTCAGCAATTGATACTCTGCTCCTATGTGCTTGGGAGTATCGCTCGCGAACGCGGATGAGCAGATTGCAGTTCGATTCAAACAGGGTTTGATCTCCTGGTTTCCTTAGAAAGAAACCAGGAGTAGCTGAATTGATAGTGGGGACTATTCGGATTTTGCTTCGAGTGCATCCAGGAAGCGTTCGGCATCGAGTGCGGCCTGGCAGCCGGTACCCGCAGAGGTGATAGCCTGGCGATAGACGTGATCCATGACGTCACCAGCAGCATAGATACCTGAGATGGAGGTCTCTGTGGCATTGCCTTCAAGACCACCAGCAACCTTCAAATAACCATTGTTCATTTCCAACTGACCTTCAAACAGAGCGGTGTTCGGACTATGGCCAATCGCGATAAAAACCCCTTGCAAGTCGATCTCTTTGGTAGAGTCATCTTTGACATTTTTTATTCTCATCCCTGTGACCCCTGATTGATCACCCAACACTTCATCGAGTACATGATCCCATTCGATGGTTACATTGGCTTCTTCAGCTTTTTTCTTCAGGTGATCTGAAAGGATCTTCTCAGAACGGAACTGATCTCGACGATGTACCACCACCACTTCAGAGGCAATATTGGATAGATAAAGGGCTTCTTCCACAGCTGTATTACCGCCGCCAATTACTGCTACCTTTTGTTTTTTATAGAAAAAACCATCGCAGGTAGCACAAGCAGACACGCCGCGACCACGGAAAGCCTGCTCCGATTCGAGGCCAAGATATTTTGCTGATGCGCCTGTGCAGATGATCAAAGCGTCACAGGTATAGACAGCTTGATCACCTGTCAGGCGGAATGGGCGCTGGCCCAATTCCGCTTTATTTATATGGTCAAAAATGATTTCAGTATTAAAACGCTCAGCGTGTTGACGCATACGCTCCATGAGATCTGGACCCTGAACCCCTTCGTTGTCGCCAGGCCAGTTGTCAACCTCAGTTGTGGTCATTAATTGTCCACCCTGTTCCATGCCTGTGACCAGAACAGGCTCCAGGTTGGCACGTGCGGCGTAGACTGCTGCCGTATAGCCGGCAGGGCCTGAACCGAGGATCAAGAGGCGGCAATGCTTGGTTTCGCTCATGTATACTTACTCCACTCGGAATGTGCCCGGTTATTAAGGGGCAGACCATGAAAATTTCTGAGACTTGAGGAACTTAGAGTCATGAAATCGGTGACCCGCGTTCAAGTCTTAAATAAAGAATGCGGGAATACTACGGAATCATACCCCCTGGGTAAAGAATCACCATGAGATTTAGCCTATGAAAATTGGTATCCCAACAGAAATTAAACCCCTGGAGGGGCGAGTCGGTCTGGTGCCTGATGCCTGTTCAGAGCTTGTAGGTGCTGGCCATGAGGTGATTCTGCAAAGTGGTGCAGGGGTGGCAAGTGGCTATCCGGATCAGGCTTACATTAATGGTGGTGCGACGATTGTCGAAGGTGCCTCAGAGATTTACCACCATGCGGAACTGGTGGTCAAAGTCAAAGAGCCCTATGGCGATGAGCCCGAAATGCTTAGAGCGGGGCAGCTACTGTTCTGTTTTTTGCATCTTGCCGCAGATGAATCCTTGACCCGACGGTTGCTGGAATCAGGGGTTACCGGGATCGCATTTGAAACAGTGGAAGAGGGGGGAGGTCTGCCTATTTTAGCACCAATGAGTGATATTGCCGGACGTCTTGCAGTGCAAAATGGTACAACACTGTTACATCACCAACATGGCGGCAAGGGGCTGTTGCTTGGTGGTCTACCTGCTGCGGAACCAGGACATGTGGTGATTCTCGGTGGTGGTCAGGCCGGAGGCAATGCCGCAGCTTTGGCGGCAGCGATGGGGGCCAGGGTGACCGTATTCGATCGTCTGCGTGAGCGCATGGGTGTGCGACGGGAGATGGGGAAAAATGTGACAACCCTATATCCTTATAAGGATGCGGTGAGTGAGGCAGTGGCGAGCGCTGACCTTTTAATTGGTGCAGTTTTGATTCCAGGAGCAAAAGCGCCGAAAGTCATTAGTCGAGATCAGATCACGACAATGGAGCCTGGTAGTGTGGTGGTGGATATCTCAGTCGATCAGGGTGGATGTATTGAGACAACACGACCAACAACTTATGAAAATCCGATATATACAGTTGAAGGTGTCACCCACTTCTGCGTTACTAACATGCCAGGGGCTGTCCCGAGAAGTGCCAGCCAGGCACTGTCAGCATCGATGATGCCCTATTTGAACAGGCTGGTGATGGCTGATTGGCGAAAAGATTCCCGATTGGCTGCTGCTGTTAACCTCGAAGATGGAGAGTTGGTCCATCCAGTATTACGTGAACAATACCTCTGAAATCAGAGTAACAATTATATGTAACTATATAATTTAGAAAAGATAATTGATATTATCACAATATATTTCACAGCCTGGGATCAACACCGCTGAGTTAGATCCCAGAGTACAGTATATTTTCCAGGAGATTGTTTCAGAAACGACCCGAGAGGGTACTCCTGAAGGTTGAGACGAAACTATGGCGACACAGGCGAAGAGCCAACAAACACCTGCACAAAGTGCCTTTCAAACTCATGTCAGTCATGCCATGAGAGAGGGTGTCATGTGGAGTCTGTTCTGCCTAAGTGGTTACCTGCTGCTTTCGTTATTCAGCTATTCCCCCCTCGATCCAGGTTGGTCTTATACCGGGTCAGAGTCCAAGGTCATTAATTCAGGTGGCCCTGCTGGTGCATGGTTTGCAGATGTATTTCTATACCTGTTTGGCATTTTTGCCTATCTGTTTCCTATCATGCTCAGCTGGAGTGCAGTGTTGGTCTTCCGTCGTCGCAATCCCGATGATTCAGTGAATATGAATCTGGTATTGGTGCGCTGGTTGGGATTTTTCATAACCCTGGCATCCGGTTGTGCTTTGGCCGCACTGCATACGAACCACCTGGTGAATCATCTACCAACAGGTACAGGTGGCGCACTTGGAACCCTGCTTGGTGGACATTTTGAGGCTGCTTTCAGCCGTTCAGGCAGCAGCTTGTTGATGCTGGCGTTGTTTCTCAGTGGATTTACTCTTTTTACCGGGGTCTCCTGGTTCACAGTTATGGATTTTCTCGGAGGGCTGGTGCTGAGGGTTACCCACAAACTCCAAAGTGTCACATTAGCCTGGAAAGAGCGTCATGCAGCGAAACAGGCTAGACAAGAGCGTGTTGATCTGATCAAAAAAGAGCAAAAAAAGGATAAATCACGCAAGCAATTAAGAATTGAGCCGGTTATCAATGCGCCCAAGCCCAGTGAGCGGGTTGAAAAAGAGCGGCAGGTTCCATTGTTTGAGGCAGATCCCAATAGCGAACTCCCTCCCTTGGCGTTGCTTGATCCAGCTAAACAGACCGTACAGGCCTATTCACAGGAAGCACTCCAGGCAATGTCGCGTCAGGTAGAGTTGAAGTTTGCTGATTTTGATATTGAGGTCCAGGTGGTTGCAGTTCATCCCGGACCGGTAGTCACACTGTATGAAATATCACTGGCAGCGGGCACCAAGGTCAGCAAAATAAGCGGTTTATCCAAAGATCTTGCTCGCGCCCTCTCAACGGTTGCTGTGCGTGTCGTTGAAGTGATACCGGGTAAGTCAGTGATCGGGCTCGAGATACCGAATGAATATCGCGAAATGGTCTTTCTCAGTGAAGTATTGCAGTCTGAGACTTATGAGCAGTCTAAGTCACCGCTCACCTTGGCATTGGGTAAGGATATTTCTGGCAATCCCATGTGTGCCGATCTTGGGAAAATGCCCCATGCCCTGATAGCAGGAACCACCGGTTCCGGTAAGTCAGTGGCAATCAATGCCATGATTCTCAGTTTGCTTTATAAGGCAAAGCCAGACGAAGTGCGCATGATCATGGTCGATCCGAAGATGCTGGAGCTTTCGGTTTATGAGGGGATTCCCCATCTATTGACCCCGGTAGTCACCGATATGCAGGAGGCGGCAAATGCCTTGCGCTGGTGTGTTGGAGAGATGGAGCGTCGATATCGACTAATGGCCAGTCTCGGAGTAAGAAATATTACTGGCTATAATCGTAAGGTGAAAGATGCGATCAAAAAAGGCGAGCCGATAAAAGATCCTCTATTTCAGCCGGAGCCTACAGAGATTATTGAAGCGATGGCCCATCCCACTCTGGAACCTCTCCCGTACATTGTGGTCATTATCGACGAGCTTGCCGATATGATGATGATGGCGAGAAAGAAGGTGGAGGAGTTAATTGCAAGATTGGCGCAAAAGGCCAGGGCCTCAGGTATTCACCTGATATTGGCTACACAGCGCCCTTCGGTTGATGTGATAACCGGTCTGATCAAAGCAAACATACCTACCAGAATCGCCTTCCAGGTCTCATCGAGGGTTGATTCTCGGACGATACTCGATCAGATGGGTGCAGAGCATCTGCTTGGTCATGGTGACATGCTCTACATGGGGACAGGCAGTAACATACCTCAGCGTATGCATGGTGCCTTTGTCGATGACAATGAAGTGCATCGGGTGGTGAAGCATCTGAAGGCGGCTGGACAACCCGATTATCTGGAAGAGATTCTGCAAGAAGCAACGGAGTCAGTTCCCGGTTTTCCCGCAGAAAGTGGAGACACTGAAAACTCAGATCCTCTTTATGACGAGGCTGTCCAGATTGTGACCGAAACACGTAGGGCGTCGATATCCGGTGTACAGCGTCGACTGAAAATTGGTTATAACCGTGCGGCCCGAATGATTGAAGAGATGGAACGCACTGGTGTTGTCGGTCCTGCAGAAAACAATGGCACCCGCACAGTATTGGCTCCGCCACCGCCAAAAGATTGAGTCTATTAAGACGGAGTAATTAATGAGGATGCGCCTGAGTGCATTGCTACTGATTGTTGTCACCTGTTTCTCCCAACCGATCTGGGCAGGCAAAGGTATTCAGCAACTTGAAACTTTCTTACAGGATCTGATAACTCTGAAGGCAGACTTTCGTCAGACTCTTCAACAACCGGACTATGATCAGGTATTCGGCAGTAATGGTGTGTTTTATCTAAAACGACCTGGACAGTTGCGCTGGGAGTATCAGACACCCAGCCAACAGTTGATCGTTGCCGATGGAGATCGAGTCTGGTTGCACGATATTGAATTGGAACAGGTCTCCCATCGTAGCCAGGATGCGGTTTTGAAAGGTACACCAGCTCAATTGTTAAGCGATCTCGGGCCGATTAGCCAACATTTTAATATCAATGAGCTTGGTGATGAGGGTGACCTGACCTGGCTTGAACTGATTCCTAAAGATAAAGAGGCACAGTTTTCCAGTGTCCGTTTGGCCCTCAATGGCAATAGTCTTGAGCGTATGGAGATGTTTGATAATTTCGGACAGGTGACACGATTCTTTTTCGATAACATGCTTAGAAACCCTGAGTTGAGTGACTCCTTGTTTGAATTTGAGCCACCCCCGCTTATCGACCTGATCGGCGATCTATGAGCAGCCAGGATCTCTTTGCCCAAGCAGAGGGTGGGGAGTTTCGTCCACTGGCGGACCGTATGCGTCCTCGCAGTCTGGCGGCATTCGTTGGTCAGAATCACGTTATATCTGAAAACAAACCGCTACGACTCGCAATAGAGGAAGATCGCCTGCACTCTATGATTTTCTGGGGTCCACCAGGCACAGGCAAAACAACATTGGCAGGTTTGATTGCCGACCATTCAGGTGCACATTTTCTAAGTCTTTCTGCGGTATTGTCCGGTGTAAAAGAGATTCGTGCTGCTGTAGAGCAGGCGAGATTGATCAAGCAACAGGAACAGCGTCCCACTGTACTGTTTATCGATGAAGTACACCGTTTTAACAAATCTCAGCAAGATGCCTTTCTGCCACATGTTGAAAACGGTACTGTGGTATTTATTGGTGCGACTACAGAGAACCCCTCCTTTGAATTGAATAATGCTCTGCTCTCCAGGGCACGCACCTATGTACTTAAAGCCTTATCAATAAATGAGATTGAAGAGATTATTGATCAGGCTCTGCAGGATAAACAGCAAGGGCTAGGCGAGAGGGCGCTCACGATTAATAGCCAAGCCAGAAAGCTGATTGCCGATGCAGCAGATGGTGATGCCAGGCGCGCCTTGAATCTGCTTGAGATTGCTGCGGATTTAACCGAAACAGAAGAGATTGGAGAGGAGGTCGTTGCAGAGGTGGCCAGTGGAACTCTGCGACGATTCGATAAAGGGGGAGAGGCTTTCTATGATCAGATATCTGCTTTGCATAAATCGGTCAGAGGTTCTGCACCCGACGCTGCACTATATTGGCTGGCACGGATGATAGATGGTGGCTGTGATCCCCTCTATGTCGCTCGTCGAGTAGTCAGAATGGCATCTGAGGATATCGGTAACGCCGATCCAAGAGCCTTACAATTAGCGCTGAATGGTTGGGATGTTCAGCAACGACTTGGTAGCCCGGAAGGTGAACTGGCAATTGCCCAGGCGGTAGCCTATATGGCCTGTGCACCAAAGAGTAATGCGGTCTACATGGCGTGGAAGGCAGCACAGGCCGATGCGAAAACATCAGGATCTCTTGAAGTACCCCTGGCGCTGCGTAATGCACCGACCAAGCTAATGAAGACACTGGATTACGGTAAAGCTTATCGGTATGCCCACGATGAACCCCATGCCTATGCCGCAGGAGAGAACTATATGCCAGAGGCACTGGAAGGCCGTCAATATTACTATCCTGTGGATCGGGGTATGGAGATCAAGATCGGTGAAAAACTTGAGTTTCTGCGAAAGTTGGATTTAGAAGCAAGTAAGGATTAATCGTACTTCTAGTGCTCTCCAAATGGTAAAAACAGATGAAAGGAAAGATAAAAAAGTCCGGGAGAAAAAGGGAGCCTCAGCACAACAGGGAGAGTATTGTAGATCGGATGTGTAGCGCTTATTCGCCCTACGGCTCTATTTCAAATAGAAGTCAATAAATATTGCACATTGGTAGGGTGGGGCCATGCCCCACCAAAAGCCCAAAAGCCTCATATTAGCCCGATTATTATTCTGTTTGTAAATCCAAGGTAGCCCATTCTTACCTCGGATTCTTCTTATCCATCCAGATTATGTATTCTCCAATCAATGAGAAATAAAGTAGTAATAGCACTCTTGTCGTAAAATTATTTCTGCAGGCTCATCTAATGAGTCACTGGATTTGGTAGTGTATAACCTAAAGCCATAACCTGACATGTAAGAGTTCATTCAATCTGTATTTATTAATAGATGAATAAGGTGGGGTTTATTCAACAGGGAGTAGCGACGGGGTGGAACAGACTAAGCAATATTTCAAATATTGGGGTAAGGCTTCGAGAAAAGACGATAGCTACCATTTGTTGCCTTATCATTGTTTGGATGTGGCGGCATAAGTTGGATGGTGCTGCCTTGGTAAGCATCGTGGATATTGAAAAACAGTTGACGTTAAATTTTCGCAAGGGAAGCAAGCCGGGAAAAATTCAACCTTATGCTTTCAAGGGTGTTTTGCATGTGAAGAATCCATCTGCTTTTAAGTCATTATTACAGCAAGGTATCGGCCCGACCAAAGCATTCGGTTGCGGAATGCTGTCACTGGCTGCTGTTTGATATGAATATTTCTCAAGGAGGAGTAATGAAACCAAAACTTCAGGTTCTAGACCAGGATATTGCCACAGATACTAAAAACAGTTTTGAATATATCTGTATTACTGATATTGCAAAATATAAACATTCTGAGAGAGCGGGTGTCATCATCGGGAATTGGTTGAGAAACCGTAACACTATTGAATTTCTTGGTATTTGGGAAAAACTCAATAACCCGGATTTTAAAGTCATCGAATTCGATGACTTTAGAAAACAGGCAGGTCTGAACAGTTTTACTCTGACACCCAAGCAATGGATCGAAAAAACAGCCGCATGTTGCCCTGTTTGGTATCACAGCAAAGCAGTGGCGGGATGCAAATCCTAAACTCAAAGGCAACATGCGTGATCATGCCAACGTGCATCAGTTGGTGTGTCTGGCCAACCTGGAATCCATGAACGCTCATTTCATTGAGGAGGATTTGAGCCAGTCAGAGCGGGTGGTTAGTCTGAATAGACTGGCAATCAGTCAAATGAAGATACTGGTTGAGAATAGAACAACTCCCCGGCTGGGGATGGAAGAGTAATGTATGGCCTTTATGCCGTGTCATTTGTTTACGATATTGCCGACCTTTTTAAATTCGATACAGTGGTTCCGGTTGCTTTTAAGATTGCTGCGCGTAGCCCAACCAATCCCGATAAGATGGTTCGGCATGCTTGTCGAGATATCTTTCGTGAAACCCGGCTGTTGAAGAAGCTGATTCCATCGATTGAAGAAGTGCTGTCAGCTGGTGGTATGGCTGCTGGATATTCGCGCGGGGGTTTATATTGGTGATGTTTCGAAAAGGGTTCGGGAAACACTATGGCAATATATGGAAGTGGATGTAGAAGATGGCAACATTGTCATGGCCTGGGCGACAAATACCGAATCCGGGTTTGATTTCCAGACCATGGGTAAGAATCGACGGATACCAGTTGAAATGGATGGCTTGCGTTTGGTGTCATTTCTGCCAATAGAGGAGTAGCTCGTTCTTTAACATTTTGGATACATTATAGGGGGTGGTCCCCTGTATTTTATACCTGGTGCCTTGGTAGAATATTTTGTGCCAAAAATTCCTCGGTGGCATAACTACTTACGTTAAGAATGTTCCCCTCAGGTGTGGGGATGAACCGCGATGAGTTTAGAGTACCAAATGATATTTGAGGTGTTCCCCACAGGTGTGGGGATGAACCCTTTTTGGTGGGGCATGGCCCCACCCTACGATAGTGTTCCCCTCAGACATGGGGATAAATTGGAGCGCTTACAGATGATGGAGTAGGGTAGAAGTAATGTAGACTGGATAAGCGCAATGCCATCGGGTTTCTTTTGGTGATTGTCAAATGGCGCTGCACTTATTCGATCTATGATTTTGCTTGGTGTATGAACCAGTACTTTTCAGAATTCTTTTGGCCTGCTTCACAATCAACGCATAAAATCGAGTAGACCACCACTTCCCTTGTTCGCCTCGATATACTCTGCAACTTCATCATGATTACCCCGTTTTGCAAGATCAGTAGCGCTCTCCCGCCTCAGGTTCAGGTGATGGGCATTGGCTTTCATCTCGAGTAAACGTTTAACTACTGCTAGATGGCCTTCCTCGGCAGCTAACATTAGCGCGCTGTTTCCCGCATTATTTCGATGCTCCATGTGTTCGGAGTAACGCAAAAGAATATTCAATGTCTTCAGGGACCCACTTCTTGCTGCTAACATCAACGCGGTGTTTCCATTTTCACTTAAACGGTCGATGTATTGCACCTGCTTCACCAGAACTTCAACCAGATCTGCATGGCCAAAAGCAGCAGCTCGCATCATCGGGGTCAATCCATCCTTAGCCTGTAGACTGACCTTTGCACCTTTATTCAGTAGAAGATGAAAAATATCTTTATTGCCAACGTCGATGGCGTGATAGAGCGGTGTTCGTCCTTTGTTGTCTGCTTGATCGGGAGAGGCTCCCTCGGTAAGCAGTAGCTTGACGATTTCTGGTTGCTCTTTTAGGACGGCCAGGATAAGCGCTGTGATGCCATCATCAGTGGCTTTGGATAACTGGGCATTCTGCTCAATCAGCAGCTTGGCAAGTTGAAGGTTTTGATGTTCGATCGCTAAATGAAGTGGGGTTACACCATGCTTGGCTGATACATTCACCTTTGCACCATGCCCAATCAATTGGGTAACAACTTTTATGTTGTTTTCACGGCTGGCTATCAATAAAGGGGTAGGGCTGCCTGGTGCTGCCAGGTTAGTCTCTGCACCTTGTTCAAGCAGGCGGGTAATAACTTCTTCATGTCCCTGCCAAACGGATCGACTTAAGGGTGACAAGCCCTCAGAATCCAAGGTATCAATCTCTTCACCTTGTTTGAGTAGAGCTTCAACCAAGGGTAACTGGCCTCTCCAGGCAGCGAGATGCAGTGTGCTCCAACCTGCGAATGGATTCTTCTCATCGTCAGGATTACTCATCGTGGGCATTATAGAGGCGCTGATTTTGGCAAGATCCGGGAAGTCTGAGGTCTTATTGCGTGTCTGGGTAGCGATACCACCTGCAGCCTTCAGTTTTCTGGCAACAGCTTTGTAGTTTCTCAGTTGAGCGACATCCAATGAAGTTTGTTTCTTGCGATTCTTCGCATTGACCTTGGCGCCAGCTCGAAGCAATTCATTGACAACCTTGAGATGTTTTCTGCCAGCAGCAATCAATAATGCCGTATTCTCATTGGCATCCAGGGTCTCCAGTTTGGCCCCAGCTTTGATTAAACTGTTTACTATCTTTGCATATCCAAGACCTGATGCAGAATGGAGTGGTGTGTCACCCAGACTATCACTGGTATTTGGATTTGCACCAGCAGCGAGTAAAACCTCCACCGCATCTGTGCGTCCGTTGATAGAGGCTTCATGAAGTGCGCTACGGCTGTACTCATCCCGGGTGTCAGGAGAGATCCCGGAGGAGAGTATGCGTTTTAAAGTCTCAGTTTTTCCCGCTGCTGCTGCTCGATTCAAAAATGCGGCTGCCTGCTCTTCGCTCAATCCAGTGACGGGAGATGAGGTGGCGAGATGCTCAATCTTCTTTTTGGCGAGTCGATGACCTTGAATTGCTGCTTTGTCATACCACTCATTTGCCAGATCAGTATTGGCTTTTACGCCCCAACCATTTTCATACATGGTTCCTGTTGTGTACTGTGCTTCGATATGGTCTTGGTTGGCTGCCTTTAAATACCATTGAAGTGCCTGGGCATAGTCCTTTTTAACACCACGTCCGCCACGATAGAGTCCGCCAAGAGCAAATTGAGCCTCTGCATCGCCTTGCTCAGCCAGTTGTTTATAGATATCTGCAGCAGATTTAAAATCCCTGACACGGATGGCTGCTTCCGCTTCATCATGTTCAACAGATGATGCTGGAAAAGGTATGATCAATACAGATGTAACCAGACTCAGTACCAGTGCCACTCTTCTGATGACTCTATTAGATCTAGGCTGTTCCATGTTTGGTTTCCACATTAATGCCGGTCTCTTTGAGAAAGCCAGTTGGCAAGATGCCGCCAGCACAGATAATGGCAGCGTCGTTAGGAATTTCAATCTTCTCTCCACCTTTGTCGATGGTGACTTTGTCTTCAGTGAATCCAGTGACATTGGTACTTAGAAGTAGATTGATTTTTCCAGTACTGGCCGCTTGATCCACCTTTTCCCGATTTTTCTTCTTGGCTCGGCTAAAAGCGCCGCTGCGATAGGATAGGGTAACCGTTGTACCATCTTCATCAGCAATACTGGTTGCAGCTTCAAGGGCGCTGTCACCTCCACCTACGATCAGTACATGCTGGTTCTTATACTGTTCTGGATCGATCAGGCGATAAGTGACTTTACTCAACTCTTCTCCTGGTACCCCCAACTTTCTTGGTGTGCCACGTCTGCCGATAGTCAGCAGTACCGCTTGGGTATGGTAGGTGTCCTTACTTGTTTTGACATCATAACCACCTTTTTCATTGGCGGTGATCTTTTCCACCCGTTCATGATAACTGATCTCTACACCTGTTTTCTTCTCGACATCCTGCCAGAATTCGAGCAGTTTCTCCTTGGTTGTTTCAGTAAATTTAACCTCACCGACGAAGGGTAGCTTCACCGGAGCTGTCATAACCAACTTACCTCTGGGGAACTGGAAGACTGTACCGCCCAGGGACTCCTGTTCGACGGTCTTATACTTTATTTTCTTCTCCATGGCTCTCAATGAGGCACAAAAACCAGCCGGACCTGCTCCGACTATGACTAAATCAACTGGAGCAGCATCCTCTTTTTTCAGCGTCTCAATGATATGATCCATCGCCTTGTAACCCTGCTCAATGGCGTTTCTGATCAAACCCATACCGCCTAATTCTCCAGCTATGAATATTCCTGGCATGCTGGTTTCGAAATTAGGTTGTAGTACAGGTATATCAACACCTCTTCTCTCTGTGCCGAATACCAGGGTAATTGCATCGAAGGGGCAGGCGGTTTTACAGGCACCATGGCCGATGCAGTTGGTTGGGGCGATCAGTTCCGCTTTGTTGTCAATCAATCCCAATACAGGGTGGTTCGCTTGTTCTGGGCAGGCTTTCACGCAAGTACCGCAGCCCATGCATTTCGCTGGATCAATCAACGGATGAAGAGAGGCCGGTTCAGTCAGACCAGCCTCAAACTCTTCTGTTTTGAGCTCAAGATTTTTTTTACTTTTCCGTTTGCTATGCGCAATGTATATAGCCCATACCAAAAGTATGGGTATCAGGTAGATGAGGTAAAAATCTAAGCTGTACTGCATTACTAAATCGCTTCTCGATGGGTTAAAAAGTGATGCCTTTCACAGTTTCTGGGAATTTCAGCCTAAATTGTACACACATATTTCAATCCCTGAGGTTTCTGCCGAAAACATAATTGTATCTGAAGTTGGTTTTTGTGAAGTTCTTCATGGATGGGAAATTTGTCCCAATATATCATAGGGGCGTGGTGTGGAGATAATGCTGATTACAGTTCTCATTCTCAATAAAAATAGTTAATAAAACTTAAATATTTGAAATTAATACCAATATGATAGGTGATGTCGATGGAAACTGCAGCTCTTACAAATAGTGTCAATGAGACACCATTGGATAGCTTTTTCTCCGCGTGGCAACGTAGAGCAGGCCTGATTACAACCCTGGGCTTTACTCTGTTTTCCCTGTTGTTGCTCTATATGGGGTGGCTTAACCATACACAAGCCGTATGGACTGCTGAGTCTGGCTGGGGCTATTGGCTCGGTATCGTAGGCGGTAGCATGATGTTGTTACTACTGCTCTATCCGATGCGTAAGCGACTTCATTTCATGTCCAAATGGCTAACAGTCAAGTTCTGGTTCAGATTACATATGGTTTTTGGTGTCATGGGCCCTGTCTTGATCATGATGCACTCCAGTTTCCATATTGGTTCAATGAATGGTCAGGTTGCGCTCTACAGTATGCTGATTGTGGCAATAAGCGGGTTGTTTGGCCGTTATTTTTACACCCGAATCCATTACGGTTTGTATGGTAAAAAAGCGACTTTCGCCTCCTTGCACGCTGATTCAGAAATATTGAAGAAGAAATTAGGGCGTCTCTTCGAACTGCAGCCCAAGGCTCACGAGCTGATGAAGCAGTATGAAAAAGATGTGATGAGTGCACCATCTGGGACTTTCAGCAGTGCCAGACACTGGCTGAAAATGCGCTATACATCAGCCAGACTCTATCCCACTGTAATGCGTTCCCTGAACAAGAAGCTTTTGGCTGCAGGTCATAGAAAGGGGTGGAGCAAGGCAAAAGTCCGCCGCAAACAGCTGCGCATTAGAAATATGTTATTAACTCATCGCTCTATTCTTCGTCAGGTTCAGGAGCTACATTTCTATGAAAGGCTTTTTGCGATCTGGCATCTACTGCATATGCCCCTGTTCATCATGATGGTGATTACCGGTTTTGTGCATGTCTATGCTGTGCATGCCTACTAATCACTAAGCAAGCGGTTCTCCAGTAAATTCGTTATGTACCGATTTGGCTGTCAAGTCACTTGCCTGCTGTTACTGATATTCGTAGCGATATCTCAAAGTCATGCAGGAAAATTAGATCTTTTGTTGATGCCGGGCCCGGTAATCGAAGGTCATGCCGAGTTTGAAGAGAAATGCGAAAGCTGTCATGAAACCCTGAAGAAGGCCGACCAGGTTGAACGCTGTCTCTCATGTCACGACCATGAGGATATTGCTAAGGATGTCGAGCAGGGCACTGGGTTACATGGCAAACTCGAAAAAAAGCGATCGTCTAACTGTAAGCAGTGCCACACGGAGCATGAGGGCAGAGACAGAGATATTATCAATCTTGATACGGAATCATTTGATCACAAACAGACTGATTTCGAGCTTCGTGGAAGACATCAAGTGCTGGCCTGTCAACTCTGTCATACCGAGGACCTGAAAAAATATAGTCAAGCCTCATCAATCTGTTTCGATTGTCACGAATCAGACGATACGCATCACGGTAAGCTTGGCGAAGAGTGCGATAAGTGCCATAACGAAAAAGGCTGGAAAAAGCAGGATTTTGATCATGACCTCGATACGGACTATCCATTAACCGGTAAACATATTGATCTCGACTGCAAACTCTGTCATGCCGATGATCACTACAAGAATACACCTAAGGAGTGTATTGGTTGTCACTTGATCAATGACAGACACAATGGTCGCTACGGTAAGGTATGTGCCAAATGTCATGGTACGGAAGAGTGGAAGGAGCTGACTTTTGATCACCGAGCCGATACGGAGTTTGCTCTGGAGGGTCGCCATAAAGATGTCCCTTGCGACACCTGCCACACACGTGGCCCCTTCGAAAAGAAACCTTCAAAGAGTTGCTTTGCTTGTCATGAGAAAGATGATGATCACAAGGGACGTAATGGTAAGAAATGTCAGGACTGTCATCGTGCTTCCAGCTGGACAAAAGTTAAATTCGATCATGGAAAAGATGCCGAATTCGAACTCAATGGAAAGCACAAAGATCTAAGCTGCCATGCTTGTCATCGAGCGGCAGCTATGGATGACCTAAAGGATGCTGATTGTATTACCTGTCATCGGGCGATAGATATGCATAAAGGTGATCTGGGTGAGGATTGCGGTTACTGTCACAATGAAAAGGGCTGGACTGAAAAGCTCTTTTTTGAACATGACATTACACGCTTCCCACTGATAGGGATTCATAGTGTTACCGCCTGTGAGTCCTGTCATCTCAACGCGGTGTTTCCTGAGACAGAGATCGACTGCCTGTCCTGCCATGAAAAAGATGACACCCATGAAGGAAAAATGGGTGATCTGTGTGGTGATTGTCATAACCCCAACGCCTGGATGTTGTGGACCTTCGATCACGACGAACAGACAGAATTTCCACTGGATGGAAAACACGGTGAGGTCTTTTGTCATGCCTGTCATCGTGCCGATTTGAATGAGCATAAGCAATCGGCAAATCACTGTTACGGCTGTCATCGAGGGGATGATATACATCGCGGTGGCTTTGGACGCCATTGTGATCGTTGCCATACAACTGAAACTTTCGAAAACCCGGAAATTCGCTGATTTAGACTGAACGGAAGATCATATGACGACGTTGCTAAAAAATAGAATACTGTTACAGCAGGCCTATTGGCTCATCGCCTTATTGTTTAGCTTGTCGTTTGCCCCTGCTCTCCAGGCTGAGACCACCGAGTTTGACCATTTTTCCACCGGTTTCCCTCTGACTGGGGAACATCGCATTGTGGAGTGCGACCAGTGTCACCTCAATGCACAGTTTGAGGGTACGCCCGTGATGTGTGATGGCTGTCATAATGACGCCGCAGCTGCAGGTAAACCCATCGATCACATCCGTAGTGATGACCGTTGTGATGACTGCCATACCACAGTTGGGTGGCATGTAGCGCGATTCGATCATGGCACGATCAGTAGTGGTTGTTTCTCCTGTCATAACGGAAGTGCCGCACAAGGTAAGGGCAGTGACCATATCAGTTCGGCCAATACCTGTGAGTTTTGTCATACCACATTCAGCTGGGGGAGAGTCGGCCGCGTCGATCACTCTGCTGTGACAGGCACCTGTGAAAGCTGCCACAACGGCAACATTGCCACAGGTAAACACTCAATCCACATTGCTACTGAAGAACCTTGTGATACCTGCCATATAACCAACAGCTGGTTATTGGTCTTTTTCGACCACTCCAATGTCGATAGCGGTAGCTGCGAAACCTGCCATAACGGGATTAGTGCAACTGGAAAATCTTCAAACCATATACTTACCAATGAGGCTTGTGATCTCTGCCACTCGACAAACAGCTGGCAAGTAAATAATTTCTCCCATGCCGGCATACGTGGCGATTGCGAGAGTTGTCACAACGGTATCAGTGCCATCGGCAAACCCGTTGGTCACCTGACAACCAGTGAGCCCTGTGAGATTTGCCATACTTCCACCAACTCATGGCTGGTGGTTAACTTCGTACATGGAGAAGAGGCCTTCGGTCGCTGTTCCAGTTGTCACGATGGCGTGACACAGCCCGGTAAGGATGCTGACCACGTACAGACAACTGCACAATGTGACACCTGCCATACATCAACAGAAGACTGGTCAATTGTCGGTTTCGATCATAGTGAGGTTGTCCCAGGAACCTGCGCATCCTGTCACGACGGGGTGCAGGCGCCAGGTAAGCATGACACTCATATCGTAACCAATGAATCCTGTGATGTGTGCCACGCCACCACTGCAAACTGGCATGTTATCAGTTTCAGTCATGAGAGCTTTCAAAGTGCTGGCGTCTGTTCGAGCTGTCACGATGGTACCAGCGCAACCGGCAAGCATGCTCAGCATATACAGACCAATGATCAGTGCGATGTATGTCATGTCTCTACAGATAATTGGTTGAATACCAGTTTTGATCACAGCAACGTCGATGCTACCGGTAGATGCTCTACCTGCCATAACGGAACGACTGCCACAGGTATGCACGCGACTCATATAGAGACCGCGGAGCAGTGCGATACCTGTCACGACTCGACCGATTCCTGGTCCAATGTCAGTTTTGATCATGGATCTATCGAGACGGCCGGTGTCTGTTCAACCTGTCACAATGGGGTTCGTGCAACAGGTAAACACAACAACCATCTGCAGACCAACGCTGAGTGTGATACCTGCCATACAGTTGGCGCCTGGAATGTTAATAATTTTTCCCATGAGGGCATTACTGGGGATTGTGAATCCTGCCACAACGGTGTGATAGCCACAGGCAAACATGGCAATCATATTCTTACAACCTCATCCTGTGAGGCTTGCCACTCCACAACAGACTGGGGCCTGACCGGGTTCACCCATGAAGGGGTTTCCGGAACCTGTGAGTCCTGCCATAACGGCAATGTGGCGACAGGTAAGCACGACAACCACATTCCTACCACGGCATCCTGTGATAATTGCCATAACACCAATGGCTGGTCACTTAGCAGTTTCGATCATCAAGGGGTTACCGGTAGCTGTCAGTCCTGTCATGACGGGGACAGGGCTACAGGCAAACATGATGCACATGTCGCAACCACCGCATCCTGCGAGGGGTGTCATACCTCAACCACCAGCTGGACAGAGATAACCTTCAACCATGCAATCGTCACCGGTACCTGCGCCAGCTGTCACGATGGTGTGACTGCCACCGGTAAATCTGCGGATCATGTTGTGACTGATGCCGCCTGTGACAATTGCCATATCTCCAACGAAACCTGGACCGCAGTGCGCTTTGATCATACCGGTATCACCAGTGGCTGTGAGAGCTGCCACAATAATGTCGATGCAATCGGTAAACCCGATACGCACATTCCCACAACAGAACCCTGTGAGAACTGCCATAACACGATTACCTGGAGTACCGGCCGTTTCGATCATGCTGGTGTGGCGGGCGCCTGTTCAAGTTGCCATGACGGCGTGGTTGCAACAGGTATGAGTGCCACACATATTCCCACTACTGCCCAGTGCGACAGCTGTCATACTTCGACTATCGACTGGACGTTGATCAACTTCAACCATGACAACATAGCTGCCAGTGGTAATTGCTCTAATTGCCATGACGGTACCACGGCTACAGGTAAGCATGCACAACATATCCAAACGACAGCGCAATGTGATAACTGCCACCTCTCTACCATCAATTGGCAGGATACAAGTTTTGATCATAGTGGGGTGACAACATCCGGTGTCTGCTCTACCTGTCATGACGGCACTACGGCCACCGGAAAGCATAACAATCACATTACTACCAACGAGCAGTGCGATATCTGCCACTCGTCAACGACCTCCTGGTTACGAGTCAATTTTGATCACAGTGCTGTACCGACAGCAGGGGTCTGTTCAAGTTGTCACAATGGTGTGCGGGCCACGGGTAAACATGCCGGACATCTACAGACTAGTGCCCAATGTGATACCTGCCATACAGTTAACGGATGGCTGATATCGAACTTTGACCATGCGGGAATAACCGATAACTGTGAATCCTGCCATGACGGCACCACAGCGACTGGCAAGCATGCTGCCCATATCACAACCAGTCAGCCTTGCGAAGATTGTCACACGCCCAACAACTGGAGAGTGACCACTTTCAACCATGCTGGAGTTACAACCGCCTGCCATCTCTGTCATAACGGCGATATTGCAACAGGCAAGTCTCCCTCTCATGTGTTGACCAATGCCACCTGTGATACCTGCCATACCACCAACAATTGGAACATTACCAATTTCAATCACGATGGAGTTACAGGTAGTTGTCAGTCCTGTCATGATGGGGTCAGAGCGACAGGTAAACATGCCGCCCATGTGGCCACCACCGCATCTTGCGAGGCATGCCACACCTCAACCAACAACTGGTTGACGATCAATTTTGATCACGCAGTGGTTACCGGTACCTGTGCCAGCTGTCATGACGGTAATACGGCGACTGGTAAACCGGTTGACCATGTTCAGACCAATGCGGCCTGCGACAACTGTCATATATCGAATACAACCTGGCTAAATATCAGGTTTGATCACACCGGTATCGTCTCTGGCTGTGAAAGTTGCCACAATAATGTGGATGCCATTGGCAAACCTGCAAACCATATTCCCACCAATGAACCTTGTGAGAATTGCCACACTACCGTGACCTGGGCAACAGGAACATTTGACCATGCTGGCGTCTCGGGCACCTGTTCAAGTTGTCATAACGGCTCAATTGCCACCGGCAAGCATGCTGCCCATATCGCAACTAATGGCCAGTGTGACAGTTGTCATACCTCAACCAACAACTGGACTTCGGTTCGTTTTGATCACAGCACGGTTACAGGTAGCTGTCAGAGTTGTCACAATGGTTCGGTAGCAACAGGTAAGTCAGCCAGTCATGTTGCAACTACTGCTGCTTGCGACGTCTGCCATACCTCCCAGACTACCTGGACAGCAGTGAATTTTGACCACTCTGTAGTTACGGGTAGCTGTTCAAGTTGTCATAACGGCACCACTGCCACTGGAAAACCGGGTAACCATATACAGACCAATTCTGAGTGCGATGCCTGTCATACCTCTCAAACCAACTGGCTGTCGGTGCGTTTTGATCACACCAATGCGGCAGGTAACTGTTCTAACTGCCACGATGGAATTACTGCAACCGGAAAGGATGTTGGGCATGTTCCCACAACTGCCCAGTGTGATGATTGCCATCTCTCCACTTCGAACTGGTTGAATGTACGCTTCACACATGGAAATGTGGCTGGAACTTGTTCAACTTGCCACAATGGCGTTACCGCGACTGGCAAACATACCAACCATATCCAGACTTCGGGGCAGTGTGATACCTGCCATAACTCAACGACGGACTGGGCAAATGTTGATTTCAACCACGGCAGCATAGTTACAGGTTGTTCAAGCTGTCATAACGGCACATTGGCAACGGGTAAACCGGGTAATCACATTCCGACGACAGCCGAGTGTAATACCTGCCACACCTCAACCAACAACTGGCTGAGCGTAACCTTCAGCCATAGCAATGTGGCGGGCACTTGTTCGACTTGTCACAACGGTACGATTGCAACCGGTAAATCTGCCAGTCATGTGTCGACAACGGCCCAGTGTGATAACTGTCATACCTCCACCTCTAACTGGACCAGTGTCAACTTTGACCACTCCAGTGTGAGTGGTGCCTGTAATAGCTGCCACAACGGTACCATTGCAACAGGTGTACCCAACGGGCATTTCTCAACCACGCAGCAGTGTGATGTATGCCATACCACAAATGGTTGGGTGCCTGTAATCAGCTATCGTCATAGTTCTGGTAATTATCCAGGCGATCATCGGGCGAATCTCTCTTGTAATGATTGTCACACTACAAACAGTGAATCAGTCCCCTGGCCGTTCCCAACCTATGCCCGAACCTGTGCAGGTTGTCATGCCAATGATTATCGTACTGGTGAGGATGATCACAACGGTCTAAGTGCTGACCGTAACTGTGGCAGTAGTGGTTGTCACAGAGTGAGTTCCCGCGAATGGTAATGAACTATCGACTACCTTCTATAGTAAGAATATAGTTCGGGGTCATTTCGTAGTATTTGGTCTCTTTCATCATGACTTTGTTGGACGGAATTTCGTTCAACAAGGACATTGGTGATTATTGATAACGCATATAGAATTTATCAGGTAAAAAGAGTGCAGTTCAAAGTACAGAAGCAGTTTCAGCGTTGGCTGTTGTCACTATTGTTGGTGTTAGTGACAGGGCAGCTCTATGCAGCAGCGCGTGTACTTGATCGTATTGAGATCGCAGTTGAAGAGGGAGCAAATGTAATCTCTGTACACTTCAATGTGCCTGTTCGATATGTCTCACATCTGATCAATGAGGCAAACAGTGAGCTGGGTGTTCAGGTCAGAGTGGGGCAGACCATCGATGATGAGGTTGGTGCGACAACCCCTGATGAGCAGGAGCTGGATTTTACTCAGGAAGATCAGCTGACTTGGAGTCCATCAGCAGCAGTACCTCTTGATAAGATAGTCTTTCAAGGCAATCGGCTAGGTACTTCAGCGCTATTGGTCTCATTTGCCACTCCGGTTCATGATGTCAAAATCCGCCAAGGAAGAGACTTCTATACGATGGAGTTTATTCTGCCTGGGAAGTCACGCCGAACCTCAGGGTTTGGTCAGGCCAAGCTGAAAACCCTTCAGAGCAAAGTGCCGGAAATGAAGGCGCCGTTTAGCATTAAATCGCTGCCACTGGTTATCTATGTGATTAACCTGGGTGTTCAGCCCGACCCTGTGGATTATGGGGAAATACCACCCGTACCTGTCGGAAAAAAGCAGCTGCTCTACAGTACTAAGTTTGATCTGGAAGGTACACCACAATATCGCCTTAGATTGGGTTTCTTTCGTACCAAGGAAGAGGCCAGGAAACAGTTGGCAAAGGTAAAAGGCTTCTATCCTGATGCCTGGATCGATACAGCGGACATCGTGGAGCGGCGCCAGGCCTTTTTTGAAAGAGGTTTGGATCCCTCATTTGATGGCCAGGTACTGGAAGAGCCAGAGTTGGTTGATGTCGATCCCCGCTTAACCCAAATGATGGAGATGATCCGGCGTACCATCACCGCTGGCGAGTATGCCAAGGCCGTGCGTCTCTTAGAGGCCTTGTTGGAAGAGCCGGATAATATCTATACCCAGGAATCCCTGGAGCTGCTTGGATTATCCCGCGAACGAAATGGACAGATTGCCCATGCCAAAGGGGAGTATCGCCTCTATCTGGAAAAGTATCCTGAGGGTGAGGATGCTGAGCGGGTAATGCAGCGGCTATTGGGTCTTGAGACTGCTCCCCAGAGACCCAAGAAGTCACTGCGTAAAAAGCCCAGGCCGGGAGAGCCGGGTAGTGAAGAGGATGAGAATAAGGCGGTTTGGGATGTCTATGGGAGTTTTTCTCAAAATTATCGTCGAGACAAGATAGACAGCCCCTTTGTGGAAGATGAGGACAGCATCTCCAGATCTGAAATAGAGAGCTTTGTAGATTTCAATGCCCGTCGTCGTAGTGAAGACTACGATATGCGCATGAAGGTTACTGGCAGCTATATCTACGATCTGCTGGATGATGGTGAAAACGATACAACACTCAGTGATGCCTACATCGATGTGGAGCATCTGGAGTCACGAACGCATGCCAAATTCGGCCGCCAGAGACTAAGATCCAGCGGCATTCTGAATCGATTTGATGGTCTTGTGCTGGGCTATGAGTTGACTCCGGATATCAACCTCAGGGCGACTGTCGGGCTTCCTGTAGAGCGCTCGCGGGATACTTTTCTGCATGAGCACAAACAGTTTGCAGGAATCAGCGGCGATATCGCGAGTATTTTCGAAAACTGGGATATGAGCCTGTTCCTTGTTGAACAACGGGCAGATGGTCTCGTTGATCGCAGAGCTATCGGCGGAGAGGTCAGATATTATGATCAAGACAAATCACTCTTCAGCTTGATCGATTACGATATCTTTCATAACGAGCTTGGAATCTTCATGGTTCAGAGCAACTGGCGTCTGGCCAACAAAACCAGCCTCTATCTGAATCTTGATTATCGCAACAGCCCTATCTTGATGACTTCAAATGCATTGAGTGGACAGTCTGATCCCAATACCTTTACACCGATCGAATCGATCGAGGAGTTACAAGACTTCTATAGTGATGATGAGATCTATGACCTGGCAAAAGACCGTACTGCAAAATCCACCAGTGTCTCCTTTGGCGCATCCCATCCTTTCTCGGATACGCTGCAATTGAGTGGTGATTTTACCGTCAGTAAGACCGGAGAGACGCCTGCCTCAGGTGGCGTGTTTGCCACTGAAGCAACCGATACTGAGCTCTTCTACTCCTTCCAGGTGATAAAAAATGACCTGCTGAAGCAGGGGGATATCGGCGTATTCACACTTAGATATTCAGACTCGACCTCTTCAGATACCTACCGTATTGGCGTAAGCAGTCGCTATCCAGTCACCAACAGTTGGAGAGTTAATCCACGTTTGAATTTCTCCTATCGTGAGAACAAAGAGAATGAGGCTACACGCCTTACTGTCAGCCCATTTATTCGCATGGACTACCGCTTCCGCAAAGATCTGACCTTCGAACTGGAGGGGGGGGTGAACTGGTTCGAGGAGGATGATGGACTGGAAGTGACAAACTTTACCGACTACTTCTTCTACGCTGGCTATCGTTGGGATTTTTAGCAGCAAAAGCTATTACGCTCAAAGGCCTCTGTTAGGCCTTTGAGTCTATCGGTATCAAAATAGAGAGCCTCAATGTGAGTCGGACAGTCCGATTTAAGACTCTTCAGACCCTATCCCCGGGATTCACACTCAAATATTTTCCTGGTGCTAGCCAAATTTCTGCTAACAGTGGGTATAATCCCCTCTTTTGCAGAGACCCTAGAATGTATCAACTACTCGCCATCGCATCCGGCGGAGCAGCCGGAGCACTCTTCCGTTTCTGGGTATCCACTGGCGTATATAGTCTGCTTGGACGAGGTTTTCCATTTGGAACCCTGGCTGTAAACGTCCTTGGCTCTCTGGTGATGGGTTTTTTGTATGTTGTGTTTCTCGAACGAATGGTGGTTTCAGCTGAACTGCGAGCAGGACTGCTGATCGGTTTTCTGGGGGCGTTCACCACCTTTTCAACATTCTCCATCGAAACCTTAAACCTGCTGGAACAGGCAGAACTGCTAAAGGCCGGTTTGAATATAGTGCTGAGTGTGGTGGCCTGTGTGTTGGCCTGCTGGATGGGACTGGTTTTAGGGAGACAGTTATGAAGCAGCTCGAAGTGACCATGGTAAGAGTCTATATCACCGAGGGTGACCACCAACTGCGGAAACTGCTCGACTTTCTTCACAATGAAGAGAAAGTCAGAGGCGTCACCGCTTTTCGTGGGATTGCCGGCTTTGGTCGTTCTGGTCGGGCTCATGAAGCATCGCTGCTGGATATCTCCATGGACTTACCCTTGGTGGTAGAGTTCTTCGATTTACCGGAGCGGGTTACAAAGGTGCTGCAGGATTTAAATCAATGGGTAGAGCCAGGTCACGTGGTGAGCTGGCCCGCACAAGTTAATATGGGTGAATGAGTAATGTTGGATCCGCGACTGATAAGAAATAATCTGGATGAGGTAGCTGAAAAACTACGTCGCCGTGGTTTTGAGCTGAATACACAGCAGATATCCGAACTAGAAGGGCGGCGCAAGCACCTTCAGGTAGAGTCGCAAGAGCTGCAGAACGAACGCAACAGCCGTTCAAAATCAATCGGCAAGGCGAAGGCGGCAGGTGAGGATATTCAACCGCTGCTTGAGCAAGTTGCAGAATTGGGTGATCGGCTCAAGGCAAGTCAGGAAGAGTTGAATGCCGTACAAGCCGAGCTTTCCGAGATCACGCTCGGTATACCCAACATTCCAGATGATTCCGTACCCGATGGTCGGGACGAAGCGGATAATCGTGAGGAGAGGCGTTGGGGTGAGCCTCGCCAGTTCGATTTTGAGCCTAAGGATCATGTGGATTTGGGTGATGGCAGCGGATTACTCGATTTTGAGGCTGCGGCCCGTATAACCGGCTCACGCTTTGCAGTCATGGCGGGTCCACTGGCGCGGATGCATCGGGCATTGATACAGTTGATGCTCGATACACACACGACTGAACATGGCTACACCGAGGCTTATGTGCCCTATATGGTCAACAGCGACAGTCTCCGAGGCACCGGCCAGTTGCCAAAATTCGAGGAAGACCTGTTCAAACTCTGTGGCGAGTCAGAGTACTACCTGATACCCACAGCGGAAGTGCCGGTGACAAATCTGATCAGGGATCAGATTATCGACGCCGACTATATGCCGCGCAAATGGGTGGCCCATACTCCCTGTTTCCGCTCTGAAGCGGGCTCCTATGGAAAAGACACCCGTGGCATGATACGTCAGCATCAATTTGAGAAGGTTGAGCTGGTACAGGCAGTGCCTGCCAGTCAATCGTTTCAGGCATTGGAAGAGCTAACCGGACATGCCGAAGCGATTCTGCAAAAGCTGGCGCTGCCCTATCGAGTTGTAACCCTCTGTACCGGCGACATTGGCTTCTCCTCCACCAAAACATACGATATAGAGGTCTGGCTGCCGGGACAGAGCAAATACCGGGAGATATCCTCCTGTTCAAACTTTGTAGATTTCCAGGCCAGGCGTCTACAGGCCCGTTGGCGGAACCCTGAGACTGGAAAGCCAGAACTTGTGCATACCCTGAATGGCTCAGGTTTGGCCGTAGGCAGAACCCTGGTAGCCGTGATGGAGAACTACCAACAGGCTGACGGATCGATTCAGGTGCCGGAGGCACTGAAGCCTTATATGGGTGGAATTGAGAAACTATAGGAAGAGGCGAGGGAGCGGAGCAATTGATTCAGCTGGGAACGCTCCCTCAGCCTAATCTGTTATAAAAGCCGAGGCTTGATACACTCCTGAGCAATCAGGCCCCAGCTTGTGGATTGGCTGAGGATTACTGAACCTACCACGCACCACACTAGACCATCATAATCAGCAGAGCAACAAATCCTACGACAGCAGCCAAAGGTAAAACTGCTGCCATCCAGTCCCCCTGTTTTGCTTTTGGGCTGTTTTTCAGCCAGTGTTTGGCTCTAGGCCAAATAAAAATAATCCATCCAATGATAAGGATGGCAGAAAAAATCTTCATCCAATCCATAATGATTCCCGCTTCATAAAAAACCCCGGCAATGCCGGGGTTTTCAGCTTATTGATAGAGGTAAATTAGTCGTCGCCACCCAGAGCACCAAGCAGGTGCAGCAGGCTGGTGAAAATGTTGAGAATGGCCAAGTACAGGCTGACAGTCGCCATAATGTAGTTGGTCTGAGCACCATTTACCATCTGACTGGTTTCGAACAGGATATAACCGGACATCAACAGTATGACCGCTGCCGAAATAGCCAGGTGCAATCCAGGCATATCAAGGAACAGCCCCGCGAGGGAGGCCAACATGACAACCAGCATGCCGGCAAAGATGAAGCCGCCCATAAAGCTGAAATCACGCTTTGTTGAAAGCGCATATCCAGAAAGGCCAAGGAAAATAATGCCTGTTCCACCAAAAGCAGTGGCCACGATCTGGCCGCCATTAGCCAGAGCGATATAGTGGTTGAGCATTGGGCCAAGACCAAAACCCAGAAGGCCGGTTACCCCGAAAACAACCAACAGACCAGCAGAGGAGTTCGCGTAACGTGGCAGAACGAACCACAGTATCACCAAGGCACCGAGAGAGGTACCAAGAGAGATCATGTGTGGTGGGTTGATAACCATGGAAACAACAGCCATCAGCGCACTCCAAACGAGTGTGGCAGATAGCAGCATATAAGTATTTTTTATCAGCTTATTAGTCGATAGAGTGGATTCCATCGATTGTGTTGCAGTGAAATCTAGACGATTCATTTTGTTCTCATCTCCTGATTTGATCCCTGAAATCAATCTTATTTATGAGACATTCATTGTCTCGGAATGTTCAGCACAGCATACCGTGCAGGAATAAAAGGTCAATACATCATTAGATGGGGATAACACTAGCATTTTCAAGGATGGTTATGTATCCTAGCGCCCCTTCAGGAGAGGTGGCAGAGCGGCCGAATGCGGTGGTCTTGAAAACCATTGAGGGTTTGTAGCCCTCCCAGGGTTCGAATCCCTGCCTCTCCGCCAAACAAAAAAGGGTGCTCATTCGAGCACCCTTTTTTGTTTGGCGGCGAAGCAGGATTTGATTCGAACCCTTCGTTCGAAAGGAACGCAGTGACGCAGACGCCGCAGCGCAGCGAAGGCGCCCCGAAGGGGTGAGCCTGCGCAGCAGGTGAATCAATCCCTGCCCATCAGCTGGCACCAACCCCCTCGCGTAACCACGAGCACCCTTTTTTGTTTGGTGGCGAAGCAGGACATGATTCGAGCCCTTCGTTCGAAAGGAACGCAGTGACGCAGACGCCGAAGCGCAGCGCAGGCGCCCCAACGGGGTGAGCGAAGCGAATCAATCCCTGCCCATCAGCTGGCACCAAACCCCTCGCGTAACCACGAGCACCCTTTTTTGTTTGGCGGCGAAGCAGGATTTGATTCGAACCCTTCGTTCGAAAGGTACGTAGGATGCGGTGAGCTGTGCGAACCGCATCATTGATGTTCATGAACCACCGCGCTCTGTTATTGATGCGGTTCGCACAGCTCACCGCATCCTACGCAATTACGAATTATATGGCGTGGTGAATGGGGCTGATTGTTTTAGGATATCAGGTTAAGGTAAAATAAAAGTCAATTTTATTATAGGTTCGAGGCGAACACGATGAAGCGGAAGCTGCAAGGCCGATACGTCACCATGTCAACGGTGGGGTTGAAGGCCAAGGCTTTCGTTCCTGCACCGTTGCCGCCACGCCCGCCAATCGATTGGACACCTGAGCTGCATAATAAATTTGATCAGGCGCTGCTGGCGCTTGGGCGGCTGGATAGCGTCTCGACCTTGTTACCGGACACTGCCCTGTTTCTCTACATGTACGTTCGAAAGGAAGCGGTACTCTCTTCCATGATCGAGGGCACTCAGTCGTCGCTGTCAGATCTGCTTCTGTTCGAGTTGGATCAAAATCCTGGCGTGCCGCTGGATGATGTGAGGGAGGTTAGCAACTATGTTGCCGCTCTTGAACTGGGCCTACGCTTGTTGGACGATGGATTGCCGCTCTCACTACGGCTCTTGCGGAATATCCACGATGTGCTGTTATCTCAGGGCAGGGGAAGTAATCAAACCCCAGGCGAGTTCCGGCGTAGTCAGAACTGGATTGGTGGTACCCGTCCAGGCAATGCGGCCTTTGTTCCACCACCGGCAGAAGACGCTTTAGATTGCATGAACAAGCTGGAGCTCTTTTTGCACGACCGCCCCGAGCCGACCCCAGTGTTGCTAAAAGCGGCATTGGCCCATGTGCAGTTCGAAACGATTCACCCGTTCCTGGACGGTAACGGACGTCTGGGGCGTCTGTTGATCACATTACTGCTGTGCGAACAAAAAGTACTACGAGAGCCGATGCTCTACCTCAGCCTCTACTTCAAGTCACACCGTCAGTTTTACTACGAACTGCTTAACAATGTACGCCTGACTGGGGATTGGGAAACCTGGCTCGACTTCTTTGCAGAGGCGGTGATAGTCACTGCTACCCAGGCAGTGGAAACGACACAGCAGCTTCTATACCTGTCTAACCAGGATCGTGACAAGATAAGCGCTATCGGCAGAGCGGCAGCATCCACTCTGCAAGTTCATCGGACACTGATGCAGTATCCTATCGCCACTTCGGGATCGCTCGTGGAGAAGACCGGTATCACCCCTGCAACAGTCAACAAGGCGCTCAATCATTTGCAGCAACTCGGTATCGTAAAGGAACTGACAGCCCAAAAACGCAACCGGCTATTCAGTTATGCTGGTTATATCGATATCATGAATCGCGGCACGGAGTTGCCGGATAGGTAACTCATAACTTGCGGTAAGAGCATCTTATGTAGGATGCTATGAGCTTTGCGAATCGCATCATTGATGTTTGTGAACCACCTCACTAGAAAACAACATGACAGCCAAAGACTTAGGACGCTTAGAGAAGGTTGATCTGCATGAGTTTTGGGTAACCGAGGCGCTATGATCCGCCTGCACTGTACCAAGAAGCTGCTGGCCAAGCTGCCTTTACACGAAAACGACGCACAGGGAAGTGTTAGTGTCACGGAAGGCAGGATGCCGGGAGTGACCGGACGACTGAAAAGCAAACAGTCAAGCCCCTACGCCGTCAATGATGCCCCCGAAACCCTGCTCAGCGGCTGGCATGCCAACCTGCTTCTGCTGCAGCGTCGGCAATGCGTATTGTTCGTCCACGACACCACACGCTTTCCGGTATTCGTCCCGGCGCTGAAAAAGGCGGATTTCGCTGAACTGGATTACTGGTTTACCGATGGCTTCATGAACACCCTGCTCAAAACGGGGGCGGACAACGACCTCATGCAACGCGCCCATGCGGCGCTGGGACCGCTGATCTGCGACAACGACTGCAACCGCTCTGTGCAGGGCAGCCTTAACCAGATGGGGCAGGATATCGGCTTTCACATTGATTATGACGGCCTGTCAGTCGCCGATATAACAGGTTACCGTATCAGCGCCTGGCTGGCTGACAGGCCCTGTACGGCCAAGGGGGTAAAGGAGTGCATCTGGCCGATAGAGGCGATGCATGCGCTATTGAAAAAGCAGGGAGATCTACATGATTGAAACCGAACACCAAAAGGCCTAGATGGATACGGATTCAGATGTCCGGAATTTCCGGATATCTCGACACATGGGGCAACTTGTAAGAGATGCTTACAAGTTTACTTTGGTCTCCAATACAATCCTGCCATCCTGAAACCCCGGATCACTGGCAGGCCTGATTTTAAAAATGTGAGCGATAATTCGATAACTCGTAACGTGCTGTAAGAGCATATTACGTAGGATGTGGTGAGGAACGAACCGCATCATTGATGTTTGTGAACCACCTTACGCTGTTGTTGATGCGGTTCGCACAGCTCACCACATCCTACGCAATTACAAATTTTATGGTGTGGTGGATAGGGCTGGTAGAATGGTGGGATGTGTGCTTTGTCGCATCATTGATGTTTGTGAACCACCTTACGCTGTTGTTGATGCGGTTCGCACAGCTCACCACATCCTTCGCAATTACGAAATTTATGGCGTGGTGAATGGGGCTGGTTGAATGGTGGGGCGTGTGAATGATGTTTGTTAATCACGGTGCTCTGTGGTTGATGCGGTTCGTGCCTCACCACATCCTACGTTTGTGAGGCGGAATTTGAAAACAGGGAATGTTGATGACGGATTATCGACGACCGTGGGTTGAAGGTGGTACCTATTTCTTTACGGTTAATCTTGCTGAGCGGCCGGAGAATCGTCTGTTGGTGGATAATGTGGCGTTGCTACGTAATGTGTTTCGAAAGGTAAAACAGGCTCATCCATTCGAAATTGATGCCATCGTTGTTTTACCGGAACATCTGCATTGCATCTGGACATTACCAGCAGATGACTCGAATTATGCGTTGCGTTGGGGTTTAATCAAAGCGGGTTTTTCTCGATTACTACCAGCTAACGAGAGGCGAACTGAAAGCCGCATTAAACGAGGTGAACGCGGGGTCTGGCAACGCCGCTATTGGGAACACTTGATACGTGACGAACAGGACTTTAACAAGCACATGGATTACATTCACTGGAATCCGGTAAAGCATGGATGGGTAACGCAAGTGAGGGACTGGCCATATTCAAGTTTTCATGGCTGTGTAGAGCGGGGTCTTTATCCAGCGGATTGGGCAGGTTCTGCGGAAGAGGTGGTAGAGGTCGGAGAATGGGCTTGATGTGCCCCTTTGATGTGGAGGCTGATACCAACTTGTAACGTGCTGTAAGAGCATATTACGTAGGATGTGGTGAGCTTTGCGAATCGCATCATTGATGTTTGTGAACCACCACACTCGTTATTGATGCGGTTCACACAGCTCACCACATCAGAAAAGATATGACCTATAAAACATGGGTAGTCCAAGCAGGACGGGGTGTCTGCTGATCACATTACTGCTGTGCGAACAGAAAGTACTGCAAGAACTAATGCTCTACCTCAGCCTCTACTTCAGGACACACCGTCAGTATTACTAAGAACTGCTCAATAATGTGCGCCTGATCGGGGACTGGGAAGCCTGCCTCGACTTCTTCGCAGAGGCGGCTATAGTCACTGCCAACCAGACAGTGGAAGAGGGTGGGTTTAGCCGGAAATTCAGGGTATTGAATAGATTGAGGCAGGATAGACGGCTGATTTTGTGTATCCTGCTCTCAGTTTATTGCAATGATATGTAGTGGTGTTACGGTTATCTTTCCTATGCTTTTACCTCTTCGCTATTGTCGTACTACAGCTTGAATTGTGTCACCAGGGCTTTCAGCTTTACACCAAGGTCAGATAACTCCTCACTCTTCCCTGCTGTTTTACTACTGCCCTCAGCTGCGGCTTCAGATACTTCAGATATGCGCACAACACTACGATCAATCTCTTCGGTTACTGTGGTGTGCTCTTCAGATGCTGTTGCAATCTGAGTATTCATATCCATGATAGTGGTCACTGATTGAACGATATTGTTCAATGCATCTCCAGCGCGCCCAGCTGTCTCTACGGTCTGTTTGGCAGCCGTAAGACCGCCACCCATCACTTGCGCTGCATTGCGAGTACCACTCTGAAGGTTTTCAATAATGCTGTGAATTTCGCTGGTTGAATCCTGGGTGCGTTTAGCCAGAGTGCGGACTTCATCAGCCACCACTGCAAAACCCCGTCCCTGTTCACCGGCACGAGCCGCTTCGATCGCAGCATTCAACGCTAACAGGTTCGTTTGATCGGCGATTCCACGAATTACATCAAGCACAGATCCAATCGACTCGCTATCGGTCTCCAGTCGATTGATGACCTCTGCTGCATTGGTTACTTCAGCAGCCATCGAATCAATGGCATTTACTGTGTCGTTCATCGCCTCCTTGCCTTCTGCTGCTTCATTGTTCGCCTCCCTTGCTGCTGATGCGGCGGAGTCTGCGCTATGCGCTATCTCCTTCACTGTTGCAGCCATCTCAGTGATGGCCGTGGCGACCTGTTGCGTCTCAACACGCTGCTTGTTGACACTTTCACTATTCTGCTGAGCAAGTCCCGTTAGGGTCGTAGTGGCGCTATTCAGATCGTTCATTGAATTGCTGGTCTGAATCAATGTGTGTTGAATCTTACTGACGAACTGATTGAATGCGCTGGCCACCTGGTTAATCTCATCATTACCCTTTTCAGGTAGACGTTGAGTCAGGTCGCCTTCACCCGCAGCGATATCCTGCATGGTCACCTTCAAATTATTAATCGGAAGGATGATTCGATAAACGAAGAAGATACATAGGGCAGTCAATATCAAGATGCCGATTACTGTCATGGTGCCAATTTGTGTCCAGATTAAACTCGCTGCACTCGACTCAATCGTCTCTTTGGCTGCCAAGTTAGACTTAGCGCTCTGTTCATTAACTAACGCAAAATTGGTTTGTAGCTGATTGGTGACCGAATCAGCTACCCCGTTCATTGCTTTCGTTACTTTGATTCCGCTGTCTTCAATCAGTTTGCCAAACCTGTTATGCATCTCTTCCATGCGCTGGTTTACCTCTTCCATGGTCACCCCAAGTCGAACAATTCCCAGCTTTTTGCCTTCGAAATTGACTGGACGTGTAATCTCTTTGATATTGCTATCTGCACTGGAAGCGGATAACAGTTTGTCCATTGGAGTACGTCCTTCACCCTTGCCAATAAGCGCTTTGACTATTGGGTTTTTCCTATTTACATATCGTGTCAGTGGGCGTTTTCCATCTGCACGAAGAAACAGTGCATAGACGACCTTGGGGTTTTTATTGGCCACTTTAACGTAGTCAACCAGAGTAGAATATTTCTTGCCAAGGATCGCCTCTGCAGACACCGCAGTAAGCATGTCTGCGAGCGCCTCCGCTGTCTCGATCAGAGACTCGTTCATGACAGTTTCGGTAGTCTTGAGCTCACCTTGCATGCTATTGGTTAGATAATCGGCTAATAATTTACTGGTCTGATTACCGGTTGTTGCAACTGAAGTTGATACTTGTTTCAGATTTTGGTCAAGTGTTTGGTCTATCTCTTGTTGTCCAACTTGTAGACTATTCCCTACCTCCCTGTTAAGTGAATCAAAGCCATGAACAGTCAGATAAATAGAGACAGCAGACAATATCAGCACACCAAATGTGATAGCTCCGATCATAAGTTGGAATAGTTTTCCGCTGGCGTATTGCATAATGGTTGTTGTCTTCATTTGAATTCACTCTCTACCCACCCCTGCTACAGAGATTGTTAACAGGGGTATCTTTTCCTCGGGGTCAATAGTTAAAACTATTGATAAGCACCCACCTTAAGCAATTTTTGTAGATCTTCTACCTCTGTGTAGTCCAGAGGTGCAGTCCAACCTACGATTTTTGCACTCTTCGCCGCTTTGGCATCGCTTTTGATGGCGGTCAGTGCGTCTGCAACCTTGCTGGCTACCTCATCGGGCGTATCTGATACTTTTGCAAATGGCCATTCAGGGTAGAGAGCGGTACTTACAACAAAAGGGAAACCGGAGTGTGTTTTTGCTGAGATAATCTTAAATTCAGATAGATCGACGTCACCTGCTGAGGTCATCCGCTCCAGAGTATCGGTACGCACAGTGCCAGCATCCACTTCCCCATTTTGCACTGCAAACACCACATTATCGTGCTTTCCGCCAAACTGTAGGCTGGCAAAATCCTTCATAGGATCTACGCCTTGATCGAGCAGCTCTTTATAAGCCATCTGCCAGCCACCAAAGGAGCTCTCTTTCACTGCCATGAAGTTTTTACCTTTGATATCAGCGACACTATTGATGTCATCGCGATCGATATAGGTGAGAATTACACCGCCAAAGGATTTAAGTGCTTCGCCCTGGCGAGAGTTAACCATCGTGGCAATGGCTTTGGCGCCATATTTAACTTTGGCGGTAACAAACATGGATGAGTTCACCAGAAAGAAATCAACTTCCTTATTTTCAATGGCAGGAAATACTTCATCAAAATCAAGAGGTACAATGGTGAAGCTATCTCCAGCAACTTTCTGGTTCATATATTCTGCGGTGTCTCCCCATTTTTTCATGGCTTTTGCGACACCTCTTTTAGCTAATACTCCGATTTTATACTCATCAGCAAAAGCAGTATTAGTTATCAATAAAATACTGGAAAGTAGGGCAATTGAGGTGATTGTCAGTAAGCGTTTCATTATTTTAACTCCCATTTGGCATATTTTTATTCCAGTGATACCACGATCAACTTTACTAGCAATACTGCATGCTAAATCCGTGAATAACCAAGATATGTATTAGGTTATTGCTTGGTTACTAGCAGATTGAGTGTAGAGCATCAGTTTTTTTAAAAATGATCCATGCATCTCTGTTCAAAAGTTAGTGTCGGCATGATAAAGAAAAACTGTAATATGTAAGTGATTGATCTACCTTGTCGATTAAGGTTGGTATCGACTTCGGTGATCTAATGCAACAACCTCTACTTCATTCCATATAAACCATGAATACGGTTAGTGAAGATGTCACGCTGTCCCGTTAACTTTCGAAGCAAAACCATCTGATTGATATCAGCCTGGTGAATTTCGATTTCTAAGAATGAGTCAGTAGTTGATTTAATAGAGTGAAATTTACTATTACCAGGTAAATCAAAGGGTTAGTAGAAGTTGGCTCCTCGCATGTAAAGGTTGCCAGATCTGAGAATAGTTTCTTTCGAATTGCTCTTGACTGAGTTTTCATCGCTCTTCTTACAAAAGAGTCTCTAAATATCTTCAATACTACTCAGAGAAGGGCGATATCAGTTGAAATCTGCCGTCAATGATCCCATATTCCTCAAAGAAAATAATCTTTAGTAGGGAACTACAGATATGATGAGAATTGCACTCTTTCTCGGTACCAATCTGGCCATTCTGGCCTTGATCAGTATTACATTCAGGCTACTTGGGATCGACGGGCTACTGATGCAGAATGGCGTTGATCTCGATATCAATGCGCTACTGATCTACTCTGCGGTAATCGGTTTTTCCGGATCTTTCATCTCCCTCTTTATATCCAAATGGATGGCAAAACGGAGTATGAAGGTGCAAGTGATTGAGCAGCCATCCAGTGAAATAGAGAGATGGTTGGTTTCCACTGTTACTTCTCAGGCGCAAAGGGCGGGTATTGGCATGCCGGAAGTGGGGGTTTTCGATCATGCCTCTCCCAATGCATTTGCAACGGGTTGGAACAAGAATAACGCACTGGTAGCGGTTAGCACCGGCCTGATGCAACAGATGAGCCGAGATGAGGTCGAGGCGGTATTGGCTCATGAAGTCAGTCATGTTGCCAACGGTGATATGGTGACAATGTCCCTGATTCAAGGTGTCATCAATACCTTTGTCGTCTTTCTTTCTCGAATCATTGGGCACACTGTAGACAGAGTGGTGTTTAAAACTGAGCGAGGATATGGGCCTGCATTCTACATCGTATCGATGATTGCTGAGTTTGTTCTTGGCATCTTAGCGATGACCATTGTGATGTGGTTCTCCCGCTGGCGGGAGTTCCGAGCTGATCAAGGTGGTGCTGATCTGGCAGGTAGAGGAAAGATGATAGCTGCCCTGAGGAGATTGCAACAGGCGCATCAACCGGAGGAGCTACCCGAAGAGATGGCAGCATTTGCGATCAGTGCAGGTAAGGTGCAGAAGATGTTCGCAAGTCATCCCCCTTTGGAGGATCGAATCAAAGCTTTGGAATCACTCTGAATGGTCAGAGGATTTTTTATTTAATAAACAAGTAACCAAATACCGGATATATTTTAGGTGATCTACCGTGAATGCCCTGGTGAATGGGTTTAAAACTGCATCTCAATCGGATCAGGCTGTAAAGCGCTGTCTCTTATACCTGATCTGCTCGACCTCGTCGGCAACAGCCCGTAAGTTTTCTATTGCTTCCTGGGGGGGGACTTCCATCAGTTTTCTACTCTCTGGAAATTGCTGATCTATTTGCTCAATGGCTTCAAAACTGTTCATAGGGCTGGTATAGCTATCTGGTTTAATGATGTTTAACCACTCAGCCTCGATGAATGATAGATGTTCATCTGAAAGTCCACGATTGGTATGCAGGTGGAAGTGGATTTTCTTATTATCTTTTTTTAACTCCTCCAGGAATGCGAGCCAGTCAGCCAGTGGTTTTATCGACCATATTTTTGCATGACCGAAGTCGAAGCAGAAGTGCAGATAGTCGAACTGATTTTCAACGATCAACCTGAATGTCTGTTTGTATAGATCGAGATCGTGGTAGGTGTTTTCAAGGTAGATAGGAAAATGGTACTCACGACAGATGCTATTTAGCAGGCTCAGCTGTTTGAATAGTTTTTCCTGAAGGTCAGGCTGATACTGTTCCCGACGGGGAAGTGGAAATGCCGACAAGTGGTTTATCCCATAATCAGCGCCCCATTTGAGAGAGAGTTCAATCTGACGTCTCAAATGAGGCGTTGTGTCATACTCATTGAGGGCAAAGACGTTCAATCTGCGATGATCGAGATGTGTGTTTAGCGGTATATTTTTGTCGGGTAATGACTGCTCTATCAAGTCGTGACTGGAGGGGTCATTAAAATAGAGCCCAATCTCAAAGGGGCGTAGTTCTTGCTGACACCGAGCTAGCAGGGGCTCGATTTCATCTCGCCGCCGATCCACGACTTTGAACCCTATTGACCTTATTCGAGTCTCATTTTCCATGGACCTCAGTCTAAGGGGTATCTGTTACATTGACGTTAAAGTACGCCTTGAATAGAGGATAAATAGAAGGGACACACACTGCTACCCGGATTAGTTGAACCCGATAAGGACTACACCCATAAAAGTGCAGTTAAATCCGCACATAAAAAACGGCAAGCATAACTGCTCGCCGTTTTTTATTGAAACTTCGTTGTAAAGCGACTAAACGTGGATATTAGTGCTTACCAGCGACCGCCACCGCCGCCACCAGAACTACGCTTTGGCTTCTCTTGCGCTTCGTTGATTCTCAAACTACGTCCTTGAAAATCTTTACCATTCAGTTCTGAAATGGCACGCTCGGCATCAGCCTGACCCATTTCTACAAAAGCAAAACCGCGTGAACGACGGGTTTCCCGATCCAGGATCAGGTTTGCAGATTGCACCTCACCGATATCGGTAAACAGTTCCCGAATATCATCTTCTGTGGCAGACCAGGCCAGATTGCCAACATACAATTTAGTCATCGATTTACATTCCTAACAGAGAATTGATCTTGTTCAGGGTCTGACGGTCCCATGTGTAAACCTGCCAGACAGACCATGAACTCTAAAGCCTTGGCTCTACGCCTCGCTCGTTAGCTTGGAAACGGAGGATGCCGATTCTCGACCTGATATGTCTCAAATGAGGAGCGGGTATGGGTCAGTTTCTTAGCCAATACAGAATGATACCCATGTAAATTATAATATGCCAATGCTTTCCGTAGAATATTTACCCTGAATGATTCAGATTTATAAGTGTTTCTGATGTTTCCAGTGGCTTTGTTAAGAATATATGACAGTATTTTGATTAAAATCTTCTTAATCAGCGTGTTATTAAACATATACGTGCATTGGATCAAGCTGGAAAGTGGTAAGGTATAGAGCAAATCTATTGGTAATATATTGAATTGCTGCGGCGCACAATTCGGTTGGTTTAAAGAGCTAATGATTCGAATGCGGTTCATTTTCATATATTTGTTGATCAGTGGTGGGGCAATTGCAGATGAAATGTCTCCGGGACTGGTCGATCTGAGTGAGTGCCAGGTTAATAAATACCACCTTGAACCGAATCAACGCACTGACGCCTTGGAAATATTGTTGACAGAGATAGAAAATCTGGTGAAGAGTCGACCTGGTGAGGCGTCGCCTTTGGTCTGGCAAGACGCTAGTTGAAAGTAATAAATCAGGTATCGATTGATGCGTATTTTGTTAGCTGAAGATGATCAGTATTTAGGTGAAGGACTCAGTTTGGGGTTAAGACAACTGGGACACACGGTGGATTGGGTAGCCGATGGCTCTGCAGCGGAGCAGGCACTATTCAGTGAGAACATAGATGCTTTGATTTTAGATTTGGGACTGCCTAAGCAGGATGGTTTGGCAGTGCTGAAGAAATTGCGCGCCAAGGGAGATGATCTTCCAGTACTTGTTCTAACTGCTCGAGATACGATCAATGATCGCATTAGTGGGTTGGATATGGGGGCTGATGACTATGTAGTAAAGCCATTTGATCTAATGGAGGTGGATGCCCGGCTACGTGCGATTTGCCGCCGTAGGGAAGGGCGGTCAGCTCCAGTGATTACTTTTGCTGATATTACTCTGGATCCTGCATCGCGTAGCTTAGTCAAGAACGGAGAGGAGATTCAGCTGGGTGCAAGTGAGTTCGCAATTTTGGAGTCGCTGTTAACCCATCAGGGACGAATCATGTCTCGGCAAGCGCTTGAAGAGTCCCTCTATGGATGGGACGAAGGTGTAGAGAGCAACGCTATTGAAGTCTATATTCACCACCTGCGTAAAAAGCTGGGAAAAGATCTGATAAAGACTATTCGTGGCGTAGGTTACATGATTCAGAAACAGAATTAGAAAAAAAGGGTATCAGTTATTCAATGAACTTCTCTTCAATTAGAAAGCGACTTTTAGTCGGCCTGATTTCGACCATTATCATCTTGTTGTTAGTTTCCGCTTTTTTTGTCTATCGCGCCGCTTCTAGTGAAGTGGAAGAGATCTATGATGCAACTTTGGCACAGGAGGCGAGGATTCTAGCGACTCTGATGATTCACGAGGTTGAAGAGGATTCTGAAAGAAAAGAGAAGTTGCAGAAAATTGTTTTCGAACTGGGTGAGGAGACCATAAGAAAATCACCAATTTTTATGCAAATTTTACAGGAGTATCTAAACACTGAAAGTGAGAAGGACTATTTAACCCTAGTCCCTAGGAATAGCATCAAAGGGCATAGATATGAATCAAAAATAGCTTTTTTGATAAAAGGCACTAATGGAAAAACCTATCTACGTTCCAATCTTCCAGCATCTTTCAATGAATTCGAAAAAGAGTACAACAATTTCATCATTAACGGTAAAGCGTGGCGTATGTTTGGCCTCACTGAGCCAAGTGCCCAATTCAATGTGCTGGTCGGTGAGTTATTGGAAGTACGTCAGGAAACTGTTTCAGAGATAGTTTTTAACAGTCTTTGGCCAATACTCATTTCATTACCTGCAATTGGTCTATTCATTTGGATCGTAGTTGGTGGAGGTCTCAAGCCGCTGAAAGATATCGCTGCTAAAGTTGAGAACAGGGATCCTAATTCACTAGAGTCAATCTCCACTGAAGATGTGCCTGATGAGGTTATTCCCATGGTAGAGTCGTTGAATCGTCTCTTTCTTCGGGTGGACTCTACGCTGGAAAATGAGCGGCGGTTTACAGCTGATGCTGCCCATGAACTTAGAACACCACTAGCAGCGTTGAAAACACTGGCTCAGGCAAAATCACTAACAGAAGGGCATAACCATGCAGGATTTCTGGATCAGGTTATTAGAGGTGTTGACCGGGCTACTCACCTTCTCGAACAACTCTTGACCCTGGCAAGGATGGACAGTCAGTCATTAGATGAGTCCCATATCCAGAAGGTTGATATTCACCAGGAAACGATCAATATTCTTTCATCGATAGCGGCCTTAGCAGTTGATAAAGATATTGAGATCTCTTTTGATGGACCCAGTGAATCTGTCATGGTGTCTGGCTACTCACCAGCGATACAGATCCTGTTGAGGAATCTCATCGATAACGCGATACGCTATACACCTAAAAATGGTGAGGTTAGTGTTAAACTGACTCAGCTTGATAATGGAGTGAAGATTATTGTTGAAGACACAGGGCCAGGTATACCGGCAGAGCAGCAAGAAGGTATATACCAGCGCTTTAGGCGGGGAGAGGATATAAATAATACACAAGGTAGCGGTTTAGGGTTGGCTATTGTCAAACGCATTATCGAGCTTCATAACGCAACTATAGAGATGCACAACAGGAAAGAGAGTGGTCTGAGAATTTCAGTGCTTTTCCCGAAAAATTCAAATCAGTAAACGCCCGATAGCAGTTGATCTCTATTGCTTATTGCACGTGGCCTTGACCTGATCCAGCAATTGATCGAGATAACTCAATCGTTTCACAGAGATATTTACCTTCTCCTCCAATTCTTTGTCTTCGTCGCCGCCATCGATCAGATGAAAGGTATCCTCAAAAAAGAAAACAAAAAAACTGTCAAGGAAATGGATTTCGCGATTGGTATCCATGATCAAATTATCTATTCCGAACAGATCGATGACTCTGGGATTATCAGATTTACGCCAGGCTTGAGCCGCCTTGACGAATCTGGAAAGTTGAATACGAGCTTTCGGATTGGCACAGAGTAATTTTATAGCTTCTTCTTCATTCTGTTGATTGGCAATGTTAAACCAGATATTGATAGCCTTGGCGAGCACTAAAACACTAGGGCGACCATTGATTTTTGAGACCACAAACAGGGCGTCAGGGATGATTTCGTCTAGGGTCTCTTTGAGTTGGCGGTAGTGGCGGGCCAGTAATTTTGTCTCTCTTTCTGAATAGTCAGTATATGGCCATTTTATAACGAATTCGGTATAGCTGTTCTCTATTTCTCCATCTACTAACTGTTCATGACGCTTGCTGCTTCGCCAAACTTCACAGTGACTGCCTATGGTTGAAACCAGTGTCGCGCGGAATCGGCTGTGATCCAGGCAGGCGATATCCACTACCATCTGATCAGAATCTTTACCACTTGGATCAGGCATGCCAAAACACCGTAAAAAGCCTATTCAAAACATGAAATATCTGGAGCAATCATCTCACTTACTTTGAAGTCAGGCCTTTCATGGGGATGAACTGCTTTATGCTCAGCTGTCAATAAATCGAGGCAGATTGTCGACTCACTATGAAACAGCGCAACTGACTTTTGACGAACAAAGAACCAGAGATGTGTAGATTGTGTTAGTTCGATGACAATTGCAAGTCAGAGTGTTCACTGGCTTCCTCTCTCGCTTCTATATTTTGTTGTTTGAGGTATTGAATAATGCGTCTATCCAGCCAATATTCAGGATGCCACGGTATGTTGCCTTGAATAAAACCAACATGTCCTCCCTGAGGTGAAAGCTCCAGCGTGATGCCAGGGCCTAACTCATCTGCTTTGGGTGAATCTTCAGAGAGTGTGAAGGGATCATCCTCAGCATGGATTATTAATGTTGGGGTGACGACCTTTTTCAGGTGGAATCCTGAACTGCATCGGTGGTAGTAGTCATCTGCATCTCTAAAGCCATTAAGTTGAGAGGTGATTTTGTTGTCGAAATCATAGATGGTGTGAATTTTAGATGTATCGACACTATCACTGATGTTGTTAATCCGGCATTTTCTCTGATAGCTTCTCAACAATTTCCCCAGTAAATATCGACCATAGATCCTGGAAAGCCCCGTTTCAAGGCGTCGCGCGGCATGTGCCAGATTAAAAGGGACGGATATGGCAATAGCTGCCTGGATACCACTCTGATTTCCACTCTCGGCCAGGTATTTCAAGAGCAGATTTCCACCCAGGGAAAAGCCGATCACTGCTTTGGGTTGTTGGTTCCTGAGTTGCAGCTTCTCCAGTATCTCCTTCAAATCCTCTGTGGCGCCAGAATGGTAACTGCGAGCAAGCCGATTCGGTTCTTCACTGCATCCTCGCAGGTGCATGAACAGGGTACTGAAGCCTGCCTGTTTCAAGGCTTTCAGCAGTGGGGTAACGTAGTGGGAGCTCAATGACCCCTCCAGGCCGTGAATGACCATCACCAGAGGGCCCTTGGAACCATGCCACGAGAGGTCAATAAAATCCCCATCACTGAGTTCGATGCGTTCCTGACGAAAATTCAAATCTACCCTGGTTCTGAATAAGCTAGGCCAGATGGTCTGTAGATGTGGGGAGTTTAGCCACCAGGCGGGCTTGAATGAACTATTTATCAGATATGCCATAAATCCACATTTTTCTAATCTACGGGTGATTCTTTGAGATCAGTGCCTAAGCTGGTTATGTTCAGGGTAGCTGGTCAATCCCATTTTCGTAATCAACAGTTCCAGTCGGTCATTAATCGATACGGCCTCAAGAATAGATTGTTTGTCTTCATGACCCAGGGGCAGTGATGTTGTCAGAACATTCACCAGTAGATCCGTTGGAAGCTGTTTCAGTTGCTCGGAGTCTGTCTTTAAGTTGTTGGCAAACAGGTAGCGATCCAATGTGGCTTCAATCTGTCTGCGTTGATCATTGTAGAGTTTGGTGATTTGGTCGTAGTCTGATTTAAACCTTTCCCAGGATGGGGATATCAGTCTATAACCTCGTGTCGTTGTGAGCTCCTCAATGATCTCAAAGCGACAGACGCCGGTGAGGACAACCTCAATCCGGCCATCATTGGTCTCGTTGTAGTATGTGATTCGGCCGCAACCCCCGATGCTAAAAACCGCTTGATCTCCGCTATCCTGCTCATTTTTAGGTTGTACCATACCTATCAAATGATGGCTGGCCATAGCATCCTCTATCATGTTGAGATAGCGTGGCTCGAAGATATTCAGTGGTAGTTGAGCGCCGGGCATGACGATCGCACCGGAGAGGGGGAAAATTGGGATCGTATCGGGTAGATGTTGATAATTAGTTATAAATCGATTAGTCATTTCAGTTTCCACTTGTGTCTCATAGGTATGAGTTTAGTAGTCAGGCAATTGTTCCTGGGATGAGTCGGATCGACTATGCCAATGTATAATTTGTGGTTTGTTGTTTTGATATTTATCCTTAAGCGTCTCAAATAGTAAGAAATATTATGTTAGTCTGCTATAGTGAATTTCGATAAGAACATGCTATGAGGCAAAGAATGTGGATCTTCATTAAAGGGATTTCTGACGAATGTTCGGCTCGAGAATTGACTAAAATGGTTTGTCGTCTAGCAAGTCCAGGATGGTCGCTATTTTCGACCAAGTTGAACTCCTCCGGGATAGAGCGCAGCAAAGTGCTGAAAACGATGTACAACAACTCATCCCAATGGGAGTATCACGGACTTGTCTACATCAATCCATCGGAGACAGCCCATGAAATGATTGGACGATTGAATGCCAATTCAAAAAAGGGCAGAAGTCTGCGTGCTCATCCCTATATTCGTCGACAATCCACTCGAGATCGTCGCAAGTTGCTTTTAGATCGCGCCAATCCATTTCCAGGTGAACGCAGAAGAGAAGACCGCCGTAGAGTGAATCTGGCCAGTCAGGTCATTGACATTATTAGCTGATTTGGGAGTCTTTACCCAGGTGGCGGATATTGAAAAATTTACAGTTGTTTAGAATTTGATACCTATAGATGATTTATCAATTTTTTGTAATGTGTATTATTGGCAAAAGATTTGTTCATTTTACGCCAAGGCGTTTATGAGGCAGGTTCGCCGGAATTGTAAGCCTTTCAGAGGATGCATAGGGATGGCAGTTATTGAGTATTGGAATGCTCACTATGGAAGAACAAAAACACCTATCCAACCAAAGTGAGACTTAGTCATGACGAAGCTAGTAGAGATCGAGGGTATTGGCGAGACATACGCATCGAAATTAGAGGGTGCTGATATCAAAAACCTTGAGGCCTTGTTGCAGAAAGGGAGCACCAAGAAAGGACGAAAAGAGCTCGAAGATGCTACGGGGATTAGCGGTAAACTGATACTGAGATGGATCAATATGGCCGATTTGTTCCGTGTCAAGGGGATCGGTGAACAGTATTCGGATCTTCTGGAAGCCGCTGGTGTGGATACAGTTCCTGAGTTGGCCCAGCGTAAACCCGAAAACCTGCATGCTAAAATGGTAGAGGTCAACGAGGCAAAGAATCTGGTACGTGCTGTCCCCAGTCTCTCTGCAGTTGAAAAATGGGTTACAGAAGCAAAAGAGTTGCCAAGGGTTGTGACTTACTGATAAATCACTCAACGTCATAACTGTCGATAGGGTTATGGCGTTGAGTTTTGCTGGTCATCAACCGCTCAAAACCTGCATAGATCAGCTGCCAGCTTAGCGTGCCTGGATAGTACTATCTATTTGGTTGCTTAACGGCACCATGTGTCTCTTTTTTTCTCCTAAACCCTTTTTTCAGGGCTATGTTCATCGGTTATCATTAAACTTGATCTTGGTCCACCACTGCTGTGTTAATACTTTTTCATTAACTCTCTTGAAAATATGCTCTATCTGATAGTCCTAGCTCTCCTACTGCTACTCCTACTGGGTCCTCAATGGTGGGTTAGTTGGGTCATGAGCAGGCATAATCGGCATGATGAACCTAACTTCCCGGGGAGTGGTGGCGAACTCGCCAGACATCTGCTGGACCGGTTTTCACTTCGTCACGTAAGTGTAGAGAGTACCGATTCAGGAGACCACTATGACCCATCAGACAAGATGGTCAGGTTGTCTAAGGACAAGCTTGAAGGTAAAACACTCACAGCGATCACAACGGCTGCCCATGAAGTAGGTCATGCACTGCAGGACGCCGCAGATGAACCGATGTTTCGGATGCGTACCAGGTTAGGTCGCTTTGCTGTGATCTCTCAGCGTCTGGGATCATTTTTACTCTTTCTAGCCCCTGTAGCGTCACTGATTTCACGTGCACCTGCCGTTGGTATGGTCAGTGTTCTGGCTGCATTTATGGTGATGGGCACCAATGTATTGCTACAATTACTGACCTTGCCAGTTGAGTTGGATGCCAGTTTCAAAAAGGCCTTGCCCCTATTGAAGAGTGGCTACCTTACCCCAGAGCAGTATCCCGAGGCTAAGAGAATCCTACGTGCGGCTGCGTTCACCTATCTTTCCGCATCATTGGCGGGTTTGTTGAATTTCTGGCAATGGATTCGTGTTCTAAGGAGATAATTGCGATCATCACTGGTTTGCGTTCAAGATTTCTGGTTCAATTTTCTAAAAAATGGCGTTTCGGAGGATTAAATGGCCAATCATACCCAGGGAAAAACTTTTTTTTATACAGCTTTACTGGCGACAGTGCTGATACCTTCGAGCTTGTGGTCACAGGAGCTGGTTGAAGCAGCGGAAATTGTATCAGAGCCCCCAGTTGTGACTGACCAGGCAATTCAGGAGGAAGAAGAGGAATCTCGGGAGGCTCAAGAGATTACTCAGGAGTCACAGGAGATGACTCAGCAGGCGCAGGAGTTGCTCGATTCTCAAGGTATTGAGGAGTCACCAGTTCCAGACGCCTATGTGGCCCGGGCTCTATTTACAACTGAAATTGTTAACAGAGAGCCAGTCAATCAAGTGGTTAGTTTGGATGAAGATGCCACCAGAATCCTGTTTTTTACAGATCTAAGAAATCTCCAGGGACGAATCGTCACCCACAGATGGGAATTTGAAGGAGAGGTGATCAGTGAGGTTGATATAGAGGTTGGTGGGCCTCGTTGGCGGGCATACTCCGTTAAGAGTCTCAATCCGGGCGAAGAGGGTAAATGGACTGTATTTGTTATTGATGAGTCGGGTTGGCCACTACATGCAAGTATATTCCAGCAGCGAGCGGGGAGTATGGCTGAAACTGATCCGGTAACACAGGAGTAGATGTTTCTTGACTTGGGAGACGTAGGCTTGGTGGAGGACTATTCGATATTCTCAGGTAGATTGCCTGGCTCAATTGATGGGATGCTTGTCTCTAATTCAGGCTGTTCGATAAACTTTTCAGTCACTAGGTCTTGAGGTTGTTCGAACAACTGCTCAGTTACCAGGTCGCCCTGAAATTCTGATTCCACGCTCTGTTCAAAATAGGGGGCGGAGGTTTGCTGCGGTGTTGTTGATTCTGTGATAGAGGGTCTATCTATACTGCGACTGAACTCTTCCTCTGCCATTTGACGTAGTGTCAGCTCTTTTTCCAGCCTTAACTCATCGGAAATAGTCGGTAATGAGCGATCTGCTGACCTTGAATTACTTTGCTGTGATTGTGTTGGTATTTGTGGTGGTGATTTGAGGTGACCTTTTTGGGCCTGCTCATTATCAGGGTTTGATGTTGCAGGGAGAGGAGATGATGAGGAAGCCCTGGCAGACTTGGAGCTGTTTTCAGAGTCCACTTGTTGCACAGCTGCGACTTCATGAGTTGGCTCATCACTCATGACCAGATAAAGATAGATGCCTCCGACTAACAACAGCGCCGTAAGAATGATACTGGCAATTGTAAATGATGAGAGGTTGAATCCGTTCTTGAATAACAGCGGTTCTGCTTCAACGCGGAATGGAGGGATCTTTATCTTGTTCGACGATTTCTGTTTAGCGCTGATTTGATCTTTATCGGGAAAAAGATGGACTGAAGTGGTTGTTTTCTCCGCTGATGGTTTTATTTCAGGGGTTGCTGATAGGGCGATTTCCGGCTTGTAGAGTTCGTCTAAAAGCTCTGTATCGGATTTTAACTCAGAACTCTTCTCCACCAGAGTCGACACCGGTTCTTTGGCTTCGACCTTTGCCTCCTTGTCCTCGTAGTGCTGCTCCTGTAGCTCATTGACTTGTTGTTGCAGTTGATCCAGCTGCATGCGCAGCAGATTTCCATTATCTCTGAGACTGCTTACCAGTTGATTTGACTTCAGGCTTTCAAGTTCAGCGCGTTCTGCACGGTTCTTGAGTTCTCGCATCTGCTCTTCCAGACGGTTATTTTCCCCTTCAAGTATCTGATGGGATTGTCTCAGTGATGCGGTTCTCTCTTCCTCCTCGTCAATCAGTCGCCGGTTCTCCCGGTCAATGGTTTCGCTACGCTGAGCAAGTTCACTATTCACAGTATGAACTTCGGTGAATTTGACTTTTAGTTGCTGAAATTGACTTTCAACTTCAAAAAGCTGTCTGCGCAATTGTTCTGCCTCTGATGACTCCTTCTTCCAATGATTGACGTCTTCAATCAGTGCTCTATTTTCCGCTGTTAATAGTTCCAGAGTCTGTTTGTAATCGGCAATCTGGGAGGCTTGAGATTCAACATCCTTAGATTGACTGCTGTACTTTGCCTTGATTTCAGCAACTTGCTCAGCAGCCAGGCGGTTGATTTCTGTTGTGTTTTTAGTAAGTGAGTGAGGTGAGCTTGTCTGCGTGTTTGAAATGACATTGGATAGCTCTGAATTCTCCTGAGAGGAGACAGGCGTAAGGTTTTCATTACCTTTGTCGACTACTTTTTCGCCACCATTTTCAAGCGCTGCCTTGAGGCGCCCTTCAGCAAGAATCAATAGGTCCTGCAAGCGTATTCCTGGTTTAATGTCTGGCGCTGAAATCCCAATACTCGCGCCTACACTTTGATCTGACTCTCCTAGATAGAACTGTTTGGCTGCGAGGTCATCCAGTATTCTCCTTCCCAGATACCGAGTTCCTATAGCATTCGATGCTGGACGTAATATGGAGAAGCAACCACTACCAAAGTAGGCAAGAGTGTCGTCCGGATGGATGTGTAGTTGAATAATATCTTTCACAGCAAGCAGAATATGTTCGATTGCAGCTTCGCTGTAGTGTTCGATAATGCTGCTGAACTGGTCTATTTGTACCAGTGCCAGTGCAAGTTCGTTCTTATTGCGGATTGCAAATGAGAGTTCTCTGCTGGCAACCTCCATGAATTGGCTTTTGTCTGCAGTCTCCTCCAAAAAATCTGTCTGTGGATCGGTGGCCTGTGATTCGGTTGAAATCTCTTCAGAAGATTCGGTAGCCAATTCGGTAACGAATTGTTTAATCAGATTTGGATCAAAAGGCTTATTCACCATCCCCGTAGCGCCAAGCTTTTCAAGTTCGTCGGCGATCTCAGGAGATGCTTCGTTTCCTGTTACAACAATAAAGGGGAGGTTAGCAATATGGTTCGCGTCAGAGTTTCTTATTTTGGATAGTAATCCTCGACCATCAAGATTCGGCATAGAGAGGTCACTGAAGACCAGGTTGATCGAAGGGTTATCAGTAAGTTGTTGCCACGCCTGGACGCCATCTTCAACTTCAATCAGATGGCACTCCTCCTTCAATATATTACGAAGAGATACACGGACCACCCGTGAATCATCAGCTATAAGCACAACCGGCTTGTCGCCGGTATGCTGAATAAAGCGATTGAGTGCTTGTTCTGCCATTCCGTCAGAGTCTTGTTGTTTAGACATGGTCGATGCTTTGCTTACTCATAACGTCGACATATCTTATGAAAACTTGAGTGAAAAGAAGGTGATGAATATATTCAAAAAATCTCCTAAATGCATGTATTATCGAGGAAAAATATGTGATACTTGGCGGTTTTTACATGATAAAAATGAGAGACACATCACTAATAGACCGGGTATGGTTTCCTATTTGGTTTACTGGAATAAGATGATTGTATTGTCAGACTGGGTCTGGAAACTGGTAGCGAAGTACTTTTGCAGTGATAATCTGCTCTCTATTATCGTCAAATGTCTTTCTGTTTTTTGTGAAAGATTTAAAAAAATTGCTGTTTAATTGAATTCTGGTTAATTGTTTGAATCGGCACACAGGTAAACATCGATTTAGGGCCTGATAAGTCTTACTGTCCGGACAAAATAGACATCTCTTGCTTTGTAGTTTTTTTAAAACAGGTCTACCAAGTAGAGTGCCTCTTCTGAATTGAGACATTTAATTCACGGAAGAAAGCTGATTTTGCCTTAACGCTTGGCCATGAGATTTTCAATAGCTTTTTCCAGTTTATGTGATCCTTGACGCATACTAATCACTCAACTAGTTTGAATTAATAGGGGAAACTGGAGAAATCCACATACCTTGCCGCTACTTGTCTTGTGTTAATGCGGGTTGGAGTATGGCCTGATAGAGACATATCTCAATTAAAGCCTACTTGCTCAATGAGCGGAGTGCAGTTCAGTTGAAAGCGCTGGATATATAATAAGTGGGTGATAGATAGTTAATATGGAATCTGATGGTTTTGAAATGTTGATTGGACTAGGGCCTGGCTTGCGAACATTAAAATTAAATATGAATCAGTGTAGCCATTCTCTGGCTTCATTTGAAAAACCTTCTGAATCACATGGTTGGTCGTTAACTCATGAGTAAATCGGTTTTTACGCTTGCAGATGGTGAGGCAGTTAATACTGAGACCGATCAGGAACGGGAAAAGAGGCGGTTTGAATCTACAACAACGAAAGCCTTTGTCGATTCGGTAAAAAAGGATCTTCTAGCCAATGATATCTATCTTCCCACACTGCCGGCATTAGCTCTGGAAGCACTGATTATAATCAATGATGTGGATAGCTCCGCATCAGATTTGGAGAAGGTGATCTCTCGGGATGCATCCCTTACCGCCAGGCTCATACGTTACGCCAATAGCCCCCTCTATCGTGGCATGAATACTATTGCGACAATTAAGCCGGCAATCACCCGTATTGGATTCCAGAGGGTTAAAAATGCGGTCTATGCGGTATCGATGAAGGAGGTATTTCGAACCCCAATCAAAGAGATTGAGAGGAGAATGGATAGGCTTTGGAACCATTCAGTCAAGGTGGGTGCTCAGGCTGCAATGTTAGCGAAAGAGCAACCGGGTTTAGATCCCGATGTGGCGTTGGTGGCTGGCCTTGTTCATGATATAGGTCATATTCCACTTTTAATAAAAGCCTGTGAATTCAAAGAATTAATAGATAATCCTGATTTTCTTGATAAGGTTTTGCGTAAGTTACACCCTCACGTTGGCGGTACTATTTTAAAGCTTTGGAAATTTGATCAGAATATCATCGATGTAGCTGCGCACCATGAAGACTTAAGTCGTGATCCAGGTGTGGATGCTCCAGTGGATTATGTGGATATTGTTCAAGTAGCCAATATCTTGTCACATGAAGGTACGGATCATTATCTGGCAACAGTTGATCGGACTGGTATTAAGGCGTTTGAGCGGTTGAACCATTCTGAAGATGGGGGTGATCTGGATGCGGATACCAAGCAAGTTGAGGATGCGATCAACTAGCGAGGCTCTGAGGGTTACCAAACTTACCACGCGGCCCACTAGGGCCGATTCGATCAGTGTTAACAGGCCTTGGGCTATTGCTCCACAGTTTGTGAAAACGGGTTTTGTGGGCAATGCCAGTTTTTGAAACAACCTTGTTTCAGAGTGAAATCTATCTATTCAGTTCTGCTCGAATCTATCCCAGGACATTAACCCCTTCTTGCCGCAACATATTGTTAAGGCAGATCAATGGTAATCCAATCAAAGCATTTGGATCTTCACCCTCCATTCGCTCGAAGAGGCTGATTCCCAGGCCTTCTGACTTGAAAGAGCCTGCACAGTTATAGGGTTTTTCTTTATCAAGGTAGTTTTCTACCTCAGTCTGAGTCAGTTCACGGAATTGAACATAAAATGGTACGCAGCTGGTTTGCGTGTTCCCGGATTTACTGTTGTAGAGTGTGAGGCCTGTGAAAAAAGTGACCCGTTGGCCGGAAGCACTCATAAGCTGTTCAACGGCTGTTTTATGATCACCCGGTTTACCTACTACCTTTCCGGCAACGGTAGCGACTTGATCTGAGCCGATAATGAGAGCATCCGGGTGGGATTGTGCAACCGCCAGTGCTTTCTCCCTGGACAGGCGTACTACAAGATCTTCAGCACGCTCATCAGATTGTCGAGACTCATCTATTGATGGTGAAAAAGTGCTGAATTCTATACCCAGACGACTGAGAAGCTCCCTGCGATAGGGTGAGCTTGAGGCTAGAATGAGTGACGGATGTGATGGATCTGTTGCCTGTGTCATACTGCTTTTAGGTTGTGTGAACTAATATTTCTACTATTTTACCAGACAGGGTTGGGCTTTATGGAAAAAAGTCTCAATTTTTATTAAGGTCTATAAAATCGATTGATGGGATAAATACTGAATATATATATTCTAAATAAATGCAGTGCTAATTGATAAAAAACAATTAGTTATATAAATTTGTTAAGGTATTTGCTGCTTGACAACATGACGTAACCCAACGTAGAAAGACAAAAATAATTATCAAAGAGTAAAAATATCATATGCCAATCGAAGACTTGTTACTGTCAGGCGTCAATCTAATGATCCTTGGAATGGGGATAGTTTTCACTTTCCTTCTTGTTCTGGTTTTTGCAATGAAAGGGATGTCAAAACTTGCACTGATGGTGAGCGAACGACATGGAATAGTTGAGCCGCATTCTGCTCAAGCAATGGCTGCAGGCAACCAGGCACAGACGGGTATTCGTGGCGATCTGATTGCCGTAATATCTGCTGCAGTAAACCAATATCGTTCTACTCATCATTGAGTATCAATATACCTATTTTATCAACACCTGAAACCAGGCTGTTTTTTCAACAACGGCGGTTAGCTAATGAGTGAAATGAAACCACTAGGAATTACAGATGTTGTGCTGAGAGATGCACATCAGTCTCTATTTGCAACCAGAATGCGTATCGACGATATGCTTCCGATTGCTGAAAAGCTGGATAAAGTCGGCTTTTGGTCACTTGAAACCTGGGGAGGTGCGACTTTTGACGCCTGTATACGCTTCCTGGGTGAAGACCCTTGGGAGCGTATCCGAATACTTAAGTCGGCGATGCCTAATACTCCGATGCAGATGTTGTTTCGAGGGCAGAATATTCTAGGCTATCGCCATTATGCCGATGACGTGGTCGATAAATTCGTTGAAAGAGCGGCCACCAATGGCGTTGACGTTTTTCGTATTTTTGATGCGATGAACGACCTGCGGAACCTGGAAACTGCGGTAAAGGCAACACTGAAAGTCGATAAACATGCTCAGGGAACCATGTCTTACACCGTCAGTCCGGTTCATAACATGGACTACTGGCTGGATATGGGTAAGAAGCTGGAGGAGATGGGGTGCCACTCCATCTGTATCAAGGATATGGCCGGCCTGTTGAATCCCTATATCGGCTATGAACTGGTTACCCGTCTGAAGGAGAATGTCTCGATACCGATTGCGATGCACAGTCACGCCACTACCGGTATGAGTACGGCTACCAATATAAAATGTACCGAAGCTGGTCTTGATATGCTGGACACCTCAATCTCCTCGATGAGTATGACCTATGGTCACTCAGCGACTGAATCAGTTGTAGCGGTATTGAAAGAGAGCAACCGTGATACCGGTTTGGATCTGATTCTACTCGAAGAGATTGCTGCATATTTCCGAGAAGTAAGAAAAAAATATGCAAAATTCGAAGGGTCTCTAAGAGGGGTCGACTCACGTATTCTGGTGGCTCAGGTTCCTGGCGGCATGTTAACCAACATGGAAAACCAGTTAAGGGAGCAGGGTGCTACAGACAAACTCGATGAGGTTCTTGAAGAGATCCCCAAGGTGCGCAAAGACCTGGGCTATATCCCTCTGGTGACACCGACATCACAGATAGTTGGCACCCAGGCGGTAATCAATGTGCTCATGGGGGAGCGTTACAAGAATATCGCTAAAGAGACTGAAGGGGTATTGAAAGGGGAGTATGGTGAAACTCCTGCGCCTGTAAATGCTGAGCTTCAGGCTAAAGTCTTGAAAGATGGAGAAGTCCCCATCACCTGTCGCCCAGCTGATCGAATTGATGCGGAAATGGATAAACTGACTGCAGAGTTTCAGGGGCTGGCTGATGAACATGGTATCAAAGTGGCCAAGGATGTGGTTGATGATGTTCTCATCTACGCTCTTTTTCCTCAGGTTGGCTTGAAATTTCTCAAAAACCGGGATAATCCAGATGCTTTTGAGCCTGTGCCGGGGACAGAGCAAGCCGTCGAGAGTGTGGCGCCAACAGCACCTGCGGCAGCACCCTCTTCCGGACCAGAGGCCTATCAGGTCGAGGTCAATGGGGTTACCTACAATGTCAAGGTATCACCAGCAGGTGCAGTCACCGATATTGCGCCGGCAGCATCATCTGCTCCTGTGGCTGCGCCAGCTCCGGCCCCCGCAGCAGGAGGGGCTGAGATAACCGCGCCCCTATCCGGTAACATCCACACCGTAAAAGTATCTGTGGGTCAGCAGATCGCTGCTGGTGATGTGGTGATGGTATTGGAAGCGATGAAGATGGAGACGGAAGTGCGTGCCACATCTGCGGGCACTGTCTCTCAGATCCTAGTTAAAGAGGGTGAAACCGTTCAGGTTGGAACCCCACTACTGAGTCTCTCCTGAAATGGTTGAAATAGGTATAGAACCGCTATGGCTGTCAACCGGCATAGCGAATCTCGAATGGGGGCAGGTGCTCATGATGGGCGTCGGCGGAGTATTGATCTACCTGGCAGTGGTAAGGAAGTTTGAACCGCTGTTATTGCTGCCCATCGGATTTGGCGCAATTCTCAGTAATATCCCTTTAGCGGGTATCGGGGGGAGTGATGGTCTGCTGGGCCATATCTACCATGTGGGGATAGAAACAGGTGTTTTTCCTCTACTGATCTTTATGGGGGTAGGTGCGCTCACCGATTTTGGTGCCCTGATAGCAATGCCTTGGACACTGCTCCTTGGTGCGGCGGCCCAGTTTGGTATTTTCGTTACATTGCTGGGCGCTTTGGCACTTAATTTCGTACCCGGATTTGATTTTACCTTAGCGGATGCCTCTGCGATTGCCATAATTGGGGGGGCAGATGGGCCAACTGCCATTTTTCTGGCTTCCAGGCTTGCGCCTGATCTCCTGGGCGCGATAGCTGTGGCAGCCTACTCATACATGGCACTTGTTCCGATTATCCAACCACCAATCATGCGCTGGTTGACTACAGAGACTGAGCGGAATGTTGTAATGCAACAGCTGCGGCATGTTACTAAGCTTGAGAAAGTGATGTTCCCGTTCGCAGTATTGTTGTTATGTGTGATATTTCTACCATCAGCGGCCCCACTGATAGGCATGCTGACCTTTGGCAACCTGCTTCGCGAGAGTGGCGTGGTTGAGCGACTCAGCCATGCGGCTCAGAATGAGATCATAAACATTGTTACGATCTTCCTGGGATTGGCTGTTGGTTCAAAACTCTCTGCTGATAAGTTCCTTACCCTGGATACACTGGGAATATTGGCGTTGGGTGCCTTCGCCTTTTGCATCGGGACTGCGACAGGGCTTCTGATGGGTAAAATCATGTATAGAGTCACCGGAGGCAAGGTCAATCCCCTGATTGGCGCTGCAGGTGTCTCTGCAGTTCCCATGGCTGCCAGAGTGGTCAACAAGGTAGGATTAGAGACCAATCACCATAATTTTCTCCTCATGCATGCCATGGGGCCAAATGTAGCTGGCGTTATAGGCTCGGCCGTGGCAGCGGGCATTCTCCTGGCAATGGTCGGCGGTTAATATCGCCTGATTTGAGTTTCAGGAATTAACTGCCTCTCACGTCATTTTGACATGAGAGGCAGTCTCATAATATTATTTCGCGCTTATGTCGAAGCGCTTTCCCGATCGATTGGATCCCTGGCGTTTCGCTGATCTTAATAATGAGATCAGCGGAAGGCTGCCGTTTGAGGCCTTAACAAGACTTCGTGAATGCCTGTCGAAGGCAGACGGTGAGGTTTTTTTTGACTTGAGCTTCAGTCGCGACGAGAAGCGATATGCACGGCTTGACGGTCACATCCAGGCCGAGTTGGCGCTTGAGTGCCAGCGCTGTCTAGGGACATTGACGTTCCCTGTGGATAGAAAATTCTCAGTTGTTTTTGTTCAGGGATTGAATGAAGCGGAGAGGCTTCCCGATAGCCTCGACCCTTGTTTGGTTGAAGAAGGTGTCGTGGATTTCAGGGAGTTGATCGAAGATGAGCTTCTTTTGGCGCTGCCACAAGTGCCAATGCACGACACAGCTGTTTGTAAGCTCCCTCGAGAGTTTGTCTTGGATGAGGCTGACCTGGAGACGGAGAGTGACAAACAGGATAATCCGTTTGCGGTGCTGTCCAGCCTTAAGCGGGATGAGCATTAGTTTTAGTTTGTATACAATTTTTTCAGGAGATCAGCCATGGCTGTTCAAAAAAGCAAAAAGACCCCATCAAGGCGCGGAATGCGTCGTGCGCACGATGGATTGAAGAGCGAAGCGCTTTCAGTCGATTCCACTTCCGGAGAGACTCATCTGCGTCATCACGTCTCTGCAGATGGATTCTATAAAGGCCGTAAAGTCGTCGATACCAAAGGCGAGTGATACACAACTCGTCGGTCCTGTGACCTTTTCTAAGAACCCGTGTGGGGCAATGCCCTTATACGGGTTCTTTCTTATTTGGATGAATCGATTTTCGAATGAATAGACCTGTCACAATCTCTTTAGATGCCATGGGAGGGGATATCGGCGTAGATGTCGTAGTTCCTGCTGCCTTGGATTATCTGAAAAAGGACAAAGAGACTGCTTTGATCCTGGTTGGTCGTGAGGAGATCTTACGCCCAAAAGTCGGGGATCATACTTTTGGCGACAGGCTGCGTATTCATCACGCCTCTGAACTGGTGGCGATGGATGAATTACCCTCCAAGGCACTTCGAAATAAGAAAGATTCTTCCATGCGAGTTGCCATTGATCTGGTCAAATCAGGGGAAGCGGATGCCTGTGTCAGTGCGGGTAATACCGGTGCACTGATGGCTACATCTCGATTCGTTCTGAAAATGCTGCCACATATCGATCGTCCCGCAATCATTACAGCACTCCCTTCGATAAAGGGTCAGACGTTTATGCTTGATCTGGGTGCGAATGTGGACTGTAGCGCAGGTCATCTGTTTCAGTTTGCGGTTATGGGTAGCGAGACAGTCGCTGCTGTTACCAATATTAGCGAACCTAGAATTGGTCTGCTCAATATTGGGCAGGAAGAGATCAAGGGTAATGAACAGGTAAAAGAGGCTCACGAACTACTGCATGCCAGTTCTCTCAATTACGTAGGGTATGTTGAGGGTGACGATATTTTTCAAGGTGGTACGGATGTCATTGTTTCAGACGGTTTTGTTGGAAATGTTGCCCTGAAGAGTAGTGAAGGGGTAGCCAAAATGATCCGCCATTTCATGAAATTGGAATTCAAAAAGAATCTTCTGACCCGATTGGCGGGATTGGTTGCCTTGCCGGTATTGAGAAGTTTGGCCAAACGCATTGATCACAGGCACTACAATGGCGCAAGTCTTTTAGGGTTACGAGGGATTGTGATTAAGAGCCATGGTGGCGCAGACAAGCTTGCGTTTATGAATGCGATCAGCATTGCCCGCAAAGAGGTTTCGAGCGATGTGTGCAGTCGTATTGCAGAGCAAGTCAAAGCCCATCTGGATAAAAGGGAAACCGCGTGATCTATTCGCGTATAACCGGCACAGGTGGCTATCTACCTGAGAAGGTCGTAACCAACCAAGACCTTGAAAAAATAGTCGATACCACTGACCAGTGGATCGTGGAACGTACCGGAATCCGTAAAAGACATATTGCGGAAGAGGGTGAATGTACCTGTGATCTGGCAGAGAAAGCAGCACGTAATGCGCTTGATATGGCTGGACTGAAACCAGAGCAGATCGATCTGATCGTTGTGGCAACAACCACTGCTGATCAGGTTTTTCCCAGCACTGCCTGTCTACTGCAGGCCCGGTTGGGAATTCGAGGTCCTGCTGCATTTGATGTCCAGGCAGTCTGCACAGGTTTTGTGTATGCTCTGGGCGTCGCTGAGAAGTTCATACAGACCGGTGCGGCGAAAAAAGCCCTTGTGGTTGGTGCGGAGACTATCTCGCGCATTCTCGATTGGAGTGACCGTAATACATGCGTCTTGTTTGGTGATGGTGCTGGTGCAGTGGTAATCGAGGCCAGTAATGAGCCAGGGATTATCTCAACGCATCTTCATGCTGATGGGGCTTACCAGAATCTTTTACAAGTCCCTGCAGGAATATCACGCGGATATGACCAGCTTCGAGAGAGTCAGGCTTTCATGGAGATGCGTGGAAATGAGGTATTCAAGGTTGCCGTTACCACTTTGGGACGCATCGTAGATGAGACGCTCGCTGCGAATGGGATGAAAAAGTCGGATATCGACTGGTTAATACCCCATCAAGCAAATATCAGAATCATAAATGCCACCGCAAGGAAACTGCAGACGCCTATGGAGCGGGTGGTGGTAACAGTTGAAGATCATGGAAATACTTCTGCGGCTTCAGTGCCACTGGCTCTGGATGTAGCTGTCAGGGATGGACGAATTAAACGTGGTGAAACCATACTCATGGAGGCTTTTGGTGGCGGTTTCACCTGGGGCTCGGTGTTGGCAAAATTCTAATTCCTACAGTATTTGATTTATGAGTGAAAAAGATTTCAGTATGGTTTTTCCCGGCCAAGGTTCTCAATCAGTTGGTATGCTGAGTGAATTGGCTGATGCTTTTCCGATTGTCACTGAGACCTTTAGCGAGGCATCTGACGTATTAGGTTATGATCTTTGGGCGATGGTTCAGGATGGGCCAGCTGAATCATTAAATCGAACTGAGGTTACCCAACCCGCGATGCTTGCAGCAGGCGTTGCGGTGTGGCGAGTTTGGCTGGATCAGCAAGGCCCACTGCCGAAGCTTATGGCAGGCCATAGTCTTGGTGAGTATTCTGCATTAGTCTGCGCAGGTGTGCTGACATTTTCCGATGCGTCTAAATTGGTAGCAGAGCGCGCTAAACTCATGCAAAGCGCTGTTCCTGAGGGTAGTGGTAGCATGGCAGCCATTCTTGGACTGGATGATGATGCTGTTAGAGAAGTATGTCGCAATGCTGCATCCGGTGAAGTGGTTGAGGCGGTGAATTTCAATTCACCAGGTCAGGTGGTCATTGCTGGTAATAAGAGCGCGATTGAAAGAGCATGCGAACTCGCTAAAGAAGCCGGGGCTAAACGTGCACTGCCGTTACCGGTAAGTGTCCCTTCTCATTGTGCCCTGATGAAACCTGCTGCAGAGCATTTGAATGAACAGTTGGCGTCAATTTCTTTTTCAGAACCCACCATACCTGTGTTGCACAACGTCAATGTGGAAACGGTAAAGGATGCTGATCAGATTAAAGCACTAATTGTTGCCCAGTTGTATAGTCCGGTTCGTTGGGTTGAAACTGTGCAAAAGATGTCGGAAGCGGGTTGTTCCAGGTTGCTGGAAGTCGGACCGGGAAGAGTGCTTGCTGGTCTGACAAAGAGAATCGACCGAAGCCTGACCGGTATTGCAATATTCGATACCAATAGTCTTAATCAAGCTATGGAGACCTTGAAATGAGCCTGGAAAACGAACTTGCCTTGGTAACGGGAGCCAGTCGAGGTATTGGTGCATCCATTGCTGATACTTTGTCATCGGCTGGGGCAACTGTAATTGGTACTGCAACCTCGGAGTCGGGTGCTCAAGCGATAACGGATCGTATGGACGCTGCCGGTTTTCAGGGTTCCGGTATGGTTTTGGATGTCGCGGATCAAGACTCTATCGATGTTTTAATGGCAGCCATCTCTGAAAAGTATGGTGTGCCGGGTATTCTGGTCAACAATGCCGGGATTACCAATGACAACCTTCTGATGCGAATGAAAGATGATGAGTGGGATCGAGTCATCAATACCAATCTCTCATCTGTCTTCCGTCTTAGTAAAAGTGTGCTGAGAGGTATGATGAAGGCGCGTAAAGGGCGCATCATCAGTATATCTTCGGTGGTTGGATCCATGGGAAATGCAGGCCAGTCAAACTATGCTGCAGCCAAGGCCGGGATCGATGGTTTCACCCGTTCTCTGGCGAGAGAGGTGGGTTCCCGTGGTATAACCGTGAATTCTGTAGCTCCTGGCTTTATTGAAACTGATATGACCAATCAGTTACCCGAAGCACAACGCAAGAGTTTGATTGAGAGTATTCCGCTTCAACAATTAGGGTCACCAGAGGATATTGCCAATGCTGTACTCTTTTTGGCAGGTGAGTCTGGGCGCTATATCACAGGTGAGACCCTGCATGTAAATGGCGGAATGTACATGACTTGAGACCTTCTTGAAGGCCATGAATATTACAAGGTAAGTTAAGTATAGCTTGTAATATTATGTTTTTAAAAAGATAATTGGGAAAATGCTGACATTACACTGATCTGATGATTACGCTTTTCTCAGAACTTTTTTGTTACTACAATACCGCATCGGTCCTATTCGAGGCCGTCGGTTAATCCAGAGGAAATTAATAAAATGAGCGATGTCGTAGAACGAGTTCGTAAAATCGTCGTAGAACAACTGGGCGTTAAAGATGAAGAGGTGACACTAGAAGCCTCATTCGTCGATGATCTTGGCGCTGACTCTCTCGACACAGTAGAACTGGTGATGGCCCTAGAAGAGGAGTTTGAAACTGAGATTCCTGATGAAGAGGCTGAAAAAATTACAACTGTGCAGTTGGCTGTTGATTACATCAACGCCCATAGTTGAGCTGTTCATAAGGTTTATCTCTCATAGGCCGTCATGCTCCATGCTTTTGGGAGCGCGGCCTTTTTGTTTTTCAGCATCACCTATGAAATTTGGGGGTAGTCTTACATGACTGCAAGAAGGGTTGTCATTACTGGGTTGGGCATGGTGGCTCCTGTCGGACTGGATGTCGATTCCGCATGGACGAATATTCAGGCTGGTAAGAGTGGCATCCAGCCGATCACCCATTTTGATGTCGGACCATTCTCGACTCAATTTGGTGGTCCAATTTACGGCTTCGAAGTCACTGACTATATCCCGAAGAAAGAAGCCAAAAAAATGGATAAGTTTATCCACTACGGTGTTGCTGCAGGTATACAGGCGATCAAGGATTCCGGTCTGGAAGTGACTGATGAGAATGCCGATCGTATCGGTGTGCTCATTGGCTCGGGTATCGGTGGAATAACCGGTATCGAAAACAGCTATCAATCCTATCTTGATGGTGGGCCGCGCAAGATTTCACCCTTTTTCGTACCTTCAAGCATAATCAATATGGTATCGGGCAATCTCTCCATCATGTATGGATTGAAAGGGCCCAACTATTCGATCGTTTCTGCCTGCAGTAGTGGTGCTCACAGTATTGCTGAGGCGGCAATGATGATTCGCTTCGGTCGTACTGATGTGATGATTGCCGGTGGTGCTGAAATGGCTACCTCACCCGTGGGATTGGGCGGCTTCGCTGCTGCTAGGGCACTTTCTCGTAGAAATGACGATCCCCAGGCAGCCAGCCGTCCTTGGGATAAGGATCGTGATGGGTTCGTACTTAGCGATGGTGCCGGTGTTGTGGTTTTGGAAGAGTATGAGATGGCCAAGGCTCGAGGCGCCACGATCTATGCTGAACTGGTAGGTGTCGGTATGAACTCCGACGCGTTTCATATGACAGCACCATCCAAGGATGGCTCTGGAGCGGCTCAGTGCATGAATTTAGCCTTGCAGGATGCGGGCATAAATCATGATCAGGTTGACTATATCAATGCTCATGGCACCTCCACCCCTGCTGGTGATGTGGCGGAAACCCTTGCAGTCAAAAGAGCGTTCGGTGACCATGCCCATAAGCTCTGTGTCAGCTCCACCAAGTCAATGACCGGTCATATGCTGGGCGCTGCCGGTGGCGCAGAGGCTGTATTTACCATTCTGGCTCTGCATAACCAGGTGGTTCCTCCAACCATCAATCTCGAGAATCAGGATCCGGAATGCGATCTTGACTATGTGCCCAACACAGCCCGGGAGATGAAATTGGATGTGGTGATCTCAAACTCTTTTGGTTTTGGGGGCACAAATGGAACCTTGGCGTTTCGAAAAGTATAGAGCCAGTTTCGAAGACCTCTGTTGCTGATTGACGGACAGCCAGCTGATCAGATACCCCTCACGGATCGTGGGTTGCAATATGGTGATGGTCTATTCGAGACCATCGCAATTCAGGATGGCAGGCCCTGCCTGTGGCAAAGACATATGCGTCGTTTGCAAAAGGGTGAATCGGCGCTAGGTTTTCCTCCCATAGATAAGGAGCTTCTCTGGCAGGAGGCGCATAAGCTGTGTACCGGCCGGCAACAGGGCGTTCTCAAAATCGTGCTGACCCGTGGTAGTGGTGGACGAGGCTATCGGCCACCAGATCCTTGTCAACCGAGACGCATGCTTACCACTCATCCTTGGCCGGACTATCCTCAAAGTTGGTATGATCATGGCATTGTACTAAGACGTTGTGATACGCCCATTTCCCGACAAAGCCGACTTGCAGGCATTAAACACCTCAACCGATTGGATCAAGTACTGGCTAGAGCTGAGTGGCGTGATTCTGCCATTGTCGAGGGTCTGATGATGGATGAGATGAGTAATGTAATTTCTGGTACTCAGTCCAATATCTTTCTGATAAAGGGAGATCAGCTGATTACACCAGAACTCTCTCAAGCAGGCATAGCCGGTGTGGTGCGGGAGTTGGTACTTGAATTCGCGGGGCAATACTCTCTACATCCACAAGTAATTAAAGTAGGATTAGACGATCTGAAACAGGCTGATGCGCTGTTTATCACTAACTCCATATTGGGGCTATGTCCGGTAGCAAGATTCGAAGATCGCCAATATGATCTGAGTAATATTCCTTCTGAGCTGGTCAAGTTCGTTGAAAATTCATACCGAGCCGATGTGTGATGCTACTGAAACCAACTTTTTCTACAATCAGGCCAATCGGGTAATTCCGATCAGACAGTACAGCTTTCTGTAAAATGAGGGGAGAATGAACAGACTGTTAGGCATCTCAATCTTCGCTATAAGCCTTATCCTCGCCTGGGGATGGCTTGAATACGATGATTTCATTAATAATCCGCTGGAATTACCAGCAGAGGGCCTTAACTATCAGCTTGTTTCAGGCACAACCGTCAGGGGGATGGCCAATGATCTCCAACAAAAAGGGATAATTCAAAAACCCGTTCTACTGGAGTTTTTGGCTCGCTGGAATGGATCGGCCAGCCAATTAAAAGCTGGTGAGTACTATTTGCCTGCAGCTATAACACCTCCGAAACTGCTGGAAATACTCAGTTCTTCCCAGGTGGTGCAGCATGCATTAACCATAATCGAAGGCTGGACCTTTGCGCAGATGATGGGTTCGGTGCGAACAAACCCGGTTTTAAAACAGACTCTAGAGGGTTTGGATGACGCTCAGATTATGACCAGGCTAGGCTTTGAAGGTCAGCATCCGGAGGGGCGTTTTTATCCTGATACCTATCATTTTCCAATGGGTACGACAGACCTGCAGTTTCTACAGCGGGCCTACCAACGCATGCAGAAGACCCTAGATGAAGCCTGGGCTGACCGGGTACCCGATCTGCCTTTAAAAACACCCTATGAAGCACTCATCCTTGCCTCGATTATTGAACGTGAGACTGGACTGCCAGAAGAGAGAGAGGAGATTGCAGGGGTATTTATCAGACGGCTCAACCGCAACATGCTGTTGCAGACCGATCCGACCGTGATCTATGGCATGGGTGATCGTTATGACGGCAATATACGCAAGCGAGATTTGACCCGTGATACCCCCTACAACACCTATACACGCAAAGGCCTGACACCAACACCGATTGCTATGCCAAGTGGTGCGGCAATCAGGGCGGCACTCCACCCCAAGCCGGGCAAAACTCTCTATTTCGTTGCCACAGGGGAAGGTGGACACTATTTTTCAGAAAATCTGAAACAACACAACAATGCAGTGCGAAAGTACCAGTTAAAGCGATGAGTGAAGGCCTGAGAGGACGATTTATTACTGTAGAAGGGGGCGAGGGGGCTGGTAAAAGCAGTAACCTCTCCTTTATACGAGGTTTGTTGGAAGCAGCCGGTAAACAGGTATTGTTTACACGTGAGCCAGGGGGAACTGAACTAGGTGAAGAGGTCAGAGATCTGCTGCTGGGGCATCGGCATACAGGCATGGCAGATGACACAGAATTACTCCTCATGTTTGCAGCAAGAGCTGAACATCTGCAGCGTAAAATCATACCAGCCCTGGAACAAGGTCAGTGGGTACTCTGTGATCGGTTTACTGATGCCAGTTATGCCTACCAGGGGGCTGGTCGAGGCCTTGCAAAAGATCGAATCAAAACCCTGGAGCAGTTTGTGCAGGGTGACCTGAGACCAGATCTGACCCTGCTTCTGGATCTTCCTGTGGAAATTGGACTGGATAGAGCCGGCAAACGATCTGAGCCTGATCGTTTTGAAAAACAGGAACAGACTTTTTTCGAACAGGTGAGAAGCGGCTATCTCGATATTGCTGCAAGCGAACCTGGCCGGGTTAAAGTTATTGACGCTTCCCCTGCTTTGGAGACAGTACAGCAGCAAATATCTGCTGTGATGGCGGAATTTCTGGATCACACTGATGAGTGAGATAGCCTACAGACATCTACCCTGGCATGAGCCGCAGTGGCTTCAATTACAACAATCTGTCGATCAGGGTCGTCTACCTCACGCACTACTGTTCAGTGGCGCCTCCGGGCTTGGAAAAGAGCGCTTTGCACTCAGTTTCGCTCAATCATTGCTTTGTTCTGACAGGGACAAATCGGGCCAGCCATGCGGAAAGTGTCGAAACTGCCAATTAATGTCGAGTGGTCATCACCCCGATTTTCAGTGGGTCAGGCCAGATGAGGATAGTAAAAGTGGTGAGATTAAAATTGAGTCGATCAGAAGATTTACCGACTCAGCAGGTCTGACTACCCATTCCGCCAACTACAAGGTTATTGCAATTCAACCAGCACATCGAATGACAAACGGAGCAGCCAATAGTCTTTTAAAAACCCTTGAGGAGCCTACATCCAGTACGGTGATTTTGCTATTGACCGATCAGCCAGCGAGATTGTTACCCACCATTAGAAGTCGCTGCATGTCTTTACTGTTTCGTCCCCCTGAGCAAGAGAGTGCCTTGAACTGGCTATCCGATAAGGTTAAATACGGAGATCCTTCACTGCTGCTCGCCCTGGCGAACGGTGCACCCCTTAAGGCCTTGTCACTGGATGATGAAGCGTTGCTTGAAAGGCGTAGTGAGATGTTGAAGCAGTTTCTTGCTTTGAGTGAGGGACGTTTGGATCCGGTGAAGTTGGCTGGTCGTTGGCAAAAATTCGACTTTAACCTATTGATGGAGTGGCTGATTGGCTGGGTTATAGATCTCCAGCGTTTGAAAATGACCAGCTCTGCCCCCTCCCTGTTCAATCCAGATAGCACTCAAGCTTTGCAGAAGACAGCCGACAAGTTAAACTCTAGGGAAATTCAAGAATATTTGGAAAATCTCTATGTTGCAAGGGGATTGGCCGATAGTAATTTAAATTTGCAACTGACACTGGAAAAACTACTTATCGAGTGGCATACCTGCTCGTCGCAGGCAGCATAGAAGATTAGGTTAAATATGGCAGGCGGACCGAAACAAGGAATACTCTCACTCACCATCAAGGATAAAAACGCCTTGTACGCTGCCTATATGCAGTTTGTTCAGTTTGGTGGTCTATTCATTCCCACCACCAAGCAGTACCGTCTTGGTGATGAAGTCTTCATGCTATTAACCCTTATGGATGAAGCAGAACGTCTCCCTGTGGCAGGTAAAATCATCTGGATTACGCCAGTTGGCGCTGAAGGCAACAGGGCTGCAGGTATAGGTGTTCAGTTCAGTGATCAGGATGGTGGCGCGGCTCGTAATAAGATCGAGACCTATCTTGCCGGTGCCCTCAAGTCCGACCGTCCCACACACACGCTGTAAATCTGATATCCAGTTCCCCTTTTATTTAAATGGCCGCTGACCGCAACTCTCCAGGGCTGATGGTGTAAAATGCGTTATCAGCCTAATAGTCAGAAAATATTACAATGCTTGTAGATTCTCATTGCCATCTTGATCGGGTTGCTCTCGATCATTATGAAAACGACTTCAATCGCTTTGTTTCAACGACCCTTGATTCAGGAATCGACCAGATGTTGTGCGTCTCCATTGATTTGGAGTCCTGGCCATCAATGGTCTCACTGGTTGAAGCATTTCCCCAGATTTCAGTATCAGTTGGGGTGCATCCGAATGACAGAGAGCGGCGTGATCCAAGCGCCTCCGAACTGGTAGAACTGGCCAGTCACCCCAAGGTAATTGCCATTGGGGAGACCGGGTTAGACTATTTTCACGGATCCGGTGATCTGGATTGGCAACGTGAACGATTTTGTCGACATATCCAAGGGGCTAAACAGGCAGAGATGCCGTTGATCATCCATACAAGAGATGCAAAATCAGATACCCTAAGCATCATGCAATCAGAGGGAGCGGATCAAACTGGCGGTGTTATGCACTGTTTCACTGAAGACTGGTCGATGGCGGAGCAGGCAATTGAGATGGGCTTCTATATCTCTTTCTCTGGCATTATCACTTTTAAAAACGCAGCGGATTTACGCGAAGTGGTGAAAAAAGTTCCGATTGATCGTCTACTGATTGAGACAGACTCTCCTTATCTTGCGCCGGTACCTCATCGCGGTAAGCCAAACCAGCCAATCTATGTTCGTCAGGTTGCAGAGTGTGTCGCTGATATCAAAAGTATGAGTATCGAAGAGGTTGCTCAGGTTACATCTGATAACTACTATCGGTGTTTTCCTTTGGCGAATCGCTAATCCTGGAGATCTTTCAGAGTGGTCTATCTCGTCGGCTGAATAGAAGTTCGATGATGATGGTAAGAATTGCTCAGGAATCCTGGTTACCTTCCACAGAATCTGAAGTCGGTAGCTTCTCTTCACCGGTTCATTAGGTGGTTTTCGTTTCAGTGGGGCATGGTGCGGCAGGGCCGCACCCTACAAATATTCCGATACAGGTCACAGTGAACGCTTTGAGTTGCTTCTCATGAGTGGTGAGTATTTTACTTCAGTGCAGTTTCAATGTATGAACCATCAATCCAATGTAGGGTGCGGCCCTGCTGCACCATTTGGTTGATAATTACTCAGGAATTCCGGTAACTTTCCAGCAGAATCTGAAGTTGGTAGCTTCTGTTATGCGGCTATTGAGGTGGTTTTGTTTTGTGAGTCATGGTGCGGCAGGGCCGCACCCTACAAATATTCCGATACAGGTCACAGTGAACGCTTTGAGTTGCTTCTCATGAGTGGTGAGTATTCTACTTCAGTGCAGTTTCAATGTATGAACTATCAATCCAATGTAGGGTGCGGCCCTGCCGCACCATGCCCAACTAAAACAAAAACCACCTGACGAGTCGGTGTATAGACGCTGCTGGTAACGAACAAACTATCTGGGATTATTGGAGAATTCTCACCCTGATGGTGCGGCAGGGCCGCACCCTACAATTTTTCGATGCAGATCTCAGTGGCCTTTATATAGAGCTTTGAGTTGCTCCTCATGTGTGGTGAGTATTTTACTTCTGCGTAGTTTTAAGGTGGGTGTCATCAATCCGTTTTCTACTGTCCAGGGATCGTTTGTCAAGGTCACACGTACTATCTTTGCATACCCTGGAAAGTTATCCAGATGACTGTTGATTCTATCGAGTAACACCTGCTCTTGCTGTTCACTCAGGCTGTTGGCTTCATAACCCTGGGCATTCTCATGTTCAGGATCGAGGTAGATAAGTGCACTCAGATAGGGTTTTCCTTCGCCTATGATCAGCACCTGCTCAAATAACGTATCCATGCTGATGCACATCTCCATATCTGCAGGGGGTACTTTTTCACCATTTGCCAGAACAATGATCTCTTTAAGTCGGCCGGTGATGAAGATGTGGTTGGATTCTATCTTGGCTTTGTCACCGGTATGGTACCACCCCTCTTCATCAATTGTTTCTGCAGTGGCTGTTCTATTATTCCAGTATCCCAGCATCACATTGGGTGCTCTACATAACAGCTCCTCACGCTCATTGATCTTGATCTCTACACCTGGGAAGGGGATGCCAACACTCGATGGAATATTGTTTTCATGCGTATTTGCAGCGATGATCGGACTGGTTTCAGTTAATCCATATCCCTGAAGAATTGGTACCCCAAGACCAATGAATACCCGGGCAATCTCTGCAGATAGAGGTGCGCCACCGGATACGGCAATCCGCAGCCTTCCCCCCAGTTTCTGCTGTATCTTGCTGGCGACAAGTTTATTCAACAGAGGCCAGAGAAGCTGACTTGAAGACCAGGCCTGTCGACCCTGTTCAGATTCAAACTTTTTCCAGCCAGTATCTACAGCAAGATTGAAGAGTTTGTTGGCTATTGCAGAGTCGGAAGCCAACTTGTCCTGTATCTTTGTATAGACTCGCTCGAAGATTCTGGGTACAGAGACAATAATTGTCGGCTTGATGATTTGTAGGTCTTCGCCCAATTCTGGAATGGAACGAGCGTATGCTGTTTTGGCCCCAGAGACCATCGCCAGGTAATAGCCAACTGTGCGTTCAAGGGTATGTGACAGGGGCAGAAAAGAGAGAAAGGTATCATCCGGGAATATGTCGATGATTTTGACGCCACTCTCTATGTCCCACAGAATATTCCTGTGGCTGAGCATAACCCCTTTGGATCGACCGGTGGTACCAGAGGTATAGACAATCGTTGCAAGCTCCTCGCTTGGTACATTTAATACCTGCAACTCTGCGTCATTCAAATCTGATAGCCACTCATCAATGTGTACCAAACGTGGTTGCAGACCGAGGGGGTCAACCTTCTCCATCGTCACAATGCGATTAAGACCGGCAAGTTGATTACGGATCTGCTGTAGATCACGCCACTGCTGATCAGTCTCGAGCAGCAGCAGTCGTACACCTGCATCCTGCAATATATAACCAATATTTTCCGCCCGGTCGTTGGTATAGAGGGGCACCGTGACAAGGCCGAGACCTGATGCAGCGATATCGAAGGTTACCCACTCCTTGCTGTTTTTCATCATCACCGCAACACGATCTCCCGGTTTGAGATCTTCGTTGCGAAAAGCTGCCTGCCACTGGGCTACCTTGAGCGCCATTTCACGCCAGCTGCTCTCTTGCCACTGCTCGCTGGCTCTATCGTATTGAATATAGGCAATATCGTCAGGTGATCGTCTGACTCGCTCCTGAAATACGCCTGCCAGTGTGTCAGCTTGATCGAGGCTAATATAGTCAGTGTTTAATTTATTCATGCCGAAGTTATCGTTGTTATTCAGTTCACTCTCTTCCTGAGACCCTTTTTCTTTATTGTGATGTGTGTTTTCAAAAAATAACATTACACACCCCTTAAGTTAGCCCATCCGTCATCAGGATGAAACTGATTACCGTGACGTTTTTCTAATATCTCAAGTTGATGGCGCTGACTGTCCAGTCCGCCAGTGTGTATGGTGTGCATCGGGCCACCTCGAAATGGGGCGAATCCGGTTCCGAATATCACACCGGCATCCAACAGATCCTCATCCTCAATTACACCTTCTCGCAAGCAGGCAACCGACTCATTGAGTAGACGGAATATCATCCGGTCAGTGATGTCTTCCGGTGGGGTAAATCCACTCTCAATTTTTTCTTTACGAATTCGACCTTTCTCATAGGCATAGAAGCCTCGGCCACTTTTTTTACCGAGTTGCTGCTGTTCGACTTGTTGCTTGAGCTTTTCTGGAATCTCCAGATCGAACAGCGGGGCTAATTTGTCAGCGACAGCCAGACAGATATCCAGCCCAACCGCATCTGCCAGCTCCACTGGTCCCATAGGCATACCGAAATCCACCGCTGCCTGGTCGATTGCAGGGGCAGGTATACCTTCATCAATCATCTTCATCGCTTCCAACAGGTAGGGCATGAGGATACGATTGACCAAAAAGCCTGGGCTGCTTTTTACTGGAAGTGGCAGACGATCAATGCGTCGAACGAAAGCGGCACCCTTATGAATCAGATCCTGATCGGTATCTTTTCCATGAACCACTTCAACCAGCTGCATCTTAGCAACAGGGTTAAAGAAGTGCAGACCAATCAATCGACTTGGGTTGTCTAGTGCCTCGCTGATGGTTTCCAGGGGGATGCTTGAAGTATTCGAGGCAAGCAGGGCATCTGGACGCATTTGCGACTCAAGCTCAAGGAACAGTCGCTGTTTTGCTTCGATATCTTCGAAGATGGCTTCAATGGCAACATCCGCTTGGGCGACACCATGACCTTTTGGATCGGGAATCAATCTATCCATTGCAGCTCTGACCAGTCGAGGTTTGCGCAGTTTGCGGCTGAATAGTTTATGAGCTCGTTCAATGGCTCGGGTCAGAAACTTTGCCTCCCGATCCTGTAGGGTGACTTGTAGACCTTTCAGTGCACACCAAGCTGCAATGTCGCCCCCCATAATGCCTCCACCAACAACATGTACATGTTTGGGCATAAAGTCATTTTTACTGCCAAGGGATTTTAGTCGTTCCTGTAGAAAGAAGACCCGGATCAGGTTTTGAGCAGTATCCCCAACCAGCAGACGGCTTACTTCTCGGGCTTCACTGCGATACATAGCCCCAGGGTCTCCGCCATGCTGCTTCCAGTGGTCAATTAATGTAAAGGGAGCGAGATAGTGGTTGGGCTTGGCATGTTTGGCAGTTTCATGTTTCAGGTAGGGTGCAATGATCAGGCGCCCTGGGAGGGTGTTGGCCAAGCGGTTTAAAAGATTGGGTCGATCTGATTTCGCATTTCGTTGAATCATATCCAGAGCCAATGCCCTGATCTGTCTTTGTGGGGCGATCTGATCCACCATCCCCATCTTTTTTGCCTGGCGGGCACTGATGCTACGACCGCTCAACATCAGCTGCATAGCGGGCAGGGCGCCGATCCGATGGATGGCCCGTACAGTGCCACCATAACCGGGAAAGATACCCAGCCTGACTTCCGGAAAGGCAAGTCGGGTTGAGTCATCATCTTGCGCGATACGAATATTGCAGCTGAGTGCCAGCTCCAATCCGCCACCCAGACAGAATCCATGAATCAGTGCCAGAGTCGGGAAATTCAGATTTTCAATTCGTTCAAAGAGCGCATGAACCTGCTCTATATGGGCCTCGGCTTCTCTTTGATGCATGCCGCTGCGGAAGCTGTTGACGTCAGCACCGGCAATAAATCCACTGGGTTTGTCAGAGATAAAGATAAGTCCATTCGGTGCCTCAGCCTCAAGTTCATCAAGCCGTTCCCCAAGTTCAGTAAATGCCTCTTGGGAGAGGATGTTGACCGGGCTGTCGGCATGGTTGAAATGAAGCCAGCTGATTCCATGCGAGTCTGTTTCGATTTTCCAGTGCTTGTTCATTTCACCGCCTCCAATAACATGGCGCCGCCCTGGCCGCCTCCGATACAAAGAGTTGCCACTCCCCGTGTTGCTTCACGTTGTTGAAGTGTTTTGAGCAGATGAAGTACCAGTCGTGCTCCGCTTGCACCTACAGGGTGACCAATACTGATTGCACCGCCATCAACGTTCAGTCGGTCATCAGGAATTGGTGAAAGGGGGGCCTCGAGACCGAGCTCCTTCTGCATGTAGTCAGCGTCCTGCCATGCGGTTTGACAGGCAATTACCTGTGTAGCAAAGGCTTCGTTGATTTCCCAATAATCTACTGCACTGGCATCCATCTGTTGTCTTGTGAGTAGCTCACCCATGGCATGTACAGGGCCCAATCCCATCTGTGAGGGATCGAGCGCTGACCATTGGCAATCGATCACTTGACCGAGGATGGGAAGATCATACTGTTCAATAGCATTTTCAGATGCCAGCAGTAACATGGCTGCACCATCAGTAATCTGCGCGCTGTTGCCGGCTGTGACCTTGCCCACCGGGCGATCAAAGGCCGGTTTTAGTTTGGCCAGCTTATCCACTGTGCTGTCCCGTCTCAATCCGTCATCGTATTCAAATAACTCACCGTCATTTGTGTAGAGGGGTTCGATCTCATTCAAACGATCTGCATCAATAGCTTCTGCCAGTCGCTGATGACTGCGTACCGCGAACTCATCCATAGTCTGGCGGTCGATATTAAATCGCCACGCCAGCTTTTCAGCGGTTTGACCCATGGTAAGCCCCACCAGGGGGTCGGTGAGACCTCTTAGCAGTGCAATCACCAGTTGCAGATGTTGTGGGCGTAGTGCAGCAAGTTGTCTGCTTTTAGCAGTAAAGCTCTTAGCTCTGTTCCAGTCTGCCAGCCAGGCAACCATGGTCTGGTTGAGTAGTACGGGGTGATGACTCATCGATTCAGTGCCACCAGCCAAAACTAAATTGGCTCGCCCTGTGGAGATATCAAGTGCTGCACTGTCAATCGCCTGGAGTCCTGAGGCACAGTTGCGCTGCACGGTCCAGGCGGGGACTTTGTCACCACAACCGAGCCGAAGGGCAATAATGCGCGCTATATTGGCCTCGTCGGGACCTGGTGCAATGCAGCCTACAATCACCTCATCCAAGGCTTCAGCTGGGAAGGGTTGTCTGGTGAGTAGAGGCCGTCCTGCTGAGACGGCTAAATCAGAGGCCAGAAATTGGCCTGGCTTGCCTCTCGCTTTGATAAAAGGTGTACGACTTCCATCAACTACATAGACTTTACTTTTGACATTTTTATTCTTGTACATAAGTGGTTCCTCACTCCTGCATAGATCTTTGGTTCCCGGGTTAAGCGGCACCCAACTTATTTATTGTTGAGATACGGGCGCTCTGCTTGGTTTTTTCAGTTCCAGACGGAGTTAAATGGTCGAAGGCGTTGACCTCTATAATCTGGTTACGCAGACGATCAGCCTCTTCCAAAGCGGCTCTATCGGGTTCACTCAATATCCCCAATTTGATGGCTTCATTGATCAGGTCGGGCATCTTATGGCCGTGTAGTTGTCCAGCCCTTTTTGCACGCTTCAAGGTCTTCTCATGTGGGATTGTGGCAGTGACTGCGATTAAAGCTTTTTCAAGTTGAGCGACTCGCTGATTCGGATCATCAGTAGTAAATATGCCTTGAGTCAGACGATCGCGTACTTCCCCAGGCTTCAATAGACTACGTGCGACCTGATGATCCAAATGGTCTGTAGGCTTATGAAATGGCAACCCGGTTGGAAAGATCACTACTCGTAACAGCCAGGCCAGTGGCCTTGCAGGCATATTACGCAGCAGGCCTCTCAATGCATGTTGTATACGGTAGAGTGAATCATCCAGGGCCCACTGCATCAGTGGTAGGTCTTCAGGTTTTTCTCCCTCTTCTACATAACGTTTCAGGCAGGCACTGGCGATGTATAGATTGCTGAGTATATCTCCCAACCTTGCAGATAGACGCTCCTTGCGTTTTAAAGAACCACCCAATGTCATCAGTGCAATATCTGTAGTCAACGCAAAAGCAGATGACATCCAGTTGAGACGCTGGAAGTAGCGACGGGAGGGGCCACTTTTTGGGCTTTCAGAAATTCGACCATGGGTAATGCCGAGCCAAAGGGTACGTGCGAAATTGGTCACCACAAATCCAACATGACTGAATAGCGCACTATCAAACTGAACCAGGCCAACATTGCGATCCGGATTTTCTGCGGCTTCGAACTCCTTGAGCACAAATGGATGTGCTCGTATCGCACCCTGTCCAAATATGATCATGCTGCGGGTGAGTATGTTGGCGCCTTCAACCGTAATACCTATGGGGATTGCCTGATAGGCCTTGCCTAAAAGATTGTCCGGTCCAAGACAGATACCGCTGCCACCCTGGACATCCATGGCATCATTGATCACCTGGCGATAACGTTCAGTCAAATGGTATTTGACGATGGCGGAGATGACGGATGGGGTTTCGCCGCTATCCAGGGCAGTTAGGGTTAGTTTACGCGCAGCATCCATCTCATAGGTTAGACCACCGATTCTGGCCAAGGCCTCTTCCACACCTTCAAAATGACCTATCGGTTGATTAAATTGGCTACGTACTGCAGCATAAGCACCGGTATAACGGCTGGCGTGTTTACCTGCTCCGGTGGATAGGGCTGGTAGTGAGATGCTTCGACCTTCAGAGAGACATTCAACCAGCATCTGCCAACCCCGACCTGCACCCTCAACGCCACCAATCAAGCAGTCGATAGGAATGAAAACATCCCGTCCGTAGATCGGTCCGTTCTGAAAAGGGATATCTAGGGGCATATGCCGCTTACCTACCTCTATTCCTGCAGTATCCCTGGGAATCAATGCCACGGTTATCCCTGGCAAGGGATCATCACTGAGCAGTCGCTCTGGATCCTCCAACTTGAATGCAAGACCAATCAGAGTAGCAACAGGTGCCAGAGTAATATAGCGCTTCTCGAAATTCAGGCGAATGCCAAGTACCTCCTTTCCCTGATACTTGCCATAGGAGACCACACCACTGTCCGGTATGGCGCCTGCATCACTACCGGCTTTTGGGCTGGTGAGTGCGAAGCAGGGGATCTCTTCGCCTTTGGCGAGACTTCTGAGATAACGGTCTTTCTGTTCCTGGGTACCGTAAACCATCAACAGTTTGGCTGGACCAAGAGAGTTTGGAACCATTACGGTAACTGCCGCGGTAATACTGCGGCTGGCGATTTTCATCACCACCTGGGAATGCGCATAAGCGGAGAATCCCAAACCACCATAGGATTCAGGAATAATCATGCCGAACATGCCTGAACTCTTTATGTATTCCCAAACCTCTGGAGATAAGTCTTTATCTTCATGGGTTATCTGCCAATCATCAAGCTTGTTGCACAACTCATTTACCGGCCCATCGAGGAAGGCCTGCTCGCGTTCGGTTAGCGTGCAGGCGGGTTGATGCAGCAGTTCCTGCCAATTGGGTTGACCGGAAAAGAGTTCACCATCCCACCAGACATTGCCGGCGTTTAGTGCCTCCTTTTCTGTTGTCGACATAGAGGGCATTACACTTCGGAATGCTTTCAATAAAGGCTGACTGATCCACTGCCGACGCTGTTCAGGCATCAGATGGAAAAACAGGGCAACGGCGTAGGGCAGGCCGATAACCAGGCATCCGCTCAGAGAAATAAGATTTGCCATTAACAGGCTGACCAGTAACACAGGGGGTGTGATGATCCAAACAATTGCCCTTGCAGATCCATAGGCAAGTCCCCAGAAGGTCATAAGCAACAAAATGAGTCCAAGTAGTGTCATTGGTCTGCCTCCCTTGCGGTGGTATTGAGATCTGAGGGCGTGTTGTCTTCAGCGGGCTTGGTTGTCTGCTTTGCTTTTTTGTTGGCTCTGAAAGAGAAGATGGTACGGTCATCAACGCAACTCGCCGTTTCGCCACGCGTCGCGGCAACAAAGGCGCGTTCATCATCGTTATAAAGAATATCTTCTTCGCACCAGGGAAGACGTCGATAAACTCCAAGATCATTAAGACCTAAAAAGGGGTATTTGATGATGTCGAAGTAGGGTGAGTAATCAAAATCCTTGGGTGTAAAAAGCCTTGGGTTACGTTTAAAAAAACGCAGGCTACCGTCATCGTCCCGGTCTATGAACGGAAGTATTGGAAAATTGACACTGTTAAACGCTGAGGCCAACAGCGATGAGCAGACCGTTCTGGTCGGCATGCCAGCATTGTGTTCAAACAGACTGGAACGCCAGCGTCTCGGTAGAAATGTCCAGGGAAAGAAAAAGCGTGCTAGATCGAGTAGATGGCGAACATCATAGTCGATACCGATATGCTGAATAGCATGGGCGACAACAGTATGTGCATCTTCCGGCTCCAGACCTGCAGGGCGGCAGATACGCAAATGGTCTTTGCGGTACTTTGAGACGGGGGCGATGATAGTGCCTTCACCCAGCAAGGCCTCGACCATCAACTGTTCGCTCAGGTCACCTTTGTAGGCCATCCTGACCTTTTGCTGCTGCTGGGGATCACGAATGTCATAGATACGACCAATATAGAGGGCTGAGTGGGTCCAGGTGCTCTGAGTTATTGTTTTGATGACATTACTGACACGACTGCGGCCCTCTACCAGTAACACATCGCCTGGTCGAAGTTCATAGATAAGTCGATTGAAATCACACAAAGGGGAAGAGGACGGCGGACCCTCTTTGGTCAGCCAGTCTGCTATCCATTGCATAATGCTCTGCCCGATTTTACGCATGTTCAAAACCTAGTAAAACAGTCAGTATTGATATGAGTATAGACCTAATCGGGCGAAGTGAGTTTCAATTGAGGGTTCAACGAGTCTGAATCAGGTGCTTATTTTCATCTTGTGATCAGATCAAGGGAAGACGATTCTCATCTACCAACTCTCTGGCATTATATAAGTTTTCTACAATGGCAGAGCTGTGATCGGTCACCAGTTGAAGCGGGAAGTGACGGGTTCTATTTTCTCTTTTCTTTGCCAATTCAATAGTCTACGTTTTTTTAGTTGAACACTTGTTTAGTAATCCCAAAAATAAACAAAAAATAGCTGAAACAATATAGAGTAGGGTAGTAATTCAAACCAAATCAGTGGTATCCACAAGGTGGCCATATTACTGATTTCGATGTCAAAAATGTTTGTAATGTAAAGTATGCGGGTTGTTGGATAGCTGTTACATCGAGTGTCACCTCAATGAAGGGCTTGTTGTTCCGTCATCAGTAGTCAAGACAGCCGGTGTATGAGGTGATTCCACATGTTTGAAACTGCTATCACTCCGCAGAACCCGTCCCTGAATACCCTGCTGGCACATAGCGATAATGCCCAGTAACAATAAAATCAAACAATACATCCTCAACAACAGGCCCGGAGCCAATGTTATGAACAATAAGAGGTACGCCACTATTTGCATCTATCTTATCGCTGACAATACCAATATGAGGCAGATTGCCGGGTAACATCCAGGTAACCAGATCACCAGCTATATAATCATCAATACGATCAGTAACGGGCAAAGAAACACCCTTGCGAGAAAAGAAGGTCTGAAGAATTGGCACCCGACGATGATCAATATTGGGATCAGGCCGATTCAAACCCCAAATCCGACGTGATGGGTATTCACTAAAATGAGTTGAAATATCCTCATGTACCAATCGCTGTAAATCAGTGCCCAACGACCTGTAGCTACGAATAACAACATCGGTACAGACTCCGATATGGGGTGGTACATCCCCACCAGGATAATCGATCGAATAGTAAGATCCGTCATAACGTACACTGTGTTGTGTTCGCTCCATGGCGGCAGATACCAGGGCAGACTGAAAATCATCTGATAAAACAGTGTTACTGAATGCTAGTAGTGACAGGATGCAGATGTAAGATGTAGAAGAGATTTGATTGATCGACATAATGAATTGGTTCAACACTTCAAGAATCAGTGCCCTTAAGTAGATTGTAGTATGTAATTTACTTACCTTATTGAACGAACAGTTGTAATAAGGAATTTAAAAACACTACGGTCAAGTTAAGGGCATCTCTAATAACTGCTTGTGCCCTCTGGCTTTACGACCCATTCAGAATCAAGGCGTGCTTTGAAGCCATGCTCATTGCCTGTCGAAAAACGCAACGCAGAGTCTGAACGGGTCGTAAAGCCTCGTAGGGCGCGACCTGAAGCATGCATCTTCCTTGAAGATATCTGCAGCTCGATTGAACAATGCACCTGCTAACATCGCACCTCTTACCCGTTTCTTACCGGGATTGGTTTCATTCTCGTAATCCGTCCTAACCTTGTCTAACAGACGGCCCGGGATATTGATACCATGCTCCATGTGGTTAAACAGTCGGCGGGTGAGGGATTGGATTAGCAGTTTTTTATCAGTCAGGTTGTCATCAGGAGCATGATAACGCTTGATCCAATGTGACAGTTAGTCCTGTTAGGGCAACTTCGCTAATTTGTCGACTTAGTCCATAAAATCATTGCCAGATGCTGATCTGGCTTACCCAAAATTAGACAGATTGATATCTATATCAGAAATGAGCTGATGAAGTTTATTTATCCAGATTAACTTCAGAGAAATTCAATCAACCAGACTTCGATCCTGTGTTCTGAGCCCACTGCTCCACCAAATACGGCAAGCCCCTTCATCAGAGACCATACAGGGGCCAATCGGGTTTCTCGGGGTGCAGGCCTCTCCATAGAGTCGGCATTGATTGGGATATTTTTTTCCCAGCACTACCTTGGCGCAGTCACAGCCTGGGGGCATTTCCCCAGCTCGTTTCCGTTCAGGTTTATCATATTCCGGGTAGCGGATTTTTGCATCCCAGTTGGAGTAGTTCTGATGCAGGGCGAAGCCTGATTTGGGAATAGTTCCAATACCCCGCCAGGTTGCATCCACAACATCCAGAGCGGTATTTAGATGTTTTATTGCACTTGGATTACCACCAGGCCTAACCAACTCCGGATAGCAGTTATCCAGGAAACGTTTTCCATCCAGATGTTGGCGGCATACTGAGTAGGTGGCGGCAATTAGGCTTTCACTTGTGAATCCGGCGATGGCTGCGGGGAGTTGGTGTTTATCGACGACAAATGTCCACTCTTCAGGGCCCATGACGGTAGCGACATGCCCAGGTGCCACCAATGCATCGAATCCTGGAGTATCGGAATCGAGTAGCATGGATACGGCTGGCCAGGTCAGGCGACCTGATAAAAGTATGCTGAGGTTTTCAGGAATTCCCTGCACCAGCAGAGAGGCAACAGGCGCTGTGGTGGTCTCGAATCCTGCGGCGAAGAATACATAGTCACCAGCTGGATCAGAGAGGGCGAGCTTCAGTGCTTCTATGGGAGAGGCAATTGGACGGATATCAGCGCCAGCAGCATGAGCCTGATCCAATGATCGTGGCTCCTGCTTGGGAACATTCACAGGTACCCGCAACATATCTCCGAATGCAAGGAGAGTGACCTTTTCATTCAGTGCCAGTTGTATCGCCTGATAGATATCCTCTTCGGGGCAGACGCATACCGGACAGCCTGGTCCTGGAATGAGCTCAATCTGTGAGGGTAGGGCGCCACGCAGTCCCGCCTGTGTGATCGACCGTTCATGACCGCCACATACATTCATGATCCTGAATCGTCCCTTGAGGGGGAGTTTGTGCAGCTCTGACAACCAGGTTTTAGCTGAGAGGGACATGGTGCTTTTGTCTACCCGATAGGTGCCGTTTGAAGCGATTCCGGTTCTGGTGTTGCCCGCTGCAATTTGATCTTTTCCTCCAGCCAACTGAGCCAGCTGTCGAGACCCTGATCTGATTTTGCTGAGACTAGGGTGATTGGGTTGCTGTAGGCGAGTTGTTGCAGTGCCTGAGTTGCCCTGTCTGGATTAAAGTCGTCCAGTAGAGGTAGCAGGTCAGACTTTGTGATCAGCACATGATCTGCAACACGGAAAATCACCGGGTACTTGGCTGGCTTGTCATCCCCTTCGGTTACCGACAACAAGGTGACATTGAGATGCTGCCCAAGGTCAAAGCTGGCAGGGCAGACAAGATTACCAACATTCTCGATAAACAATATATCCAGCGCTTCAAGCTGGGTCTGGTGCAACACCTGATGAATCATATGTGCATCGAGATGACAGGCAGTTCCGGTAGTGATCTGTACCGCCTGAACGCCTTTTCGACGGATACGTTCTGCATCATTTTCAGTTTCGAGATCTCCCTCGATGACACCGATCCGGTAGCGCTGTTTGAGCATATCGATGGTGCGTTCCAACAGGCGGGTCTTACCACTGCCAGGGGAAGACATAAGATTGATGGTCAAAACCCCATGTTGATTGAAGTGTTCTCTGTTGTGCGCTGCCTGGTGGTCATTCTCACTTAACAGGTTCTCTAAAACCTCGATTGCGACATGGTCACCGTGTGTATGGGCATGCTTGCCTCCCTCTTCAATGAGATGCCGGTTGCCGTGAGTGATATTACATCCGCAGGTGTCACACATTTTGATGGTACTCCTAATATTCTCTCTTGATGAGTTCAACACTGGACAGCAAAAGTTCATCGCCACTGATGAGTCGGGTTCGAAAGTCTCCGCACTGGGAGCAGATCAGGCGATTGGGCGGGGCATCAGACTCATATCCACATTGTAGGCAATGGACTCGAATCTTTTGTGTTTCAGTAACCAGCTCTGCGTTCGCAGCTTTAGTCCCTGCACGGGCAATGGTGAAGGCCTGCTTCAGTAGATCCGGCACCACGCCAGAGAGTGGTCCAATCTGGATGATGATGCGCTCAACCGATACGGCCTCTTCCCGGGATGCTATCTCTTCAACCTGGCGCAGCATGGATTGACAGACTGCCAACTCATGCATCCGATTGTTGATCCATCTTGGCTAACATTTCGTCATAGATCTCCCAGGCAGATTGCGCCTCCTGGGGAGAGACTTTTTGGATAGCGTAACCGACATGCACCACTACGAAGTCATCCGCAGCCAGTTCTTCATGTTGTAGCATGAACAGACTGACATCCCTTTCTATACCTTTGGCTTCGCAGCGTGCGGTAAAGCCATTAATTTCTTTTATCTGCATGGGTATGCCGAGACACATAGTGTAACCTGCACTTTCAGAAAACAATTAGTTTATTCTCTCAGGGAGTCATATGCTCCTTCAAGGTAAAAAAATGTCATTACAATCTGTATTGATCCTCGGAATTGGAAATAACCTCTTAAGTGATGAGGGTATAGGTGTCCATCTGGTAAACCGTATGCAACAGAGGTTTGGCGAAATAGCTGGTGTCAACTTTCTGGATGGTGGCACCCTCAGTTTCACTCTGGCAGAGCCTATAGCAGAGTCTGAAGGCCTGATTGTAGTGGATGCGGCACGTATGAACTTGCCTCCGGGTAGCTTGAAGGTGTTTCACAATGAGCAGATGGACAAATATCTAATGGGTAACCGATCCAGTGTTCATGAAGTCAGCCTGGGCGATCTGTTGGATATTGCCCGTCTATCAGAAACCTTACCCGATCCCCGTTGCCTGGTGGGGATAGAACCCAAAGAGCTTGATTGGGGAGAGACTTTGAGTGAGGTTGTTGAGCCGACAATCGATAAGGGCATTGATGAAATAGTGTCTATACTGGGGGGGTGGGGTTTTAAAACCTGAGTGCCAGCGTGGTAATAACTGGTGTCGGAATGCTTTGGCTCAGCGTTTAATTACTCAGCAATAGCTTACTACTTTAGTTACTTTTTACTTTTTATCCTTCTCATAAAAACATCACCACATAATGTGATTAAAAAACAATAAGAGAACCTATATGCAAAAAATATTAACACTCTTCCAACGCAATGATGATCCAGATCAGCACCTTTATCAGAAATCAGTGATATTCTTGTATATAAGCTAAAGTTTAGAGCTTACCTGATGCAAAGACTCCAGGACATCGCCGTAAAAGTAGTGCCTTCTGAGGGCACTCAAAACAACCACTCAAATGCAATCCCCATTTTGCATGAAATTCTTCATGCGCTTCAACGATTCACCACTGACGCTGAGCCATGGTGTATAGATCTACGTGCCATACCATTCGGGCCAGGGGATGAAGAGCTGTTGTTGAGCAAGCTGGGAGAAGGCGAAATAAGTTTGACCATGGATTCCCTGGGTAAGAGCAAGATCTGGGAGACAGCCTTTTCAGGTGTTTGGGTAATAGATCATCGTAATGCTGAAGGGGAGCGCGTTGCTTTGCAGGTTGAGATTGGTCGAATTCCACAAATCGTACTCTCTCAGCAGGAAGATATTCTTGATGCTATAGGCCAACTTGAAAAAGAGTTAAATACCGATAATTCCGCACTTTGAGCTAAGCGGTAGGAGTTGTGATGGCTGATGACTTAAAAAAAATGACCAAGACACTTGGTGAAAGCTTACGTGAACAGGGCATCTCACGACGAGGGTTTCTCAAGTATTGTGCTGCCACTGCTTCCTTGATGGCATTGCCACCATCAATGGTTCCAGCGATTGCTCAAGCGTTGGAAAAAGCCAGACGTCCATCGGTTATCTGGCTCTCTTTTCAAGAGTGTACAGGCTGCACAGAATCGCTGACCCGCAGCCACTCCCCGAGCGTTGAAAATCTCATTTTCGACCACATTTCACTCGACTATCACCATACCCTGCAGGTTGCATCAGGTGATGCCGCAGAAGCTGCCCGGGAAGCAGCAATGCATGAAAATGAAGGAAAATATATCGTTGTAGTCGACGGCTCTATTCCGCTAGGGAATCCAGGTTACTCCGCAATAGCCGGTATCAGTAATCTACAGATGCTGGAAGAGACTGTTGCCGGGGCTGCAGCAGTTGTGGCTGTTGGAAGTTGTGCTGCCTTTGGTGGTCTACCCCATGCCGATCCCAATCCAACCGGGGCTGTATCAGTTGGGGAGATTGTTAAAGATAAACCTGTTGTAAATGTTTCTGGCTGTCCACCCATTCCGACAGTAATTACCGGCGTACTGGCCCACTTTCTGACCTTTGGTGCGTTACCAGAGTTGGATGAGTTAGGACGCCCAATGGTCTTCTATGGCCAAAGTATTCATGACCGATGTTATCGTCGTCCCTTCTATGACAAGGGATTGTTTGCCGAAACCTTTGATGACGAAGGTGCACGCAAAGGCTGGTGTCTGTTCAGATTGGGTTGCAAAGGTCCGATGACCTATAACGCCTGTGCCACCACCAAGTGGAATCAGGGTACCAGTTGGCCGGTAGAGTCCGGTCATGGATGTTTGGGATGTTCCGAACCAGACTTTTGGGATGCAGGTGGATTTTATAATGCACTCTCCATTCCCGATAGCGATATCTCCCGCAATGCAGGCTATGTAGTAGGTGCAGGTGTTGCGTTGGGGGCAGCTGCCGGTGCGATAAATCGAAGCACTCAGTCCAAGGCGGCTGCAAACCACGAAACCGTTACCATCGACGATTTGGATAAGAAATCATGAGCACACCAATTGATTTTCTTTTATGGGTTAGAGGGCCAGGGTTTGATATAGCTCTGGTGATATTTATTGTTGGCGTTTTAATCCGGCTGCTTGAAGTATTGATATTGGGTCGTAAGCCGGATTATTCTGAACCCAGAGGTGCTGAGCTTGGGGCAGGGTTACTGACCCTGGTGACTCGTACTGCACCAGAATCTGGTACATTCAATCGTTCCCCATTCACTGTTGTTGGTGGATATATCTGGCACATTGGCTTTCTAGTTACTCTGTTTTTGTTTGTGCCCCATATCGAATTCATTGAATCTATTTTTGGTATTCGTTGGCCAGGTATAGCCAGTAATCTTGTCGATGCTGTTGCTGCAGTCACTATCGTTACCCTGGTGGCAATGTTGTTCAGTCGTCTGACCCATCCGGTGAAGCGTTTTCTCAGTGGCCCGGAAGATTATCTGACCTGGTTGGTTACCTTTCTTCCAATGCTTAGCGGATATCTGGCCTACCATCGTATGATCGATCCCTATCCGCTGGTTTTGGGGCTACACATTCTGAGTATTGAAATATTGATGGTGCTCTTTCCCTTTACCAAGCTGATGCATGCCTTCACCTTTATTATTGCCCGTTGGTATAACGGCGCTATGGCAGGGCGCAGAGGAGTTCAGTCATGAGCGAGGCAACACTTGAAAGAGGCATGAATGCCTTTCGTGAACAGATTAATGCCCCTGTGGCGTCGTTTTTTTCCAGTTGTGTTAATTGTGGAATGTGCGCTGAAGCCTGTCTCTTCTATACCGAGACTGGTGATCCAAAATATACTCCTATCCATAAATTGGAGCCGCTGCGCAGGGTTTGGGAGCAAGAGTATACCCTGTGGGGCAGAGTGAAATCCCTTGTGGGTCTGAGTAAACCGGTGACAAATGAATTGTTAGCGGAGTGGGAAGAACTTATCTATGACGGCTGCACACTCTGCGGGCGTTGTTCAATGGTCTGCCCGGTTGGCAATGATATCAGCTACATGATTCGGCGTGCCCGGGAAGGATTTGTGGCTGCAGGCTACGCGCCCGAAGGCATAAAAGGCGCTAGCAAACGAGCTGTTACGATCGGCAGTCCTATGGGGGTTAAATTTCCCGCGGTGGCTGCACAGATCAAACATATCGAAGCCGATACCGGTTTGACCATACCCGTGGATGTAGAGGGTGTTGATTACATGGCGCTTTTGTCATCCATGGAGATCATGAATTTCCCTGAATATCTCGAGGCGCTTGCACGCATTTTCAAGCAGGCTGGAGTAACCTGGACTATTAGTTCTGTGGCTTACGAGGCTACCAATTCAGGTATTCAGATCGGCTCTTCTGATATTGCCAGGGAGCTGGTGAACCGAGTCGTGGTTGCCGCAGAAAAGCTGAAAGTCAACTATGTCATCAGTCCTGAGTGCGGTCATGCTTATACTGCAATTCGCTGGGAGGGCCCCAACCTCATCGGTCGGCCCTATAACTTTAAAGTGGTACACATCCTTGAACTGCTGGATGAACTGCGCTCAAGCGGTCGTTTAAAGACAAAGGGTACTGAAGATGAACGTTTGACCTTTCATGATCCTTGTCAGATTGTGCGTAAAGGGGGCGTATTGGAGCCGCCACGCAATCTGTTGAATATGGTGGCCAGTAACTTTGTCGATATGCATGATAACAGAGAGATGAACTGGTGTTGCGGTGGTGGCGGAGGCGTCAGTGCCAACGAGCGAGCCGAAGAGTTACGTATCAAAGTTTTCAAGCGTAAGAAAACCCAGTTGGATGAACTCAATGTAGAGACCCTGGTGACCGCCTGCGCCAATTGCCGGTTGATTATCGAAGAAGGGCTGGAAGAGTATCGCATGGAGATGCCAGTCGTCGGATTGACAGAGATGATTGCTGAGCATCTGGTTGAAGATGAAGAGTAACACTAAAAAAGTAGCGCCATTCGTACCGATAGGAGACGAGAAAAAATGAGTGAAAGAATCGTCGTGGATCCCATCACCAGAATCGAAGGTCATCTGCGCATTGAAGCCCAGATGGAAGGCGATCAGATAAGCAGTGCTTATTCTTCAGGCACCATGGTTCGAGGTATCGAGATCATACTTAAGGGTAGGGATCCGAGAGATGCTTGGGCTTTTGCACAGAGAATTTGTGGTGTCTGTACCCTGGTGCATGGACTTGCTTCGGTCAGGTCGGTTGAGGATGCTCTTAACTACCAGATTCCGCAAAATGCACAATTAATTCGCAATCTGATGATTGGTGCCCAGTATATCCATGACCATGTGATGCATTTTTATCATCTGCATGCCCTGGATTGGGTGGATGTGGTTTCTGCCTTATCGGCTGATCCGGGTCAGACCTCAGCACTTGCCCAATCCCTGAGCAATTGGCCAAAGGCTTCACCCGGTTACTTTTCTGATGTTAAGAAGAAGCTAAAGGGCTTAGTTGAAGCAGGGCAACTGGGTATCTTCGCTAAGGCTTATTGGGGGCATTCAGTCTATAAACTGCCACCTGAGGCCAACCTGATGGCGGTTGCCCACTATCTTGAGGCCTTAAGCTGGCAGCGAGATGTGGTGAAGTTACATACCATCTTTGGTGGCAAGAACCCACATCCCAATTTTCTGGTAGGTGGTGTTGCTTCAGCGATTGATCTCAACTCTGATTCAGCTATCAATACCAAGAAGCTTTCCCAGGTGCAGGATGTCATCACCAAGATGCGTGAATTCACCGACCAGGTCTATGTTCCTGATACGCTGGCTGTGGCTGGTTTCTATAAGGATTGGGGTGAGCGGGGAGAAGGCTTAGGTAACTTTATGTGCTACGGGGATCTTCCGGGTACTTCGATGGATGACCCCGACAGCTTTTTCTTCCCCAGTGGCGTAATTCTGGACAGGGATCTCTCAACCGTACATCCTCTCGATCTGAATAACGCTGACGAGATTCAAGAGCATATATCTCACTCCTGGTATGACTATAGCGGTGGTAAGGAACAGGGTTTACATCCTTACGATGGCGAGACAACGCTGAACTACACTGGGCCAGAGCCACCCTATAAACATCTGGATGTGGATCAGTCATACTCCTGGCTGAAGGCGCCTCGCTGGAAAGGTAAGGCGGTTGAAGTCGGTCCATTGGCACGGGTGTTGATGATGTATGCCAATGGGCATGAGCAAACTAAAGAGTTGGTCGGTATGACGCTCAGTAAGTTGGATCTACCGACTCGGGCACTATTCTCAACCTTAGGTCGTACAGCGGCCAGGACATTGGAGACCAAGATTCTTGCAGATGCCATGCAAGGTTGGTATGACCAACTGATTGCCAACATCAAGGGGGGTGATACAAAGACCTTCAATGAGACCCTATGGGATCCTTCCACCTGGCCAAGTGAGTGTCGAGGTGTAGGTTTCATGGAGGCCCCACGAGGGGCATTGGGACACTGGATTGTAATCGAGAATGGTAAGATCGCAAATTACCAGGCAGTGGTGCCCAGTACCTGGAATGCTGGTCCACGGGATCCCAACGGTCAACCTGGCGCCTATGAGGCAGCGTTGCAGGACAATCACCAGTTGGCTGATGCCAAGCAGCCTGTTGAGATACTCAGAACTATACATAGTTTCGATCCCTGTATTGCCTGTGCCGTGCATCTCTCCGATGAAGATGGAGAGGAGATGTTGCAGTTAAAGGTCACATGAGCTGACCCAACATCAGGTGGGGCAATCGCCCCACCTGACATACTAGATTCTGTAATCTGGGGTGTGGCACTGCCGGTCATGTAATATCACGCTATTCATCTTCACTAATATCTCACAGTATCCCTAACTTCAGCATGATATTGAGTGCCAACTTTGCGTTTCAGTAGGGTGGGGCCATGCCCCACCAAATGGTGTTAAGCGTTCACTGCTAGCGGAAGATATGACTGGGTCGCGATTGAAAATCTAGATGGTTTTATACTATCGCCTAGGCTAAATGGTGGGGCATGGCCCCACCCTACGGTAGAAACATATTGCGCTTGTAATGCAGGATTTGTCCCTACCACTAACTTCAAGATGATAATGAGTGCCAACTTTGCGTTTCAGTAGGGTGGGGCCATGCCCCACCATATGGTGTTAAGCGTTCACTGCTAGCGGAAGATATGACTGGGTCGCGATTGAAAATCTAGACGGTTTTATACTATCGCCTAGGCTAAATGGTGGGGCATGGCCCCACCCTACGGTAGAAACATATTGAGCTTGTAATGCAGGATTTGTCCCCGTCACAAACTTCAGCATGATATTGAGTGCCAACTCTACGTTTCAGTAGGGTGGGGCCATGCCCCACCATGTGGTGTTAAACGTTCACTGCTAGCGGAAGATATGACTGGGTCGCGATTGAAAATCTAGACGGTTTTATACTATCGCTTAGGCTAAATGGTGGGGCATGGCCCCACCCTACGGTAGAAACATATTGTGCTCGTAATACAGGATTTGTTCCTGCCACGCCATGAACAGAACCACCAATTTTCCGTTTTTTCAACCCTACATAATTTCAACTGACTCATTCAATTCGATCTGGTTTCAAATAATTTTTCTATTTTCAGCTTGATTTCATTTTCTTCAGTCATGCTTACCATCAAATAGCTAAACAGAGAGATTGAAGATGAGAAAAAAGCGCGAGATTAAAGTTTGGGATCCCTTCGTACGCCTTTTTCATTGGACACTGGTGGGTTCGTTTTTAGTCACCTGGGTGACGGAAGACGAGTTGATGACCCTGCATGTCTATGCCGGTTACTTAATTGCCATTCTGGTTTCGCTGCGTATTGTTTGGGGCATGGTTGGGACACGCTATGCTCGATTCAGTGATTTTGTAGTCTCTCCTGGCAAGGTGCTGGATTACCTTAAGGATCTCATCAGTTTTAAAGCCAAACGCACGATTGGCCACAATCCTGCTGGTGGCGCAATGATTGTTGCTCTGCTGATATCTCTCCTGATAACCACATTTTCCGGCATGTTGGCCTATGGTGCTGAGGGATTGGGTCCGTTGGCTGAGCCATTTTTTTCCAATACCCCATATGGTGGAGAGCTGTTTGAAGAGGTTCACGAATTCTTTGCCAATCTAACCCTTTTCTTAGTGGTATTTCATTTGGCTGGTGTTGTGTTTGGTTCGCTTCTGCATCAGGAAAATCTGCTGCGCTCAATGATTACCGGTACTAAAAGAGGTTGATTCTATGAAAACAGTAATCACAATTCCATTAATCCTGTTTTGTTTTCCTGCTCTACTGTATGCCAATGCGTTGCAAGAGAGACTCAGCAGCTATCAAAGCATGGGGGCGGGTCCATTTTCTGCTGCGCAAGGTGAAATATTATGGCAGCAAAAGATAAGAGATGAAAAAAGTGGCAAAAACCGCACTTGTAACGACTGCCACGGCGATGATCTGCGAAAGCCGGGGCGTCATGTGAAGACAGGCAAAACCATTGAGCCCTTGTCAGTATCGGTTAATCCAGATCGTCTGAGAGATGGGAAAAAGATTGAGAAGTGGTTTAAGCGTAATTGCAAATGGACCTGGGGTAGGGCGTGTACAGCTCAGGAAAAGGGCGACATTCTGCAATATCTGCAGCAACAGTGATTAGGAGGTGAGATGTGAAAAAGCAAAACTATTGGTTACTATTAGGGATTGCTCCATTGGTACTTGGTTTCGGTGTGGTTTTAGCCGATCGCGACGAACATGAGGATGAACGTGAACATGAGGAGCGTAGCGGATACTTCTCACGCTGGTTCAACTCTGAGTCGATGCAGGTGAACTCACTGGGAAGTGAGCGTTATCTTGAGGAGTGTGGCAGCTGTCATTTTCCATTTCAACCCGGCTTTTTACCTGAAGCCTCCTGGCAGTTGATCATGACTGGGCTGGATGACCATTTCGGTGAAAACGCTGAGTTGACTGATGAAGATCAGGAGTACATCTTGAACTATCTGAAAATCAATTCAGCTGATGGCAGTGATAGAGCATTGTCAAAAAAAATAGTCTGGTCTCTTCGTTCATCATCTGTACCCATGCGGATTACTGAGACCTCTTTTTTTAAACATGAACATGATGAAATTTCTCCACGGATGTTGCAGAACAAAGGAGAGAAAACCAGCTTCAGTAATTGTGATTCCTGCCATACTCAGGCTTTAAAGGGGTCATTTAATGAACATGAGATTAAAATTCCTGGTTATGGCCGATGGGATGATTAGTTGATGGTCAAGATTTGTTGCACAACGCTGATTTCGACTTTGCTAATAACATCGGTTGTGGCTCATGCTGATGAAGAGGAGAGTTATCAAGAGGCCAGGCGCCTGACACAGGCTGGAGAGATTCTCCCATTGCAGGGGATTGTGAACGCTATTCAAGCTGAACGACAAGGGCGGGTTCTTGAGGTGGAGCTGGAACGCAAAGGTTCCCAATATCTATATGAAATAGAGATACTTGATGAACAGGGTGTGGTATGGGAGTACCTTGTCGATGCTGCCAATGGCCAGATTCTGAAGCGTGAGTTAGAGGATTGAGTATGCGTCTGTTACTGGTTGAAGATGATGAACTCCTTTCAGCTTCTCTCAAGCAGGATCTTGAGCACCAAGGTTATGCGGTCGACCTTGCAAAACAGGGCATTGAGGCAGAATTCATGGGAGATGAAACGGAATACGATCTCATCATCTTAGATCTCGGGCTACCACAGCGCGCAGGCATCGATGTGTTGCAAAACTGGCGTAGCAAGGGAAATAATACGCCAGTGATTGTTCTCACTGGACGGGATGCCTGGCATGAACGGGTGGCGGGATTTAAAGCGGGCGCGGATGATTATCTGGGAAAGCCATTTCATTTCGAAGAGTTGCTTGTCAGACTTCAGGCATTGATACGTCGTAGCCATGAGATGGTTGGCAGAAGCCTCAAGGCGGGTGGCGTGGAACTCGATGAGGAGAAGCAACAGATGATTCTACCTGATCAACATCGCTATGATCTCACAGGCACTGAATTCAGACTGTTGAGGTTCTTTATTCTCAACCAGGGAAAAATACTCTCCAAGACCCGGCTCACAGAGCATGTTTATGAACAGGATTTTGATCGTGACAGTAATCTGATTGAAGTCTATATTCGCCGTTTACGTGATAAATTAGGCAAACAGGCAATCGAAACCCGTCGTGGTCAGGGTTACATCTATGTCGGTATTGAGTCTTAAGGGCACCTCTATTAACTGCTTATGCTCTCTGCGTGACCTGAAGCAGAATGGTTGTTCCACTCTCAAGCATCACAACCCAGCAGATGCATGCTTCAGGTCGTGCCCTACGGGGCTTTACGACCCGTCCAGACTCTGCGTTGCGCTTTTTCGACAGGCAATAAGCATGACTTCAAAAGCACGCCTTGATTCTGAACGGGCCGTAAAGCCAGAGGGCACAAGCAATTAATAGAGGTGCCCTTAACTCGATAGAACATCGTCTGCATATTGGCTTGACCATCAGCCTGGCGTTATTGATGCTTTTGCTGTGGTTTTTCGGTGAAGGCTCTATAGAAAAATTAACTGAAGACTTTATTGCCTCGAGATTGGAACACGACAGCGAGGCGATTCTAGGGGCGATCGTTGTAGAGTCGGAAATCGATGTCAATGCGGCCTACATTAATCAAGTCTATCAACGACCGTTTTCAGGTCACTACTATCTGATTCGCCAGGCAACTGGCAGAGAAATTACTTCTAGATCACTCTGGGATTTTAAACTATCTGTACCTTGGGTTAACCCTGGCCAGAGCGAACGGCACTATCTCCAAGGCCCTGAAGATCAGCAGCTATTGGTATGGGTCCATGGCTATAGGAAACAGGGAGAGGATCTAATTCTGGCTGTTGCAGAAGATCTTCTGCCAATCAACAGACAACGAGAAGCTTTCATAAAGAACTTTGCTCTATTGGCTTTTGCCGGTCTGGTTGTTCTGTTGATTGTTCAGGGTGTAGTGATTCGGCAATCATTTCGTCGTCTTGATCCCTTGTTGGAGGATGTCAATAGCCTCTCATTGGGCCAGGAGAAATTGTTGAATGAAGATGTGCCCAGCGAAATGTCACCTCTGGTCAAGGAGGTTAATCATCTACTGCAACTGCTTACAAAACGTAATCAACGTTCACGTAATGCTCTAGGTAATCTAGCGCACGCAATCAAAGGCCCCCTCAATCTATTGACCAGATATTTAGACAAACAGATAGAGAAACAACATCAGGCTAGTGAACATCAACAAGCGAGTCAGCAACTTGATCGAATTCGTCTTCTGATCGAAAGAGAGCTGAAACGCGCTCGATTAACAGGAGGTGGAACAATCAATCAACGCTTCAATCCAAGTGTTGATTTAAACGACTTGATAGAAGCATTGAGACAGATATACCAAGGTCGCGGCATAAAGCTGGCGTTGCATGTAGATCAGGAGTGTACCCCATTTGGCGATCGTGAGGATATGCTGGAACTGTTGGGTAACCTTCTGGATAACGCATGCAAATGGGCAAATCAGCAGGTTGTTTGCCACGTGTCAGGATCCGAGCAGATGCAGATTGTTGTGGAAGACGATGGCAAGGGGCTGGAAGAGGGGGATATTAAGCGTATGACACAGCGAGGAAGCCGTCTTGATGAAAGTGTCGAAGGGCATGGATTGGGATTGGCGATTGTCCATGATGTGGTTCAGCTCTACCATGGTCAGATAGATTTTGATCGCTCACCAGAATACGGTGGACTCCGTGTGCGTGTTGTGTTGAATCGTGTATAAGCGATCCATAAGGAGTTTCTGGTCAACCCAGAGTCTTATTAGTAGGCTCTGACGGCAATAGCAGATCCTCCAGAAAGTAGGCCGATAGGGCAGCCCGTCCACTGAGTTTTGCTTTTCGATAGATGGTATGAGCCTGTAGTCGAACTGTTTTTTCGCTTACGTTACGTATGATGGCAATCTCTTTGTAGCTCAACCCTTTCAGTATTAGTAAACCAACCTCACGCTCGGCAGGGGTCAAACCCCATTCAGTAAACTGGGTGGCGATACCTTCACTGAGTCCCTTGATCAAATCGCTCATTTTTCCACGCCACTGCATACCTTCGACCCGAGCAGTTTCCAAATCTTTAATGAGCAGCATTTGTGTCTCGTGTTGGATATTGATCTGTTCTATCAGGCGAACCATTCCCACAGCAACAATGACAATCAGCGTTGGTTGTATCATCTCAAGAACAATATCCCAGAAGCCGAGATCAGGGTCTTCGAGTATTTCCAAAAGCATAAGCAGCACACTGCCACCCACAATGGCGAGAATACTCTTCCAATGCCCCAATTGTTTGAAAATGTTATTCATTTCATCATCTCTTTTGTCGCTATCCTTCAGCTGGTTTTATGCCTATCGGGGGAGGCTGTAACCACATCCCCCGATGCTAGCTCTCTATTCGCAGAATGCGTCTGGAGAGAGTTTACATAATTCCGCTAACAACTTTTCAGGATTCTCAATTCCACATTGTGGCTGATGAAGAATGTCTAGGGAGTCACCAGCGCAAATCAACTCTTCCCGCTCACCAGTCAGCTCGCCATCTTCCATTGCTTCGGCCAAAACGAAACCAATACCAGGTATGTAGTACTTGAATTCTGTGGCTTCAGGGTCAAGTGGTGCAAAATCATAGGTCATCAGACAGCCTCCAGCATCTGAACATGGATATAGTTCATTTTCCTGATTAGGAATTGCTGCCAAGTCTACATATTGCACAATATCTTCTGCTTCGCCTAGAGAAAACTCCTGCCTATGGGCAACATCTATTTGTGGCATGGACATGATCAATAGTCCTGCTTTGGCAAAATCCCTGCCAGACTCAAATGAGCCATCGATATCCACCAGAACCCCATCCTCAAAATTTCGCGAGATTTCTCCACAATAGTAGACATCGCCATGGATATCCTGAGCAAACCAGTCATCCGTTATCTCAACAGGCTGATAATCAATAGAGCCATCTTCATCATCTGTTTCAGTAACCACAACCGCATCTGCAACAACTCGGCAGAGTACACCCTGAATCTCTCTTGATTCATCTGTGACATGAATGATGACGGTTTCTTCAGCCTCTTCCCCCGCTCGAACTACAGCGGTATGACCTGCGACGAGAGAAACATAGGGATTAGCATTGCTTTCATCTATCTCGTCCGGGTCAAGAAAGGTCAATGTGGGGTCCAGCAGGGGATCTGAGTCATATCGATGTTCATTCAACACCTCACAGGCTTCGCTCCTGGCATCCATCTGATCGTGACAGAATTCAGCATCCTCTTTACGCACCATTTGTGCCTCTCTCCTACAAGCTCGCCTTTCGCCGGCTTCAGCAAGGTTCAGACAGTTCGCTAAGCTGGTTTTAAAGTCATCACTCTCATCCGATCTGCAAGCACGATACATATATTTCGCAGTTTTTACACAGGGTGATACAACACTATCATTTGCAATGACTGCTTCCGAAGTGAACATGGAAGATGCAACCAGAGAGAGTCCGGTCATCATCAGAAGTCTGTTTTTCATCTTTAAATCTCCTAATAATTTAATTATTGACCGAAGCTGATCATTCATGACTTGAGATGAGCAGTTAAATAGAGCCACTTTGCTGCTGGCCATCGTAATCCATATCGCTATCAGTTCCGGTATCAGTTCTGTTTTTCCACAATCGTCAGGACATGAATCCTGATTAAATTCTCCAGTTCCGTGCCCCCATCTGTTTTTTTCGGAATTTAAAATTTCGGTCATCCCATAAAATCAGGGGTGGGTATACACAACGACAGCTGTTTCGATGTGTTGACTTAAGTTAATGCCGTTTCCGGATTAGGGGATATAGAAACAAGGTTATATAAGGGGAGGGAAGCTAGTTAACTATCTGATAATGTGATGTAAAATTTAGTGATAGAGATATGTGAATAGGGCAATATCTGCTGCTGGCATTTGCAGATTTTCTTGTGTGGGTATGTAAATGACCGCTGGAAACAGGTTCTATATAACAAATGTACTATGAAATATTTTCAGTTAATCGCAGGAAATCTTGTAGGATATTTATACAAGATATGCTTTTTTTATGTTGGCCGGGAATTACAGAGGTTAATCTGCATGAGGTTGAGGAAAATTAAGCACTGCTGTGGTTTTATTTCCATTATGCTGATGATGACACTCTCCATGGCAATTGCTGAAGAGATGGATCCTGAAGCGGATGATGAGGATGAAGAGACGGAGATTCAAGAACTAAATGAAATTGGGGCTTCAGGCCGAATTTATCGTACAAGGGAAGAACAACGGGAAGCGGGATTGCAACGGGAGATAACGCCGTGGCTGACCCTATCCACTCTGTTGGAAGGTGAAATACAACATGAGGTGTTGAAATCCAAGGAGCTGTCACGGGATATAGATGTGAGTGAAGATTCGGCCTCGCTTCAATTTGGATTCATACTGGATCCCAGTGAGCTATTCGAAGCCGAATTGATATTGGAGTATGACACAGAGATCGATAAATTCATTTCTGATGAAGCTTTTATTGCTTTTGAGTATGACCCTTGGGAGATATCGATTGGTAAACAGTACACACCATTTGGAACCTATTTCAGCCATTTTGTCTCGGGACCAATGCTGGAATTTGCTGAGACCCAGTCGAGAAGGGTTGTTAGTTTAAAGTATGGTCCTAGTGATGAATTCGATTTGACCCTCGCGTTCTATCAAGGTCGTGCAAATGAATGGAGTGATGATGATCAATGGGATTGGGCACTATCAGTGGAAACCTGGCCATTACAGATGCTCTCCCTTGGATTGAGTTATCAATCTGACCTTGCAGATGCTGATGAGAGATTACTTGAGGAGAGCGATAATCGATATACCGATCGTGTTTCAGCCGTAAGTGGATATCTGCTCTGGATAGGGAGAATGTACGAAGTCTCAATAGAATATGTTGCTGCCACCGGAGAATTTCAAGAGTTAGAGAAACATAAAAACAGACCCATTGCATGGAATGCTGAATATGTTCACATCATACCTGAGTATAATATCGAGGTCGCTTTTCGATATGAAGGAAGTCGCGAACTGGATGAGAAACCAAAACGACAATATGGTATCGCTTTCACGAGATATGAAGGGAAACATGCCAGTTTGACAATAGAGTATCTTCGCGCTGCGTACGAGAGTGATTTTTTAAACTTTGAACTGGATGATGAGGCTAATATTTCTGAATCAAATCGGTTTGGCGTAAAAGTAACATTCGAATTTTAATTTTAGTGTTAACAGGCCCTAGTATGACGCACCACACTAGTTGCATATCGGGATGTGTAGATAGCGTGACGTCAAAGTCGCAGGGAGGCGGCAAATATGAAAAAAACAATCCCCTCAATAACATTAAGGCCAGGTAATTCTAAGCAGTTGGCCAATTGGTATCTGTTTCTTTATACGCTGGCATTTTTGATAATCTCGCTTGCCCCAATTGTCGGGTACTATAAATTTTCATTGGTTTTTCTACTTCTGCTGCTTGGCTATGCACGGATACAAGGCTACAAGCTTATTCCTCAGATAGAGGTCGTTGAAGCGCATATAAAATCTAGTGGACATGCAAAGATTTTGTTGACCGACGGGCAACGAATTTCAGCAAAATTGCGAACAGACAGCTTGGTTACCCCATGGCTGGTGCTACTGCGCTTCGATGTGAGAAATCGCTGGCGACATCCATTGATGATTCTGTTTCAGGATGCTCTGCCTGAAGATGAAATGCGTCGTTTAAGAATATTATTAAATCACGGATCGTTTCATCAAAAAGGAGAGTAGGCCTCTGGGATCAGGATTGTCGGTTTATTCTGCACCCGGTCGTCCCGATATGGGAAATCCAAGGTGAAATGGAGCCCCCGGCTTTCACGGCGGCACTGAGCAGAACGGATAATCATGTCAGCTACATCAACCAGGTTTCTCAGTTCCAGCAGATCCATACTGACCCTGAAGTTACTGTAGTACTCTACGATTTCCCGTTGTAACAGGTCTACTCGGCGACGGGCGCGTACCAGACGCTTGTTGCTCCTTACTATGCCGACATAATCCCACATGAAATGGCGCAACTCATCCCAGTTATGGGATACAACCACCTCTTCATCAGGTTCTGTCACCCGACTTTCGTCCCAGGGAGGTATTGTCGGAGGTTGCGGCGTAACAGGCGCCAGTTCATGGATATCTTTAGCTGCCAGTTCGGCGAAAACCAAGCACTCAAGTAGGGAATTGCTGGCCATGCGATTGGCACCATGCAGGCCGGTATAGGCACTTTCTCCCACCACATAGAGACCTGCAATATCTGTTCTGGCCTTGTGGTCAGCCATGACACCACCACAGGTATAGTGGGCTGCTGGTACTACGGGAATGGCCTGTTTAGACATATCGATGCCGAAATTCAGACAACGATTATAGATGGTTGGGAAATGCTCTTGGATAAATTCGGTGGGTTTGTGGCTTATGTCGAGATAGAGGCAATCAGCACCAATGCGTTTCATTTCATGGTCAATGGCTCGGGCAACAATATCCCTGGGAGCAAGCTCAGCGCGCTTATCGAAGCGTGGCATGAAACGACTTCCGTCGGGAAGTTTGAGTTGTCCACCTTCACCTCTTACGGCTTCAGAGATAAGGAAACTCTTGGCTTCGGGGTGGTAGAGGCAGGTGGGATGAAACTGGATGAACTCCATGTTGGCAACCCTGCAGCCTGCTCGCCAGGCCATGGCGATACCATCCCCGGTTGAGACGTCAGGATTGCTTGTGTATAGATATACTTTACTTGCTCCGCCAGTTGCCAACACGACAAAACGTGCCCTGAAAGTCTGAACATGGTTGCTTTCATGATCAAGGACATAAGCTCCATAGCAGTGCTTTTGCTGCTTTATTTCACCACTTTTTTCACTGGTGATCAGATCGATTGCGATATGGTGTTCAAAGATTTCGATGTTGCTGCGAGCCTTGACCTGACTCTGCAAGGTGGTTTCTACCTCCCTGCCTGTGGCATCCGCAGCATGAATGACTCTTCGATGGGAATGTCCACCCTCCTGGGTCAAGTGATACCCGCCGCTGGTTGCAGAGTTATCATCCCGGGTAAAATTGACACCCCCCTTAAGTAGCCAGTCAATATTCGAGGGGCCTTTTTCCACCACCAGCTGCACCGTCTTCTCATCGCACAGTCCAGCTCCCGCATCCAAGGTGTCTTTGACATGAGAGGCGATGCTGTCCTCTTCATCCAACACTACAGAGATGCCCCCTTGAGCATAGTAGGTGTTGGTCTCCTCCAGTTCCTTCTTGGAGATCACCGCAATTTTCAGGTTTTCGTCAAGATGGAGGGCAAGGCTGAGTCCGGCAGCTCCGCTGCCTACGATAAGTACATCATGCTCGTGATCTGTCGTCATATTTGCGGGGTAGGGTCGTTATGGTGATAATGCGGTTCCAGTTGTAATGCATCCTAGCTTAAATCGGTGTCAGGTTGAAACTATGCATCTTCAAAATGATATTGATCAATTTAAGCTGGAATTGCGAGAACTAATCGAAACTATCACTGTCAATGGGACTGTGCACAGGATGTGTTGGTCACGAGGAGGTAAGTGCCCGGATGGGCGAGCGGTTAATTGATCAGGAACTCGTTGCTAGAGTTCAACAGGGTGACAAAAAGGCGTTTGACCTGCTGGTGCTGAAGTATCAGCAGAAAATCACCAATCTGATCTCCCGCTATATCCGGGATCCTCACGAGGTGTTGGATGTGACCCAGGAAGCCTTTATCAAGGCCTACCGGGCCATTCCCAAGTTTCGGGGCGACAGCGCTTTTTATACATGGCTATACCGTATTGCCATAAATACAGCGAAAAACTATCTCGTTGCCCAGGGAAGACGCCCCCCCTCAGACGATGTTGAGGCGGAAGTGGCTGAACAAATGGATGTTGGCGTGCGTCTAAAGGAGACAGGTACTCCGGAAAACCACGTGTTGACTGAAGAGATTACGATGACGGTTCAGAAGGCGATCGATGATTTACCGGAAGACCTTCGAACTGCAATTGTATTGAGAGAGCTTGAAGGTATGAGCTATGAAGAGATTGCCAATGCAATGTCTTGCCCTGTAGGCACGGTACGCTCCCGTATCTTCAGAGCTCGAGAAGCGATTGACAAAAAACTGAGTCCATTACTGAAACCCTAAATTCAGGCATAGCACAAATGACTGATCAAGAGTATGAAAGACTATCAGCGCTAGTTGATAACGAAATTGCTGAAGATGATATTCCGTTAGAAATTAAGAAGTTATCTAACAGTCAGGCTAATCGTGACCTTTGGTCCAGATATCATCTGATCGGAGACTCCATGCGTGGCGAGACCGGTTCCCTGTATGATTCAAAGTTGGCGCAGGCCATCAGCAAGAAGATCGAAGAGGAACCTGTTGTTTTAGCTCCAGGGGCAATCAAGCGACCTGGACATCTGAAAAAACGCACCTATACCGGTTTGGCTGTTGCCGCCTCATTGGCTGCTGTAGCCGTGGTGATGGCACCACAAATGATCAATCCGGTAGGATCGGAAGCGCCGCAGGTCAGTGTCGCAGCGGCTCAACAACCGAACACCCAAACCCTGTATGTTGCTGAAGACGGTACTCGCTGGGAACTGCTCAAGAAACCTGAGGTTGAGTCCCGGCTCAATAGTTATCTGGTGAATCACCAGGAAAGATCTCCATCGAGTAACATAAAGGGCATCATGCCATTTGCCAATTTCGTCAGTTATGATGAAAACAAGCAATAACACTTCAGAGTCGACTGGATGAGTTTTTCACCTACTAATCATGCTGTGATTTATCGGACTTTTCTCTTCTACTTGATGCTGTCGCTCTGCCAGCCACTCTTCGCCAGTGAAGAGCTTACACCCAAAGATTGGTTGGAGCGGATGATGGAGGCAGTGCAAAAACTGAACTATCAGGGCACATTTGTCTACCTTCATGATAATCAGCTTGAAATTATGAATATCGCCCATGAGGTAAAAGGCGATAAAGTAAGAGAGAGCCTGATGTCTCTGAATGGTGCCCCACGAGAGGTGATACGCGACGAGGAATCGGTCACCTGTGTCCTGCCTGATAGCAACGAAGTATCCGTCGATAAGCGGTCACCTAGTAAAAAATTTCTGGATATTCTTCCTCAAGATCTCACTCAGTTGAAAGATCACTATAGTTTCCAAATGGCGGGTAAAGATCGGATTGCCAATCGCAAAGCCCAAGTTGTGGTGATCATGCCCAACGACCGTTTACGTTATGGCTATCGCTTCTACCTAGATACTGAGAGCGGTTTACCGCTGAAATCAGACTTGATGAATGAACATGGTGATGCAGTTGAACAGACCATGTTCACCAACCTGCAGATTGGGGTCGCACAAATCAGTGAATTGCATCAGAGAGAGTCTCTTTTTACCTATCGTCTGAAAAATAGTGAAGGGATTAATCTCTCCCATGAGACTGACAGTCGATGGGATTTTCTACGCCTTCCCGCGGGCTTTAGACTCAGTATGCAGCATCAGTTGCATGATCCCACCCAAAGCACCCCGATTGAACAGTATGTTTTTAGCGATGGACTGGGTTCATTATCTGTGTTCATCGAAGCTGAGTCCAGAGATGAGGCCTTTAGTGGCGTTTCAAGATTAGGTGCCATCAATGCCTGGGGCGGCGATGTCTCCGGCTATCAGGTAACCGCTGTTGGTGAAGTGCCGGCAGTCACCCTGCTAGGTGTGGTTCAGGGGATGAAGTTAAAGGCAATCAAATGATTGAGGAGACCGCCAGGGTCATGCGGGTTGATGGGGAATTCGCATTTGTTGAGACCGAGCAGCGTGCTTCATGTGGCTCTTGCCAAAGCCAAGGCAGTTGCAGCACGACGGTTTTGGCAGGACTTTTCAAGCGTCGTTACTTTCATCTGAAAGTTCGCAATACTGTTTTTGCAAAGCCTGGTGAAGAGGTTATTATCGGTATGCAAGAGCATGCCTTTCTGAAAATCTCATTTCTCGCTTATATTTTTCCTCTCTTCTCAATGATCTTGGTTGCAATGCTAGCCCAGTCACTTGCAGATTATTTTGGTCTGACATCAGGGGAACTCCCGCAAGTTATTGGTGGTCTATTTGGGCTGATTAGCGGGTTTTTTCTTCTTAGAGGACTCGCTCAAAAAAAACGTCATGATTCAGGATATCAAGCCGTCATTTTACGTCATGCTGATAAAGTGCCTGTGCAATTTGTCTGAGGCTGGTTATATCCCACTTACAGGGCGTTAGATCACTCTTTCCTCCAGGAGTTGTTTCATGAGAGACAAGAAATATCAGTTTTTTATACTATTGGCGCTTATTGCCGGGCTTGTGCTAACTACGTCATCGTTCGCCCGTGATCTACCTCAGTTTGCAGACCTTGCCGAGCAAAACGCACCCTCTGTGGTTAATATAAGCACCAGATCTACTTCGTCACGGAGCGATGTATCACCTTTCAATATGCCTGAATTTCAAGGCCTGCCCGAAGGTAGCCCTCTGGGTGAGTTGATGCGTAAGTTTTTTGGTAATCATGGATATAGTATGCCGGAGGGTGAAGTTCAAAAACGCTCCTTGGGATCTGGATTCATTATTTCTGATGACGGTTATATCCTCACCAATAACCACGTCGTAGAGGAAGCCGATGAGATATTGGTACGCATGAATGATCGTCGTGAGTTTGTTGCAGAGGTGGTTGGTAAAGATGAGCGAAGCGATATTGCCTTGATCAAAATTAATGCTGATGATCTGCCTGTGGTAGAGATAGGTGATTCTGATGCACTGAGAGTCGGTGAGTGGGTATTGGCAATCGGTTCCCCCTTTGGATTTGACCACTCAGTAACCGCAGGCATTGTCAGTGCCAAGGGCAGAAACCTGCCGAGTGAAAATTACGTACCTTTCATTCAAACCGATGTTGCGATAAATCCGGGAAATTCTGGCGGGCCACTGTTCAACATGGAAGGCGAAGTGGTTGGGGTCAACTCTCAGATTTATAGTCGCTCAGGCGGATTTATGGGACTTTCATTCGCTATCCCGATTGAAATGGCGATAAATGTTGCTGATCAACTGAAAACACGTGGGCGGGTTACTCGTGGCTGGTTGGGCGTTCTGATTCAGGATGTGACCAAGGATCTGGCTGATAGCTTTGGTATGGATCATCCTCGTGGGGCGTTGATTGCTCGGGTACTTCCTGAGAGTCCGTCTGAAAAAGCAGATTTGCAGGTGGGTGATGTAATTTTGTCATTTAATGGCACCTCCATCAGTTCATCCTCAGAACTACCTCCATTGGTTGGACGCAGTAATGTCGACAAGCCTGCAGAACTTAAGATTTTGAGAAAGGGTAAAATCAAACAGATCAGAGTTAACATCGGGGAACTGCCTGCCGAAGACAAACTGGGTATGACTAGAAATCCAGCCCCAAAAGTATCGGAAAACCGTCTTGGGCTAATGGTCTCGAGCGTGAGCGAGCAACTGAAAAAGCAGCAGAACCTTACTTCCCGTCGTGGTGTAGTGGTCGAATCCGTAACCGGTCAGGCTGCCCGTGAAGCAGGCATACAGCAGGGTGATGTCATTTCCATGATTAATAATGTCGATATTGAGGGTGTGGATCATTTCAACCGATTGGTAAAAGAGTTACCCGGTGAAAAAACCGTAGCATTGCTTGTGCATCGCAACACAGGCCCGATTTTCCTGGCCCTGCATGTGCCTGGAAATGGTTGAATTAACCTTCTATCACCGGCAGGGATGCCATCTCTGTGATGAGATGTGGCAGGAGCTTGAAGCGATCAATGAGGCACAGAAATTTGAGGTCACAATGGTTGATATCGACCGGAATCCTCAAATCAGGGAGGATTATCGTCTCCGCATACCCTGCCTGGAAGGGCCCGGTGGAATCTCCCTCAGTGAACACTATCTCGACAGTTCACGACTTCTGAGCTATTTGCGCGCCCTATGATTTGCTATCATCTGCGACTCTGTGGCAACACGTATTCGTTGAAACGCCCCGAAACGGGGCGTTTCTCATTTTTTCAGTAGCGACATAAGGCTTTATGGCTGATCTGCAACATATCCGTAACTTCTCCATCATTGCCCATATCGATCATGGTAAATCTACTATTGCTGATCGATTTATCCAGACTTGTGGTGGTTTGAGCGACCGTGAGATGGGCGACCAGGTGTGCGATTCGATGGATCTTGAACGGGAGCGGGGTATCACGATCAAGGCTCAGAGTGTAACTCTGGAATATCTGGCTAAAGATGGTGAAACCTACCTGCTCAATTTTATCGATACCCCAGGACATGTAGACTTCTCCTATGAAGTATCCCGTTCTCTGGCAGCCTGTGAAGGTGCATTGCTGGTTGTGGATGCCGCTCAGGGTGTTGAGGCTCAGAGTGTGGCAAATTGCTACACAGCGATTGAGCAGGGGCTGGAGGTTCTACCGGTACTTAACAAAATAGATCTGCCCTCTGCTGAGCCTGAAAGGGTGATAAACGAGATTGAGGAGATCATAGGAATTGATGCCACTGAATCTATCCGGGTCAGTGCTAAAACCGGGATAGGTATTAAAGACCTTCTGGATCAACTGGTAGACACAATTCCACCGCCCGCTGGGGACTATGATGCGCCGTTACAGGCACTGATCATCGATTCCTGGTTTGACCCCTATGTTGGTGTCATATCCCTTATTCGGGTGATCAATGGTGCTATAAAGCCAAAAGACAAGATGAAGATCATGTCCACCGGCCGGGTCTTTCAGGTGGAGCAGGTTGGTGTTTTTACCCCCAAACAGCTAAAACAGCCCGGATTGAAAGCTGGTGAAGTGGGCTACGTAATTGCCGGTATCAAGGAGGTTGATGGTGCTCCCGTCGGTGACACCATAACTCTGGAAAACCGCAGTGCAGAAACTCCATTGCCCGGTTTCGAGGAGATGCACCCAAGAGTATTCTCCGGCCTCTATCCAGTCAGTTCTGACGACTACGAAGATCTGAGAGATGCCCTGCAGAAGTTACGCCTCAACGATGCCGCACTGCATTATGAGCCAGAAACCTCACAGGCCTTGGGGTTCGGTTTTCGCTGTGGTTTTCTGGGCATGCTTCATATGGAGATCGTGCAGGAGCGACTTGAGCGGGAATACGATCTGGATTTAATCACTACAGCGCCATCGGTGGTATATCAAGTACTGAAAAACGATGGTGAACTGATCCATATCGAAAATCCGGCAGCCCTTCCGGATCCGGGCAAATTTGAAGAGGTTCGTGAACCCATTATTGTGGCTACCATCCTGGTGCCGCAGGAATATCTGGGTAATGTAATCACCCTTTGTATCGAGAAGCGTGGCGTCCAGAAAAACATGCAATACCTTGCTGGACAGGTGCAGTTGAGTTACGAAATACCGATGAATGAAGTAGTGTTAGATTTTTTTGACCGACTCAAGTCGGTTAGCAGAGGATATGCTTCATTTGAATATGAGTTTACCCATTTCCAGGCTGCGCCTCTGGTTAAACTCGATATTTTGATCAATGGTGATCGGGTTGATGCCTTATCTTTGATTGTACACAAGGATCAAGCACAATTCCGGGGTCGTGATCTGACCTCGAAGATGAAAGAGATTATACCCAGGCAGATGTTCGAAGTGGCGATCCAGGCAGCAATTGGCAGTAAGATTATTGCTCGAACAACGGTCAAGGCTCTGCGAAAGAATGTAACTGCTAAATGTTATGGTGGGGATATAACCCGAAAACGTAAGTTACTGGAGAAGCAGAAGGCAGGTAAAAAACGCATGAAGCAGGTAGGCAAGGTGGAGATTCCGCAGGATGCCTTCCTTGCTGTGCTTCAGGTGGGTAAGGATAATTAAGGCTGATGGACGAGTCGACAGGCCTTAATTGAATGCACTAAACGGGAGAGGATGCAGGTAGACCATGAATTTTGATTTTCCAACATTTCTTGTAGTCGCAAGTGCGGTTACGGGTGGTATTTGGCTTTTAGACAGTATCTTCTTTGCCAATAAGCGCAACGCGCTGGCTTCTGATGTAGGGGAAGAGGTTGATGATAGCACCCGAGTAGTCAGAAAAGAGCCGATATTGGTTGAATACTCCAAGTCATTCTTCCCTGTGATTTTTGCCGTTCTAATACTGCGTTCGTTTCTAGTAGAGCCATTTCGTATCCCCTCTGGCTCAATGATGCCGACCCTATTGGTTGGGGATTTTATTCTGGTCAATAAATTCAGTTATGGCATTCGCCTGCCGGTATTGAATAAAAAGGTGGTTGACCTTGGAGACCCTCAGCGGGGCGATCCGGTCGTATTCCGCTATCCTAAGCAGCCTTGGGTTGACTACATCAAACGGGTAGTGGCTCTACCTGGGGATACGCTTTACTATCGAAATAAAACGCTCTATATCAATAATGAACCAATGACTCAAACACTCGTTGGTAGATATACCGGTGTAGGTAGTGGAACTCGCATGACTGGTGCAGTTCAAGCTGTTGAGAATCTTGATGGCGTTGAACATAATATCCTAATCAACCCGTTAGCGCCTGATTTACCTATGGGGTGCCAGGTTCTCAGACAGGGCCCGATTACTGTGCCTGAAGGACAATATTTCGTTATGGGTGATAATCGGGACAACAGCAATGATAGCCGTTGTTGGGGGTTAGTGCCTGATGAGAACTTGGTGGGTAAGGCATTTGGAATTTGGATGAACTGGGATTCCAATATCAGTGGTTTTCCTCCCATTGCCTGGGAGAGACTGGGTAAAGGTATCGATTAATAATAGTTTCAACAGGGATAGAGTGGACTTACATTCTGGAGATTCTACAAGGGTGGGATTCTGCAGGATGCCTATCGTTTGGTAAAGCTAACGCCTGAGTGGCCGATGGAATGGGCTTGAAGGGCCGCTAATGAAGATTATTTGAGGAAGTTAATATGCAATCAATGAAGAAACAGTACGGGCTTACATTTATAAGTTGGCTGGTTATTCTAACCGTTGCGGGTTTTCTTGTGATGATAGGTATTAAGATAGCACCTGTCTACATCGACAACTTTTCAGTCAAGACTGCGCTTGAGTCAGTGAAGAATGAGCCATTCGCCGCGCGTAAATCAAAGAGGGATATCCAGCGTTTAATTTTGAAGCGGCTTGATATAAACAGTATCAGACATGTAACAAAGGACCATATCACTATCAAACGTGCCAAAGATGGTATGAATGTTAATATCAATTATGAAGTACGACGTCATATTGCCTACAATGCTGCAATAGTCATGACATTTGATGAATCGGTTGAGTTAACTTCGAATTGAAGGCAGATATCGCTAAATTCTGTCGTGATTTAGGTTACACCTTCAATGATCCTGAGTTGATAGATCAGGCCTTGACCCATCGCAGTGCAGGCGGAAAGAATAATGAACGCCTGGAATATTTGGGTGATGCAATTCTTGGTTTTATTATTGCCGATGCGCTCTACCACCATTTTTCAGAGGCGAGTGAAGGTCAATTAAGTCGTTTGCGTTCCGCTTTGGTAAAGCGAGAAACACTTGCTGACGTGGCGAGAGAGTTCAAACTGGGTGATTATCTCAAGTTAGGACAGGGTGAGCTGCGCAGTGGCGGACAGAGCCGGGACTCTATATTGGCCGATAGTTTTGAAGCTGTTCTTGCTGCAATCTATCTCGATGGAGGATACGAAGCGACTAGGGCGGTGATTCAGCGAGTCTTTTCTACCAGGCTAACAACTTTAAGTCCTGAGACCCACCAAAAAGATCCCAAAACCCAACTACAAGAGTTCCTGCAGGCGAACAAAGTCTCACTCCCAAGCTATACAATAGTGAATGTGAGTGGTGATCCGCATGCGCAACATTTTAAAGTCGAGTGTGCTATCGAGGATCTTGGGAGGAAAGTAACCGGGCAGGGCAATAGCCGAAGAAAGGCTGAACAAGATGCTGCAATGAATATGCTGACGGAACTGAATCATGAGTAAGGTAAACAATCACTGTGGTTATGCCGCAATCGTGGGGCGCCCAAATGTGGGTAAATCCACCTTACTGAATCGAATCCTTGGAATTCGGTTGGCTATCACATCGCATAAGGCACAAACCACACGTCATACCATATTGGGTGTGAATAGTCTCAGTGGTGGACAGGTTATCTATGTCGATACACCTGGTATTCATGAGCGTAGCGACAATGCGATGAATCGCTATCTGAATCGCACAGCAAAAACAGCTTTGACTGGCGTTGATCTTCTTATCTTCGTTGTGGAGGCATTACGTTGGACAAAAGAGGATGAAAAGGTACTGAGTCTGGTCAAGGAGAGTGGTATTCCTGCCATTGCCGTGGTTAATAAAGTTGATCTGATCAAGCAGAAAGAGGCGTTGCTACCCTATTTGTCTGAACTGTCAGAACGATTCGACTTCCTGGAAATCATACCATCATCAGCCAGAAACGGGCGTAATCTTGAAACCCTCGAAGAGGTGGTCTTAAAGGCACTTCCAGAAGGTGAGAATGTCTATCCGGACGATCAGTTGACTGATAGACCTGAAAAGTTTTTCGCTGCTGAATTGATTCGTGAACAGATCACCAGACGCTATGCTAAAGAGTTGCCATACGCAGTCTCAGTTGAGATCGAACGATTTGAAGAGCAATCCGGACTCTATCGCATCAATGGGGTGATATGGGTTGAGAAGCCTGGTCAGAAAGGCATAATTATCGGTAAGGATGGTCTGGCCTTGAAAGAGGTTGCAACACAGGCTAGAAAAGCAATGCAGACCTTCTTTGACTGTAAGGTACACCTTGAACTTTGGGTCAAGGTTAAAAAGAGCTGGTCCAGTGATGAGGCTGCATTGGTCAGGCTCGGATACGGAGAGTAGTTCTCTTCTCTTATTGGTCTGCTGGGTAGTGGGCGATAAAGATTACTACCCGGTATAACAAAGCAACCGGATATATTTGAGACATCATAGATGTCCCGTATTGAATTAACACCTGCTTTCGTACTACATAGGCGCGACTACCAAAACTCCAGTTTACTACTGGAGTTGTTTACGCCTACAGAGGGTCGCTTGCCAGCTATATCCAGAGGCGCTAAATCCGGTCGTTCCACCAAAGCTATTTTGCTGCAACCCTTTTCTCCTTTGCGCATCTCTCTGAGTGGACGTGGAGAGGTAAAGAGTCTCACCGATGTTGAGCATGATGGCCACCCTTTCCAACTCACAGGTGACCGCATATTTTGCGGATTCTATCTCAACGAATTAGTCATGAGGTTGATCGAAAGGGGAGACCCTTATCCCTCTCTCTATCTGCACTATTGCGAAAATCTGGCACGCCTGGCCTCTGAAGAAGCCATGGATCAGATACTGAGGGAATTTGAAATAGAGCTGTTAACTGAATTGGGTTATGGCTTGTTATTGGATCATACCGCGGATACAGGAGATCCAGTGGAAAGTGATCTGCTCTATGACTATTTTGTTGAGCATGGTCCAATTTTATCTCAATCTGATAAACCGGGATTCAAAATACATGGTCGAACATTAATTTCTCTGCAACAACGTGAATCCCTGGACAAACAGAGTGCAAATGAGGCAAAGCGATTAATGCGATTCGTGCTGTCACACTATCTGGGAGACAAACCTCTAAAGAGCAGAGAGCTTTTTATTGGTCCTACCGGCTGAAATTCCAGGTCAAAATATTTGATTGTCTATTATGGACAAAGGATATATTTGAGTATCAGGGCATATAAGATATGCTTACCGCAAAGGCGAAAAATTTGTCTCTTTCGGTAATCGAATTAAAGGTATAGAAATGGGTAAAAATGTAATGTTACTCGGGGTCAATATTGATCATATTGCAACATTGCGCCAAGCACGTGGAACTCGTTATCCTGAGCCTGTACAGGCTGCGCTGGTGGCTGAACAAGCGGGTGCGAATGCCATAACACTGCATTTGCGCGAGGACAGACGTCATATCCAGGATAGAGATGTAGAGATTCTGACAGATCTTTTGCAGACAAGGATGAACCTGGAGATGGCCGCGACGCCAGAGATGGCTGCTATTGCAACCCGCTTTCAACCTCATGATTGTTGCCTGGTGCCAGAAAAACGTGAAGAGTTAACAACCGAGGGTGGGCTCGATGTTGCTTCAAACATTGACTACATGACCGACTATTGTAGTGAACTGAAGGAAGCCGGGATTCGTGTTTCACTCTTTATCGATGCCGATTTCAAGCAGTTGGATGCAGCTAAGGCATCTGGTGCAGAAGTTGTCGAGATTCATACTGGACACTATGCTGACGCAGGCCATGATGCTTCACAAAAAACTGAATTGAAACGGATAGTAGATGCTGTTGAGTATGGAAACAGTCTGGGACTTCAAGTGAATGCAGGACATGGCCTTGATTATCACAACGTGGCATCAGTTGTGGCCATTGAAGGCATAACAGAGTTGAACATTGGTCACTCAATTATTTGTCGGGCACTCTTCACTGGTCTGGATCAGGCGGTTCGGGAGATGAAGAACCTAATGGCAAGATGACAATAAATTAGTGTTAACAGGCTGTAACTCAATGCTGATATTTACCACTAATCCATGCTCAACTGCAGATTCTAGTGTAGTGTCCTATATAAAGCGTGCATTTAGAAAGCCACTCAAGCCGCGAGTGCAAGGCGCAGCCTGCAGGTAATGGTTGTTCCCTTACCAAGGGGTGCAACGCCGCAATCGTGGCTTGAGTGGCTTCCCGCAGGGCGAGGTATACGATTTAAACGCAAACTGAGATAGGCCTCGTCTAAATGTATGTTTTATATAGGACACTACACTAGGTTTACCCATCAATATGGGATCGTGCAACTATGGCCAGAACTACCAATACAAGTGTAATTGCCCAGACTACCAGGTAGATGGTCATAGAGCGTTTGGCTTTCTCTTTTTCTGCCCAGCTACGGGGCTGAATCCCCTTTAAAAGAAATAACAATTTGGCCGAAAGGTTGACGCAGACAATATTGGCCACTAGCAATAAGCCTGCGCCCATCGCCAAATCGATTCGCGCATGTCCTAAGGTAAGTCCTAGTGCAGCAGCTGGAGGGAGTAGTGCGACTGCGACCATGACACCTACCAATACACTGGGCAGGCCACTGGTAAGAGAAAGAGCTGCAGCCGCGCCTGAAGCTAATGCCAATGCAATGGAGTCCAGTCCTACCTCAGTACGGGCCAACAGTTCAGGGCTGGTCAATTCAAAAGGCCAGAGAAGGCCGATGATGTAGGCGAGGAGAATGGCGATAGAGATACCTGACAAAAGGGATTTCAGTGATTTTTTCATCAAGTGAATATCGCCCAGTGCCGTGCCCAAGCCAAATGCGAGATTTGGGCCCAATAGAGGGGCTATCACCATAGCACCAATAACCACAGCAACATTATTTTTTACCAGTCCAATCGCGGCAACCAGTGTGGAGAGTATGACCAGGACAACAAAATTACTGTCTAAACGGGTATTCCTGTCTACAGTGGCGTACATCGATTCTCTGGAGGATATGGCTTTATCCTCGTTCTTCTCTTTTTCAGTTGAAGGCTGAGGTAGTGTGGCATCAATCGGGAAGACGATAATTCTTGCAGTGGATTGTGCTCCAAGAACTATTTGTAGCGCATCTAGCGCAGGCTGAACATTCTCGTCAGTTAACAGGATTCTTATTGCCTGACGCCCATCTTCTCCTTCACGACCCATTCGAAAATCACGCGCTTTAAACTTTTCTGCAATTGTGGTGATGGTTTTTTGGCTGCTTGCCTTGGCAATAACTTCTATTAACTTCATGACTGCATTCACTCAATATCATTTTTGATTATTAATCCATTCTACCCGAGGGGAGGCAGAAGAGAAGTTGATTACTGGTGTGGTAGCCAAACCAGTTGTGAACAGATTGTCTCTGCTTCGAGGCTGTTAAAATCAGGCATCATCGCCCTGGATTGGAGGTCAGTTTTATCAGGGTACTGAGAGTTGGAGCAGTAGAGCACAACGTTTTGTTGAGCAGGGACATCGAATACGATCACCCAGCTGAATGTATGGCGAAGTCTTACTAACATTTTAACGATATCATCACTATTTTCAGGTAAAAAATTAATTGCTGCGACGCCTTTCGATGTAAGGGATTTCTCTATGTCCTGTAAAAAAAGATCATTTTGAATTGGATTGATGTCGCCTTGCTTCGGGTGGATATCACAAATGATTATGTCAAACTGCTGTTTATTCTCAGAGAAAAATAATTCTGCTGTCTCTTCTCTTACCGGGTAATCTGTGTTAAGAAAAAAGCACTCTTTTGATAGTGAGATCATATCGACCTCAGGCTCAATTGAGACTGTCTGAATCTGATGAGGTAAAGAGATTACAAATCGTTCGATGGCACCTGAACCAAGCCCTAAATTGAGTAGTTTTTTTGGGTGTTGCACAAACACCAGGGAACAGAGCAGGGCTTTGACATAATGAAGTACAGGATAGGCGTGATCATCAAGAGATATCATCGACTGTATGGCCCCATCTGGAGAACTGACCCAGCGGAACCCATCATATTCTAATATTTCACGACTATGTTGTGATAAACAGTTAAGTCGGTTCGACTTGCTTTGCGCTTGTTCGATCCAGGTGAGATCGATAAACGGTGTCTTGCTATTCAGCATATAGACCTGGCTGCACCCTTACGCGAATGATTTTTTTAAATTGCTCAGGATCATTACTCCAAAGGCGTTTTTATTGAGTTAATGCATAGCAGAGAGAGTGTTATTTCATGGCTACTAACTACGAGTTAGCCATTGATATAACTGACCAATTGTTCTATCACAAACTGCTGCTCTTCTATGATGGCTTTAACCAGATCACCGATTGAGATGATACCAACCAGTTTCCCATCTTTCATGACCGGAAGATGGCGAACCCGTTTATCGGTCATGATTGCCATACACTCCTCGACGCTCTCTTCAGGAGTAACCACAGCTACCTGACTGCTGACGATCTCTTTTACCTTGGTTTCCTTGGATGCTCGACCCATTAGGATAACACTGCGGGCATAGTCACGTTCAGAAAACAGCCCAATCACCTCCTCATTATCCATTACTAAAAGTGAACCAATGCTGTGCTCAGACATCTTTTCAAGTGCACTGAAAACAGTCGCATTGGCATCGATAGTGTGAATGTCGAAACCCTTATTTTGCAATATTTGATTAATGCTAGGCATTTGGACCCTCTTAATGTTTATTGTTCTTCCCGGTCAGTGTAACTCTTTAGACCAGTATCAGTTGCCGGATTTTCCCTCAATAATAGAACATCAACTGCTGTTCGGCTTCAGATAATGCTGAATTGTGGCCAGAATATATGAAAAAATAGGGCTGATCTCTCTGCCTTAATCAGGGTAGAATTGCCCTATGCAATACAAAACTATAGAAGACTTTATTGGCAATACGCCACTGGTATGTCTGCAGCGACTCGCGGCAGGCTCAAGCAATACTGTGCTGGTGAAACTGGAGGGTAACAATCCTGCTGGGTCAGTAAAAGACAGGCCGGCGCTGAGCATGATCCGTCTTGCGGAAGAGCGTGGCAACATAAAACCGGGGGATACCCTGATTGAGGCGACCAGTGGCAACACTGGAATTGCACTGGCAATGGCCGCTGCGATCAAGGGTTATCAGATGATTCTGGTAATGCCGGAACACATGAGCCTTGAACGGCGAGCAGTGATGAGAGCCTATGGCGCAGAGCTGATATTGACCCCCAAAGAGGGCAGTATGGAGGCGGCAATCGACAAGGCACGTGAACTGGAAGCCGCTGGTAAAGGCTTGATCCTTGATCAATTTTCTAATCAGGATAATCCACAGGCCCATATTTCGGGTACCGGCCCTGAAATCTGGCGGGATACTGAGGGCAAGATAACTCACTTTGTCAGTGCCATGGGGACAACCGGGACGATCATGGGTACATCCAACTATCTCAAATCTAAAAATTCTCAGATTGAGATTGTTGGCGTGCAACCTATGGAGGGTGCCAGTATTCCAGGCATACGACGTTGGCCTGAGGCCTATATGCCAAAGATATACGATGCCAGTCGAGTTGATAGGATCATAGATATATCCCAACAGGATGCCGAGCAGACTACGCGGGATTTAGCAGCCAAAGAGGGCATCTTTGCCGGTATATCCTCCGGCGGGGCTGTTGCTGCAGCGCTTAAACTCTCAGCTTCAGTTGAAGATGCTGTCATCGTGGCAATCATCTGTGATCGTGGAGATCGTTACCTTTCCACCGATGTCTTTCCGGCATTCTGATCATGGCACGTAAACGTAGACGAAAGCAGCTGCCGACCGAGCCAGTTGAAGCAGAGATCGAATCACTAACTCACGATGCCAAAGGGGTCACCCATATTGATGGTAAGGCTACCTTTGTTCATGGCTCTTTGCCCGGAGAGAAAGTTCGTTTCCTCTATACCGGACGTTGGCGAAAATATGATGAGGGTAGGGTTGTGGAAGTATTGAGCCCTTCACCACAGCGTGTTGAACCGCGTTGTAGCCAATTTGGGGTATGTGGTGGTTGTAGTTTGCAACACCAGGATGGTTCGGCTCAGGTGCTATCCAAGCAGCAATCGATGTTGGAGAGTTTACAACATATCGGCAAGGTAACTCCGGAGCAGATCCTGCCGCCGATGGTCAGTCAGTCAACATGGGGCTATCGGCGCAAGGCTAGATTAGGTGTACGTTATGTACCCAAAAAGGGCGGGACACTAGTCGGTTTCAGGGAGCGGGGTTCATCCTTTATTACTGACATCGATTGTTGCCATATTCTCCATCCCCGCGTGGGCGAGCTAATTCCTGAGCTGAGTCAACTGATCGATCAGCTCTCTATTCGGAATCAGATTCCACAGATTGAGATGGCGATGGGGGATGAACTCTGTGTATTGATCTTTCGAATGCTTGAACCGCCCAGCCAAGAGGATCTTGAGTGTCTCGAACGTTTTGCACCACAGCACAAAATTGAGATCTATATTCAGGAAGGAGGGCCGGAAAGTGTCAGGCCGCTTAAGGGAGACTCTGTAGTTCTGAGTTATGACTTACCCGCATTTGATCTGAGCTTGGACTTTCTGCCTAATGATTTCACCCAGGTTAATAGTGACATCAACCGGCAAATGACCCTGCGAGCTGTTGAAATGCTGGCTTTGGATCCTGAAGATAGGGTGCTGGATCTGTTTTGTGGTCTGGGGAATTTCACACTACCTCTGGCCCGTCATTCAGGGCATGTTACCGGTGTGGAAGGTGATGCAGGGTTGGTGGCTAGAGCCAGAGAAAATGCCCTCTCAAACCAGATTTCCAACACAAGTTTCTATACTGCGAATCTCTATGAAACATTGGAAAATGAGCCATGGCTGCAGGAATCATTTAACAAGGTATTGCTTGATCCTCCCAGAAGTGGTGCTCAGGAGGTCCTGCACCATCTGCCCAAGCTGGGTGCGGAACGAATCCTTTATGTCTCCTGCTATCCTGGCACTTTGGCTCGGGATGCGGGGCTTCTCGTCGAAGAACATGGCTACCGCCTGGTGAGTGCAGGGGTGATGGATATGTTTCCGCATACTGCCCATGTCGAGTCAATCGCACTATTTGAAAAGGTATAATATATGGCTTTAGAAATAGAGCGTAAATTCTTGGTTATTAATGATAAATGGAAAGACTCTGTAGTCAGCCAGGCGGTGCTCAAGCAGGGTTATCTGGCGACGACGTCTAAAGCCAGTGTACGTGTCAGGGTGGATGGTGATGTGGCCAATATCAATATCAAGGGTTCTACTGTAGGCATCAGTCGCCGTGAATATGAGTACCCCATACCTATGCAGGATGCAGAAGAGCTTTTGCAGCACTTAGTTGCGGGGGCTGCTATCGATAAGGTGCGTTATAAAGTTAAATGTGGTGACCACATCTGGGACTTGGATCTGTTTCAAGGCGCCAACAATGGGCTGGTGATCGCTGAAGTTGAGTTAAGCGATGAAGATGAGTCTTTCGAAATGCCTGCATGGGCAGGTGAAGAGGTATCTGGGGATACACGCTATTACAATGCCAGTCTGGTAAAACATCCGTTTTGTGACTGGTAAAGAGATGCTTGGTCGGCGTGCCTTGGTTACGCTATTTATCGCCATGATTCTGATGGTAGGATGTCAGCGGCATCCTGATCAGACGGTTAGAATGGGAGTGGCCACATCCCCGCTCAATCTTGATCCCAGGTTTGCTGCTGATGCGACATCAGAACGTATCAACAGGCTTCTTTATCAACGCCTGGTTGAGTTTGACTCCAAAAGTATGCCGAAGCCTGGCATTGCCCGCTGGGAAGCAATCACACCCTTACAATATCGCTTCTATTTAAATGATCAAGCCAATCAATTCAGTCATGGGCGGATGCTGGATGCCAATGATGTTGTTGCAACCTACAGACAAGTGCTTGATCCTGCCAATGGGTCACCAAAACAGGCCAGCCTGAAGCTGATCGCATCAATTGATCAAATTGATGAACAGACCATAGAATTCAGCCTAAAGAGAGCTGACCCCCTGTTTCCCGCCTACCTGACCCTGGACATTCTTCCTGCAGAACTTATAAACCAGGGGCATGATTTTGGCCGGGAGCCAGTGGGCAGTGGTCCATTTACCCTGATCTCCTGGCCGCAGCCGGGTGAGCTTCATCTGCAACGCCGCTCTGATAGACAGATGTTTGAGATTATCAGTGTCAACAATCCCACCGTCAGAGTGTTGAAGTTACTGAGAAATGAGATAGACCTGCTGCAAAACGATATATCACCTGAATTGATTGGCTATCTACGTAATCAAACCGAGATGAAAGTGACTCAGACACCAGGTAGTAACTACACCTATATCGGTTTCAATCTTGAGGATCCGGTAACTGGGGATTTGCGTGTACGTCAAGCCATTGCCCATGCCATTGACAGAGAGGCTATTATTCAGTGGGTAATGCAGGGTGCAGCACGTCCGGCAGAATCACTTTTTCCGCCAGAACACTGGGCATCAGGCAACTTAAAGGCAAACGACTTCAATCCGAGGAAATCGAAAAAGATTCTCTCAGAATTAGGTTACAACAGCGATAGCCCCTTGAAGTTGACCTATAAAACATCGAGCGATCCATTTCGGATACGCCTTGCGACGGTAATACAAAGCCAGCTTAAAGCCGTAGGTATCGAGGTGGATCTACGCAGTTATGACTGGGGAACATTTTTCGGTGATATCAAGCAGGGTAATTTCCAACTTTACAGTCTGAGCTGGGTTGGAATCAGAACCCCGGATATCTATCGGGATATTTTTGCCAGTCAGTCTCTACCTCCGAAAGGGGCAAATAGAGGACGTTACAACAACGAACGGGTTGATCAGTTACTCTCTCTGGCTGAGCAGCAGACCAAGCTGTCTGAGCAAGCAGCGCTATATCAGCTGGTCGAACGGGAGTTACATCGGGACTTACCCTATATACCCCTCTGGTACGAACATCAGATTTCAGCACAAGGGAGAAGGATCAGCGGCTATCAACTGATGCCGGATGGTAATTATGATGGGCTCGCACAAGTAAAATTGAATACAGCTTTGGAGAGGGATAATGTCCAATCTGCAACTACGAATTGAGCTTTCCGGACAAAAATTGATCTGTCACGAAGCAGATTTCGTGGCAGCAAGCTACCCTGTTTCAACTGGGTTAAACGGGGCAGGGGAGTGTTTCGGCAGTGGTTGTACGCCACGTGGCATGCATCGTGTGCGAATAAAAATTGGCGAGGGGTGCCCTGTAAACAGTGTCTTCGTGGGACGGCGTCCCACAGGAGAGATTTATAGCAACGAACTGGCAGAGTATCAGCCGGATCGTGATTGGGTGCTTACACGGATAATCTGGCTGTCGGGATTAGAATCAGGCATCAATCGGGGAGGGGAGGTCGATACCCTTCGTCGATATATCTACATACATGGCACACCTGACAGCGAGCCTATGAGTGTTGCACGATCCCATGGTTGTATCAGAATGCGCAACCAGGATCTCATTCAGCTGTTTGATCTGGTTGAAAATGGCATGCTGGTAGAGATTGTCGACTGATGGGACGTTTTTTAATGTCACGTCTATTCAGTGCGCTGGGTGCAATGATTGGCGTGGCTTCTCTTGTTTTTTTTCTGATCCACCTGGTACCAGGGGATCCTGTGGATGTGATGCTGGGAGAGTCTGCACGCCCGGCTGATAGAGAGGCCTTGCGAGCAAGTCTGGGATTGGATCAACCAATCGCCACCCAGCTAACGAACTACTTTACTGGACTCGTCCAATTCGATCTTGGTCAATCTCTCCATTCAAGACGAGCGGTAAGTGAGATGCTTGCTGAACGGATACCAGCAACCCTGGAATTAGCAATTGCGGCACTGGTATGCGCCATGTTGTTAGCCATTCCACTAGGGATTATCGCAGCGGTGGAGCGAGGTAAGGCATGGGACTGGGGGGCAATGGGTTTCTCTATGTTGGGTGTCTCAATTCCCAATTTCTGGCTGGGGCCGATGTTGATACTCTGTTTTTCTCTTTGGTTGGGCTGGACACCTGTGAGTGGCAGGGAAGGTGTGGCCAGTCTGATATTACCGGCAGTTACCCTCGGTACAGGGTTTGCCGCAATTTTGGCTCGAATGGTACGTAGCAGCTTGCTCGAAGTACTCGGAGAAGATTTCGTACGCACAGCCAGAGCTAAGGGTCTCAGTGAGTTAAAGGTGATTTGGCGGCATGCGATGCGAAATGCCTGGTTGCCTGTGGCTACACTGGTTGGACTTCAGCTTGGTGCTCTGCTGGGTGGTGCTGTAGTTACAGAAGTGGTGTTCGATTGGCCGGGTATAGGTTCATTGATGATCGAAGCGATTCAAAAGCGCGACTACCCGGTAGTACAGGGTTGTGTGCTTTTTATCAGTCTAATGTATGTTCTGGTAAATACCTTGACCGACCTGTTGTACGGTCTTATTGATCCACGGATTCGTCTGGGTAGTGACTGATGCTGAGGTACTGGTTTCCACTATCGATCCTGGTCATTTGGTGTTTGGCTGCACTCACTGGCGTGTGGGTCAACGAATCTGCAAATCAGATAGATCTCGAGAGAATTTTGCTAACACCCGGTGCTCAGGGGATACTGGGATATGATGATTTGGGTCGTCCGATTCTGCCTAGAATCTGGGTTGGTGCTCAGATCTCATTCCTGGTCTCAGTTGGTGTGGTTTCCCTCTCTTTACTGATTGGAACCACAGTTGGATTACTGGCTGGGTATCAAGGCGGATGGTTCGATCTATTGCTAGTCAGAATCATGGACGTGTTTCTGGCTTTCCCTGGCATTCTTTTAGCAATTGCATTGGCAGGGGTTATGGGGCCGGGTGTCGATAATCTGATCATAGCGCTTTCTGCAGTCGGCTGGGTAGGCTACGCCCGTTTGACCAGGGGCCAGGTTCTGTCCCTCAAACAACGTGATCATGTGACTGCTGCTATCGCCTTGGGAACGCCTCGTCGTTACATTCTGACCCGCCATCTTTTACCGCTACTGCTGGCGCCTCTGATCGTGGAAGCGACATTCGGAATGGCTGGAATGGTGATAGCTGAGGCGGGACTCTCATTTTTAGGATTGGGTATTCAACCACCTGATGCTTCATGGGGGAGTCTGATCAGGGATGGCGCAAGCTATATGTTAATGGCACCGCATATGGTGTTGGCGCCAGGTGTAGTGATTATGTTGGTTGTGCTGTCACTGAATATGCTTGGAGACCGACTGCGGGATTGGCTGGATCACCGTCCCCTCTGATGGCTGCCATAGCAGGCCAGTCGCCCACGCGTACTTAAGCTATTGAATATGCTATTGCACAAAAAAGGTGGTGAAGAAGAGTGCTTTTACTTCAGCCTTGCCGCTCGATTCTTGCAACAGCTTCTGAATTTCAGCTAATGCGCTTTTGCGTAAGGCCTCTTTACCTGCAGCTGTTTTAAGGGTTTTACCATCCTGTTCGGACAATAGAAGTAGTAGTGTATGGCGAATTGCCGGGCCATGAAGTGTTAGCTCTTCAAGGAATGCCTCGTCCTGGGTCATTAATTGAATGTCGCAGCGAATATATTTTCCACCACTTGCCAGATTGGAAACCAAGGATGGTTTGATTTGATAATAACTGATGGTTGGTGCCGCCTTTTCCTCCTCCTCAGCCTCCTCCTCTGCCCAAAGGGGCTGGCTGGTGAAAAGAAAAACGAAACATAAAATGAGTAGGTGTCGCATGGTTTGAGCCTTGATTTTCACTTCACCTATGTTTACGGCATACTGCGTTAAAAATTAAGCAATCTCAGAATATATCTAAATGAGAACTAAATCGATAGCTGACAATAATCCACCACAACAACGGTGCAAAAATCGCATCGCGGATAGTTGCAGAATCCGCCTCTGTGACTCTTATTGTGGGGTGTGTGTATGAGCCTCGGCCCGGTAATGGTTGACCTGGAAGGGTTGCAAATGACCACTGAAGAGCGGGAGATGCTTAATCATCCTGCGGTAGGCGGGGTGATACTGTTCACTAGAAACTATGAGTCGATGGATCAGCTGACCCAGTTGTGCAGTCAGATCCATGAAGTTAGAAACCCCCACTTGTTGATCGCGGTAGACCACGAAGGGGGACGAGTTCAGCGTTTTAGAGCCGGTTTTTCTGAGTTACCTCCTGCTTCATGGTATGGAGAACAGTACCGGCAGCATGAGGAGCAAGGGCTGAAACTGACCGAGCTGGGTGGTTGGCTTATGGCTTCTGAGCTACGTGCCTGTGGTGTGGATTTCAGTTTCGCCCCAGTATTAGATCTTGGGTTAGGGGTTAGTGAGGTCATCGGTGACAGAGCCTTTTCCAAGCAACCTGATGAAGTTGCCCGTTTGGCTCAATCCTGGATGCAGGGGTGTCACGAAGCCGGTATGGCCGTAGTAGGGAAACATTTTCCGGGGCACGGTGGTGTTGCTGCCGATTCACACCATGCCTTGCCTATAGATCAGCGACGTTTTGAAGACCTGAAAATGGAAGATCTCAGGCCATTCGAACGTATGATTGATGCGGGTATGGAGGCAATAATGCCAGCCCATGTGATTTATCAGCGAATCGATAAAAACCTTGCTGGCTTTTCTGGTTTTTGGCTGAAGAACGTATTGCGCCAACAGCTTGGTTTCCAGGGAGTGATCTTCAGTGATGACCTCGATATGGCAGCTGCCGAAGAAGCAGGTAACTACGGAGAACGTGCCATAGCTGCAATTGATGCAGGCTGTGACATGGTGTTGGTATGCAATAATCGTCCGGCCGCGTGGCAGGTGCTGGAAAGAGTGAAAGATTACAATGATCCTGCTGCCCACGTAAGGCTGGTGAGGATGCATGGCAGAAAGCATAGATCCTTACAGCAGGTTCATCTCGACCCACGTTGGAAACAGGCTGTAAATAAACTATCGGTGATACCTCAAGAGAATAGACTCGACCTGAATCTTGAATAAGCCCTTAATGAGCGCGGTTCATTTCAATCGGATGGCGAACTGTTTCATCCACTGCTAATGCCTTACTAAGTATTGATCAATTAACAAGTTTAAGTGTAAAGAGTTATGACTATAAACGCGCAACAAGCGGCTCAAGTATTGGCAACTGCAGACCTGATCTATAGCACTCAAGAGGTAGAACGTGCAATGGATAAGATGGCTAAGGAGATTGCAGCGCAACTGGCGACAGAAGACCCTCTGGTGCTGTGTGTTATGAATGGTGCATTGATTCCAACGGGACAGCTATTGACCCGCCTCGATTTTCCCTTGCGACATGACTACATACATGCAACTCGCTACCAGGGTGGAACGAGTGGGTCCGAGCTAGAGTGGAAGGGACGTCCCAGTGCATCTCTGAGTGGCGAGACGATACTTGTTGTTGACGATATTCTCGATCACGGCATCACACTTTCAACTATTGTCAAAGCTTGTCAGGAAGCGGGCGCAAAAAAAGTATTGAGCGCTGTTCTTGTGGAGAAACAACATCAGAAAGGTATTGGTTTTATTGCTGATTTTGTTGGATTGTATGTCGAAGATCGCTATGTGTTTGGCTATGGAATGGACTATATGGGGTATCACAGAAATGCTCCTGGTATCTACGCCATCCCACAGGGTTAGTAATATCCCTAATATTGAAAGATTCAATACAAGGGTAAACCCTGTCGTAATTTCCTAGAAAAATAGTAGAGATATTAGGCACCTATTGCTATTTATCAATAAATGGTACAAGCTAACTCCAATAGGCGAAACTCAACATTTAGATTGGGTAGTCCTGAGACGATTCATAGAGATTACTTGTCTCCGAAGAAAATGCTCGGAGCCTGTACCTAAATTTAAGGAGGGTAGAGAGTGAGTACACTGGAAAGCATGAAAGGTAGCCATTCTGATATGCAACAGATTATCAGTGACCTGAGAGCTATGATGACTAAGGAGCAGTTGAGTATCCGCCCCAATGCAATGACAACCCACAAGATGATTTGTGATTTGGCAGAATTGATGAAGGGGCATATGTCAGAACAGGATAGGGGTGTTTATCCTGGTCTGTTGACTCACCAGGATCCAAAATTGAAATCGATGGCGTGGGGTTTCCTCAACGGACAAAAACCAATAAGAAAACATTTTGAGCAGTACCATGGAAAATGGTTGAAGAACTGCGATTTCAATTTTACTGATGAGTTTATTGCTGACACATTCGAGATTTTCGACATGATCGAAGACAGAATACAGCGAGAAGAGACGATCCTGATACCAACGTTAGAAAAGTCCGGGGTTTTTGCCCAGGCCGTATAAAATCAGGATCGGTTGGAGGAGAAATGTCATGGGGGGTAGCTGTTTAACCCCCTATTTTTTTGTCTGGAAGAAGCCACTCCCTGCAAGCAATAGTTCGCTTTACGAAGATCCCACCTGTAGTATCTGACCAGCCTGATTTTCTCTCAAGATTGAAAAAACTGTTACATGACTATGGTAGGAGTGATTTTCCCTACTTCATAGGGCATAACATAAATCATGGCATCATTTCGAAAGAATCTCTAAGATAGCATCCGACTTTAACTAACCAGTGTGTAGAGTCACCTTTAACCTGAAAAGGTCAGTAGGACGGCGTGCAATTCACGCTGTAGCGTTATTCACCCAACGGGTGACCATGTGCATCGAAGCTATATTCTACAAAATCAGGAACTTGCTATTAGAATGGAGCGGACAACTGATTTTTTTAGGTTTAACTTAACTTATTTGTCAGGAGGTAGATTGTGGGTGTATTAGTAGGCCGTGAGGCACCAGATTTTACAGCAGCAGCGGTGCTTGGGGACGGCACGATAGTCGATGATTTTAATTTCAGCAAGACGATAAAGAACAGTTATGCCGTACTGTTTTTCTATCCACTCGATTTTACTTTTGTCTGTCCTTCGGAACTCATAGCTTTCGATCACAGGCTGGATGAGTTCAAAAAACGGAAAGTTGAAGTGGTGGGTTGTTCGATCGATTCTCACTACACACACAATGCCTGGCGCAATACACCTGTAAATGATGGCGGCATTGGAGCGGTAAAATATCCGTTGGTTGCTGACTTGAATCATGCCATTTGTAAAGCCTATGATGTAGAAACAACAGACGGCAACGTTGCATTGCGCGGTTCTTTTCTGATAGATAAGTCGGGTATCGTGCGCCATCAGGTGGTCAATGATCTGCCTTTGGGTAGAAACATCGACGAAATGCTACGCATGGTCGATGCACTTCAGTTCAATGAAGAGCATGGAGAGGTTTGTCCAGCAGGCTGGAAGAATGGGGAAGCGGGTATGCAGGATACACCAGAGGGTGTAGCTAGCTATCTTGCGACACATAGTAAAAGCCTCTAAAACACCTTTATTCCTTTTGTGGCTGGTATATGCACCAGCTACAAAAGGGATTAACAAATTCGGCTGAAATAGATAAAGAGTAAAATGACGAAACTGGCCATAATAGGCGGTACTGGGCTGAACAAAATTCCTGACCTGGAAATTACTCATCGTGAGGTTTGTCATACTCCTTTTGGGGAGCCTTCCGCAGCGCTTACCCACGGGAAGATTGCCGGTAGCGAAGTGGTTTTTTTACCTCGCCATGGTGCAACTCATACCATTCCCCCGCATCGCGTCAACTATCGAGCAAACCTTTGGGCTTTACACCACCTGGGAATAGATAATGTCATTGGTGTAGCTGCAGTTGGTGGCATCACATCTGAGATGGCGCCTGGTAATATTGTTGTCCCTGATCAGATCATTGATTATACCTTTGGCCGGGATCAAACCATCTATGAGAGTGACCTCCAGCAGGTTACACATATAGATTTCACCTATCCATATTGCGAGCAATTGAGACAGCAGCTGATTGAGGCTGCAAAATCGAGTGATGTTGGCTCTGTTTCAAGTGGAACCTACGGTGCTACTCAGGGGCCACGTCTGGAAACCGCTGCCGAAGTTGCACGAATGGAACGGGATGGTTGTGATATTGTAGGTATGACAGGGATGCCAGAAGCGGCATTGGCTAGAGAATTCGAACTTTGTTATGCATCCTGTTCGGTGGTATCAAACTGGGCTGCAGGTAAACAGCAGACTCCTATCAGTATGAAAGAGATTGAGAAAAATCTGATATTTGGTATGGAACAGGTCAAACTATTATTAACAGCACTACTCCGGGAGAGTGGTTGTTAACTTTTTTGTTTGAGATTGTTTAAATATGGTTTTAAAAAGTAATAATTATTTAATAACAATATGTTATAGATTATTATTACTCCTGATTCTATTTAATAGCCGCGTCTCGTATGGGGACCCATTCGAACTCGGTATGGCGTCGCTGAAGTCGGGAGACTTTGCAGAAGCATTTTGTCTCTGGCGGCCACTGGCCATGGAGGGTCATGTAGAAGCTGCTTTCCATCTGGGGTGGCTCTACGCTAATGGTAATGGACTTAGAGTAAATATTGATAAGGCGATCTATTGGTGGAAACGTGCTGCTGCTCATGATCATAGTGAGGCAATGTTTGCCTTGGCATTGGCCTATACCAATGGTGAAGGGATAAAAAAGGATCATCGGCAGGCCTTCGAATGGTATCGAAAGGCAGCGAATAGTGGACATGGAGATGCGCGGGAGATAGTTAAATCCAAATTGCTCAAACCTGAAACAAAACTGCTCGATCAGCTCAAAGAGGTGATTCAGGAAGATTGGCTGGGTGAACTCAGGATTGTTAAAGCAGATAAGGTCAATTTACGATCTGGTCCTGGCCTTGACCATCGAATCGTGAAAAGCGTTCAAGCGGGAACTAAGCTGATTGCCTTAGATCACCATGGAAAATGGTACAGAACCATTGATCCCGGGGATTTGAGTCAAGCTTGGATTGCAGATTGGTTAACAACGCTAAGTGATTAATAGTGGTGGTAATATTCTATTAAAGAGAACCTCTGAATAAGTCTGGGCTGAACAGATTTTCGATCCAAATGTGCCAATTCTAGGCGCGGATAGCCCGTAATAGCCTGCTATTACGATGATCCAACCCAGAAGCGGCCTGAATAGGTCACAAACCGTAGATTCATGGTTTGATCAGCGGTTCCTTTAATCGACAAGTTTTAAGGTACAATGTCGTAACGAAGCTAGCAGCTAAAAGGGGAGTGAAGATGGCTGATGAGACTAATAGCGCCGATGAAAAGGCAGAAAATCAACCCGCAAAGAGCGAAACCACAGTTAAAAAGAAAGCTGCTAAAAAGAAAGTGGCCAAGAAAAAGGTTGTAGCGAAGAAAAAAGCCACGACAAAGAAAAAAGCCACAACCAAGAAGAAGGTTGCGGCGAAGAAAAAAGTTACCACTAAATCGACGACTGAGAGCAGCGCAGTAGCGGCCCCGGTTGAGGAAAAGTCTTCCACTGTTGAAACCAAGGCGGCAACACCTACGACTGTAGCCGCAGCAGGTGCTCAAGCAGAGGTACCAAAGTCGACTTCATCCTCAGCTGATGAGAGTAGCAAAGCGCCTTCATCGAATGTTGTGGTTCAAATGAAATTAGAAGATAAAGAGAAACCTTCGGAGGAAACACCAATGTCAACAGAAACAAAAAGCTCGGGTGGCTTTTGGATAAAAGTCGCATTCTGGCTGATTATCATTATTCTTGGATTTATGTATATCCGCTCGCTGGCGAAAAGCCCAGTGACAGATTCTACTGGCGATGTAACAGAATCTGAGCAGGTTGAGGCCACTATATCTCAATCTGAAGGGGATGATGCAGCTGAAGTGGCTGCTTCAGAATCTGATGCAATCAATACCGCAACAGAGGAGGCATCTGTAGCTGACACATCCAATGCTGTGGCAGAAGAGGCCTCTGGAACCGATACATCCAATGCTGTAGCTGAAGAGGCTACAGCAACTGATGCTGCTACAGAGGATTCAAGCTCTGGTGAGCAGGGTATGGTAAGCAAGGTTACCTCCTTTTTTGAGAAATTATCAGAGGATTCCTCAGCTGAAGATGACTCCTCAGCAACAAATAGCGACCAGGCGGAAGAGTCAAACGCAGGTGGCTTGGTATCTGGTGACAGTGTGACGCCTGAAGTTCAGGTTGTTGTACCTGAAACTGCTGGACAGCAGACAACTGCTTCAAATCAAGCGCCAGAGATGGTTGCTACTGCTCAGGAGCAGCAAAGTGTTCAGGATTTACATAAAGAATCCGTAACCAAGATACTTAAAGAGTTTGATGAGCTGCGAGATGCTGCTCAGGCAGAGATGGAAGCAAAGAAAAATAGAATGCAGGCTGAGAGAGAGTTGCACGAAGCTATGATGCCGTCACCACGTGTGTGGCGTAACCCGGGATACAACATGCCATATGGTCCCACACCATATCAGCAGGGACCTAACCCTTATCAGCAGGGACCTAATCCGTATCAACAAGGCTACTACAACTACAGATAACTTTCTTTCGTAAAAAAGGGCGCATCAAGCGCCCTTTTTTCAGCTATAGATCTGATGACCTACTTGATCAGATCAGCCACCTCAACCTTCAATCAAGATGTGCAAGGGCTGCGTCGTAGTCAGGTTCCTGCACAATTTCAGGTACCAACTGAGAGTAGATTACCTTGTTGTTCTCATCCAGGATGACCACAGCACGGGCACAAATGCCTGCCAACGGGCCGTCGGTGATCAATACGCCATAATCTTTAGCGAAGTTTCGATTTTTCATCATAGAGAGCGAGACGACATTATCCACACCTTCAGCACTGCAGAATCGACCTTGAGCAAACGGCAAGTCGGCAGAGATCACCAAGGCTACGGAGTTGGATTTACCGGCCATAGCTTTATTGAAAGTGATTGTAGAAGTGGCGCAAACACCAGTATCAAGGCTTGGAACAATGTTCAGCAATTTCTTTTTGCCGGCATAGTTATCAAGCGAAACATCTGAAAGATCTCCAGCAGTCAATGAGAATTCAGGCGCTTCGGATCCTACTGTGGGAAGATCGCCATTAGTATTAATCTGATTGCCTTCAAGGGTGATAGTAGCCATATTTCTATCCTGTTATTAGAGTTGAATTCAAAGAATAGCGCAGATTTTAAGAAGAACACTGAAGAAGATAAACCATATTTTATTTATAGTAATTATTTAAGATGCCTCGGCGCATAAGATCTAGCCCTATGCTCGCATGCCTTGCCAATGGCGCTTGTGGTGCGGCTGAGGGTTACCGGATTTACAGAGGGGCCCACTAGGGGCTGTTAACACTGATTGAATCAAGCTGGCACGAACAATATTGAACAGATCGTCACACTTAAATGGCTGAGACAAACAGGAAAATGTCTCATCAAATTCACCGAGAGTGCAGCTATGTGATTTCCTGATAGATCTCAGGAGTAACTTCCTGGGTTATCGAGAGCATGGTTTGGCGCAAGGGATCTGACATTGTCCTGATGTCCTCAATCTTGATTATCTCCTCGAATGAGGGAATACCAGAAATTTCAGTATTCTGAATGATGACATCATCTGCAGGAAGTTCAGTCGAGACCGGGCAAGAGACCATAAGCACGGGAAGCTCACCTAAGCCTTCCATCTGCGTTGACTCCAGTTGAAAGCGCAAGTCGTTCAAAATGCCTTTCAGTCCGCTCTGCTTAGCCAGGACAAGGTTTAACGTAAGGCATTGCAACAGCATATGTGAAAGCTCATCTCTAACTTGATTCCGGTTCCCTTGTAGCAGATTGAGTATCTTTGAGGGTGTCATCTCAGGATAGGAGAGTATCCATTTCAACGGTGAAGTGACGGTAAGTTCTGCAGACTTACCCTCTTTTTCCGCTTTGTAGGGGTAGGTGACGGGGGTTAATGCAGGGGTGGCTGCAAATATATCCAGAGGTGAGGAGATTTCTGAATCGAGTGAGAATGGGGCTTGTCTTGCAATTGCCAGATAGTTGTTTTTCAGTTCTTGGAAATTCTTTTCCGCCCCCTTCACAGATGACTTTGAGACACCACGAATATATTCTCCGAGTATGGGTTGTGGCGAAAAAAGTGGTGCTAAAGTGGACAGATAGGACTTAAGCCGTGTTTCTATCCGTTCAGAAACCGAGCGGGTGAGCTTGCGTAATTCTATGAGTCTTGGGATGTCGAAAGATTCTGTCATGAGATGCCCGCTTATTATTGGCCCGATTTCCAGGATTGTTCAGGCTGAAAGTCCATTCATTGTGGCTTTGGAATCAACTATCTACTTATAGGAAAGCTAATCAAATAAAAGGGTTACGTCAATAAGTTTTTGTCGATTTGCTACACTCTTTCAGGGAAAGAGGCGATATTGTATAGTGAATTCCAGCTAAAACTTGTCATTGGCCCTCGGTTTCTATGCAGAAGAGCAAAATAATCGGTGTTCCAGGGGGCTGGACCGATCTCTGCTTTTTTACTGTTCCAGGGGTGATACACAGGCAAATCTGCCAGTGTTGTAAGGCGAAGTTGCAGGAGAGGTAATTTGGATAATATGTATCCTATGCCAGAGTCAATTGGAAGATTTCAATTGATTGAAGAGGTAGGCGAAGGCGCAATGTCTATTGTCTATAAAGCATTTGACCCTGAAATCAACCGCACATTGGCTATTAAGCTATTGCGAGGTGAATGTGCTGTCGATCCTGAGTACCGATACCGTTTTCTCCAGGAAGCAAAGGCAGCAGGAAAGCTGACCCACCCTAACATTGTCACTATTTTCGATGTTGGAGAGGCAGAGCAGGGCCCCTATATTGCCATGGAGTTTCTTGAAGGTCGTACCCTAGAGGATATGATGGATTGCGATACCCCCATATCTACGAGGGATGCAGTAGTTTATGGGATACAACTTGCCGAAGCATTGGACTATTCCCACGCTAAGGGAATCGTCCACCGGGATGTCAAGCCGGGTAATATTATTTCACCAGGTTACAGCAATACCATACGCATCACCGATTTCGGTATTGCACGGATGGATGCACCCAACAAAGAGCATCGCACCAGAATTGGCTCCGTTTTGGGAACACCTCAGTATATGTCCCCTGAACAAGTAGAAGGTCAACAGGTCGATGGAAGATCCGATCTGTTTTCGCTGGGTGTCATACTCTATCAGCTGATTACCGGGGTAAAACCCTTTGTTTCTGAAACTCTGACTTCATTGCTGATGAAGATCGTGCAGGAAGATCCTGCTCCGATCGATATAAGAAAAACTGACATCCCGCAGAGTTTAAAAGCGATTATTGAGAAATTACTGAGTAAAAACCCTGAAAGTCGTTATCAGACCGGCAAGGATCTGGCAGGTGCGCTACGACGTGTGGTTCATGAAATCGATGAAAAGCAAGAGCATCTCAATGAGTCTAAAATTCTACCGCTAAGGATCAAGTGGACTGCTGCGATGGCACTTGTAGTGTCACTGGCCATGATATTAGGCTCTTTTCTTGTTTATCAGAAACAAGTGGATACGATGACCGAGTTGACCCTCGATTCGGGTAGTACACTTGCAGAATTTATAGCGATAGAAAGTGCTGAAGCAGTATTAATCCAGGACTGGGTAGCAGTAGAGACCTTTGTACAGGAGATTAACGGTCGGCAACAGATCAGTTATCTGAGGATTTTCGATCACAAAAGGATACTAAGGGCGAGTACCTCCCTTGATGAGGTGGGTAAAAGTCTCGATATATCTGAGCGAGATAACTTTCTACGGAAAGAGGGTGGAATGATGATCTCGGAAGATGTATGGAATGGAGATGATGTATTCGATTTTCAGGCACCCTTGCTATTTCAGAACAAGACCATAGGCGGCGTGCAACTTGGATTGTCCCAAACACCATTGATAGCTGCTGCTGATCTTACATTTTATACAATGCTGGGTTTGCTATTGGCCGTGGTAATGACTGTGGTCATAGTCGCTTATCTGCTGGCAACAGGGATCACGATACCGATGAAAGTTCTCCGAAAAGCAATGAGTCATGTAAGGCGGGGTAACTATGGCTATCGTATCCGGCAGGAAAGAAATGATGAGTTAGGCTTGCTCTATACAGATTACAATAGAATGGCTGATGAGTTGCAGAAACTTGAACAAACAGAACAGTTGTCAGAGGAAGTAACTCAGACTCAAGAATCAGACATCGAAACAGAAACAGAAGAGATAGTGGTCGATGATGATAGGACCAACATTGCTCCTGTTCGAAATCAGCAGGCTACTACCGATACCACCAATACAAAAGCTAGCCCCTCACCTTCAGCTGATATAGACAATGATGCAACACGCATCATGAAACGAAATTAGGTAATCAATGGTCTGCCTTAGTGAAAGTTTCAACAGGTTACATCTGAATGACTCTAAGCGTCTAAATCAAGGCGTCAGTCTGGTGCTCTAACGATATGATTTTGAGATCTGTATCTTTGAGGAAATACACCACAGGCACATTGCTTGTGATCTATATTTTGTTAGGTACGGCCTGTTCCACTAGCCCAACAACCAGCAAAGTTATCGCCAAAGATAGTGAGTTTGTGGTGCTTCGCGTTGGTAAGGAGGATGCACAAAGTCTCGCTCGCCGATATCTGGGAGATAAAGATCTCGCATGGATGATAGAAGATGCCAATTCGCCAGGCGCTATATCGGCTGGAAATGAGATCATTATTCCTTTAAAGAGTCATAATCCAACAGGTATTGAGTTTGATGGATATCAGACTGTCCCGATATTGTGTTATCACCGCTTTGGTGACAAAGGTGGGAGATTGGAAGTCTCCCCCCAACAATTTCAACAACAACTTAGCTATCTTAGTGAAAATGGCTACCGGGTAATTCACCTGCACGAATTATACAATTTTCTTCGTGGCGATCAGGTTTTGCCCAAGCGCTCGGTTGTGCTGACTATTGATGATGGTCATCGTTCTATATTCGAAGTCGCCTATCCAATCCTGAAAGAGTTTGAATTTCCAGCTACTGTATTCATTTACAGTGACTACATGAATAACGGTGGATTGAAAACAAAACAACTTCTGGCCATGAAAAAGAGTGGGTTAATCAGTATACAACCCCATTCGAAGACCCATTCCAACCTTGCTGTTAAGAAGGCTGGTGAGGGGAAAGCAGAATATGCTAAGAGAGTACGTGAGGAGGTTAGAGTGCCCTCACGCAAGCTTTCCACAGAGTTATCAGCTACCCCCCGCTTTTTTGCCTATCCTTTTGGCGATGCAAATAGTCGGGTTATAGATGAATTGAAAGCTCATGGTCTTCTGCTTGGCTTGACAGTCCGACCAGCAGCGAATGCTGCTTTTACCTACCCCTATCTTCTAAACAGAACTATGATTTTTGGGGATCGTGGCATGGATGATTTCGTATCCAAGTTAATTACCTTTCAGCCACGGTGACTGGCGTGATGGCTAGGCTAAGCTATGCTCCAATATTGTTACTGCTGGTTCTCAGTTTGGGATGTGCAAAAAAAGGTTCAGTTTCCGAACGGCATGACGGGGCATTTTCAAAGCCCTCAACCTGGCTTATATCGGCAGCCAGACACGAGCAGAAAGGGGATCTACAGAAAGCGCTATACGAATATCGAATTGCCAGAACATTGTCAGGTAAAAGTAGAAAAATCGAGAAAAAGATAGAGAGCCTCAAAGCGCAAATAGAGGATAAGAGCAAGAGATTATTATCAACTGCCAAAAAAGCGCACAACAAGGGAGACCTGAAGAGTGCGGAAAAGCTATTTTTCGAAATTCTAGCACTTGATCCACAACATGACGCAGCATTAAAGGGATTGCGTAGAATAAACAGAGAGAATCTGAAGCTTAAAATGCAGAAAAAGGTGGCGATTTCTCAAGGCTATCAAAAAAAGAGATCGAATAGAGAAAGTAAAAATAACTATCATGATGAAGGTTATGTCTATTCACGTCAGGCTATCTTGCAGGCAGAGCATAGAGCCTCCGATGTTACAACTTATATTGAAGAGCTGGAAAAGCATATTCTGAAGTATCCCAGAGATACTGAACTGAAAAATATGTTGATGAAGATCAGAGTCGTACAAGCCCGTGCCGCTTTTAAATTAGCAAAGTATGAAAAATCCCTCCATCATCTTACTAAGGCAGAAAAGGTCTTTATTCGTGATCCTTCTGCAATAAAGAGGCTGCATGGTTTGCGCAAAGAGCTTGGAAAAAATCTCTACCTGAAAGGCGTAAGAACTGTTCGTGAAGAACCTGTAAAAGCTGTCGAGCTATGGAAAACTGCTCTAAAATTTGACCCAGATGATAAAAAAAGCCAAATACGCATTAAAAATCTAGAGAAGAGATTATGATCTTCATGATTGACGCGTCGGGTTAGAAGGGATGGCTGTCTTTGGTTTTATTCCAGGAGACCTGAAGGAGTTTCATTGCACTAAAGGGGAAGATGAATAGAGCCAGAATTATGAATAGTTCATACAAGGCTAAACTATTCAATTGGGTGGCTCCTGTATAGTGTGACTCCAAATGGATAACAAACAAAATTAAGGGTAAAAACAGGGAGCCTATAGCAAAACTTGTTAAAGTCATTTTGTAGATATTTTCAAGCATATTGATAGCCAATGATCAGGTATATTTCAGTTATGATACAGCTTGCTTACCTGTGACAACGTAAACAGTGACATATCCTTCTGACCCGATTTATCGACACACCAGAAAGGTTCTTAAGTGAATAGGCTTTTAAAGTCTGAAAGATGTGAATAAAATTCTGTGTGAGACTCTATTGCCATGAATTTGATGATCACTTTTTGAATTGATTGCCATTGACCTTCTTTATGTCGGCGCGAATATAAAAATTTTAGATTTTCTCGATTGAGGGATATTAAGAGTTATAGATAGAGGTTATCTCAATCAAATCAGTTTGTTATAGATATTTATTAAAGTAATTGGATAGTAGACGCGATTTGAAACTTAACGATAATGGAGAGGGATTGTGGAACAGTGGGTTCGTTTTGAGTATTTGGGTAAGGAAGGGTTTGGTGTGTTAAGGAACGACCATGTTGCGGTTTATCAAGGGGAGATGTTTCGTAATTCAAAGGCTACAGGTGAATTTTTACCAACTTCGGAAATTAATCTTCTCATTCCGAGTGAACCTACCAAAATGATTGGATTGTGGAACAATTTTCGTTCCAGGGCAGAAAAGGAAGGGTGGTCACAACCAGCGCATCCACTTTACTTCATGAAAGCAAATGGCTCTTTCTTAGCGACGGGACAAACCATCCGTCAACCTGCTTCCTATGATGGCCCCGTGGCATTCGAAGGTGAGCTTGGCATTGTTATCGGAGAGCGCTGTTGTGATATCAATGAGCATGATGCAGATAAGTACATCTTTGGATATACCTGCGTAAATGATGTCACCGCACGGGGATTGATGAAGGAAGACCCTTCATTTGTCCAGTGGACCAGGGCCAAGAGTTTTGACACCTTTGGTGCGGTGGGACCAGCTATTGCCACTGGCTTGGATGTGGATGCTCTGTATGTAAAAACTCTGGTGGATGGTGTTGAACATCAGAATTATCCAGTTAGTGATATGTTTTACTCCCCACGTCAGATTGTGAGTAGGCTTTCAAAAGACATGACACTCAATCCAGGGGATGTGATTGCCTGTGGTACATCATTAGGTGCTGGCCCTATGCCCCAGGGTTGTACAGTGGAAATACATATTGATGGAATAGGTGCGCTAGTCAATCCATTTAACTAGTGTTTCTTGAGTATCTCCAAGAAAGTTTATTTTATCAACAGCGAAATACCACTGACTATAAGTAGAATGCTTATGCCACGTTGGAATGTCTGTTGAGACAGGTTGCTGTGCACGTGTCCACCAACATACATGCCAATAGCCATGAGAGGGATGGTAATTGCGGCCACTTTGAGAAGCGCGAGATCAAAAAAGCCGGATACAAGGTAACCAATAATACGACTCATACCGTCAATCAGAAAAATTGTGGCGAAAGTTGCTCGAAACTGGGTTTTGTCCAGTCCTCTAATTTTCAGATAGAGGACATAGAAGGGGCCACCTGTACCGAAGAGAGTGCCTATAAAGCCCCCCAATGTTCCACCAGGTATTGCCCACATTATAGACAACTTGGTATTAGGCGATATTGAAAACAGTGAGTAGATGGCAAACAAGAGGAGAAAAACGCCAAGACCATATTGCAGTATTTGAGCATCAACATAGTTGAACAGATAGAGAGCCATCAGCACGCCAATGACAGAAAAGGGGAGTAGTGGTATCAGGTCTCGCCACTGGATCGATTCGTGATGTTTAACACCATGGCTCGCAGAAGCGACGTAGTCCAGAAGAACGATCAGCGGTACTGCAAATGACAGAGGCATCATCAATGCGAGTAGGGGAATCGCAATCAAGCCTGAACCAAAGCCGGCTATGCCTCTCACCAGATAGGCAGAACAGATAATGATTGCAACAATAATCAGATCTTGAGTCGAGAGTGCTTCTAGCACCATAAGGGCATCTTGCTAAATATCAATATGAACCATATTGTTGCGTAGGTATGCTTCCCTCAATACTACATCCCGACCAGCGATATTCAGCTTTCAGCCTGATTCCATTCCAAGTAAATTCTTCCGCAATCAATTCCAGTTGTTGTTCAGTTCCATAAAAATTGTGACTACTGAACGCCATATAGCGCATTATTATTCATGATCAATTTAATAAGTCAATCAATCTCATCAATAGATGCTAAACTTATCTAAGTTATTAAATTATAAGTTAAATAATTGTGAGTTAACTAATGTAAAGTGACAAGGATTTCTTTGATAAATGTCATCTAAAATGCAAAAAAAAACCATAGTTCAATAGAACATTTTAAACATTGTGGGCGGGTTAATAGTTAAAGCAGTGTTACTACTCCGGTACGCCTTGCCAGAGCATCTCGTAGCCAACTTCATATGTTTCATCGCAGAAATCAGCAAGCGCAGAGAATTTCTCTTTGAATAACTTGTCTGCATGAGAGGATTCATGCTGCTCAAACGATTTCCAGTACGTGACAATCACTATGTCACCCATATTCTGTTTCACTCGTTTCTCAACCTGGCTATCGTCTGAGCCCACACTGCCTTCAGCAGAAACAAAACCTGCGTTTCGGTATACTTGGCCACCTATAAAACCACCATTCAGCCGCAGCCTAAAAACACCTGCTCTCAGGGGAAATTGCATTCACTCTTTGTTGAACCTAATAGAATCAGTTGACCATTTCACGCTGTCCAACTGATTTTTTAAGGTTTAATTATTGTGGATTGAAGAAAAACAATAACTGATGTTTTAATAATCAGCGATTTTGTTAATAAAGCAGGACAACCCACTGCTTGCAAAGGTTGGATTACAACTGCTTCCAGTAGATTGTGGTTAACTGGCAGGGGAAGTGTTGACCCCATGTTCATTCGATGGAAAAGTCCACTATTGATCTTGAATAGATCTGCTGGCAGCCTGCTTTTCTCTGGGCTTATTTAGCGCCTGTATCGATTCGCTGTAACTGCTGTTTCATTTCCAGGGCCCTGGCTTTATAACCGGGAGCGAGGGAGTGATTTGGGTCCAGTTCCAATATCTTGTTCCAGAAAGCAATGGCTTCATCCAGCTCTTGTTTTCGGAAGAGTTGCATCGCCTGCCGGTGATAGTTGTCAGTGATTTTGTTTCTGACTTTTAGCTGCGACTCTCTGGCAGTCAGATTGTCAGGGTCGTAGGTTAAGACTTGGCCATAGGTTTTGTAGGCTTCTTCATATTGACCGTCACTCTCAGCATTGTTTGCTTTCTGCAGGAGCTTCTGGGCTTCAATTTTATCTTCAACCAGAATAAGTTGATTGATTGCGCTTTCATCTGATGCATCAAGGATTATAAGTTTTTCCAGAGTGCTTCTGGCACCTTCCAGATCATTTTGTCCAATCAGTTGAGTGGAATATTCGCTATAGTAACTACCCAATAATACTCGAATCTCCTTAGACTCAGGTTGTCTATTACCTTCATTCTCAAGCAGATAGATGGCAGAGGGCAGGTCATTGGCGGAATGTAGTTTCCGAGCAGAATTGAGAATATCATCGCTAGTGCTGGCAGATAGCTCTGGAGTAGAGTCTGGCTCTGTTTCAATATCTGTTTCTGCTGGTAATGTCACCGGTTCCTGGATGACTTCCGGCAACGGGTCGGCTGCTATTTCGGTTATTTCTGATTCGGTTTCTGCAGGTTGAATGACTACTTCAAGCTTGGGTTCAGTTTTGGCTTTTGGTTTAACCTTTGCCTTCGGTTTGACAATTTTTCTTAATTCGCCAGGTACCCGGATACGTTGTCCCGGTGCCAGTCTGCTTGGATTTTCGAGTTTATTGTAGCGGGCCAATATGACAAATTTATAGGGGTCATTAAGAAAATTCTTGGCAATGAAAGAGAGAGAATCTCCCGGTTGAACATCATAGAAGAAGTTTTTAAGTCCCAGGTACTCTATGGGATCGGCATCCATCTGCTCAAGTAGATCACTGGCCCTGGCATGATCGGGATGATCCATTAATGCCCAATTAAGCTGATTGCGAGCATTCTCATAGTCGCCATTCTGTAACAGCGTCAAGGCTTTGCGAACGCGTTTATTGGGTGACAAAGAATCGGTTGGGAGGGGTATTGCCTCTACCTCTTCCTCTGGTTCCATAACTACAGGTTCATCCTGTTTTTTTGGCCCCATCAGTTCACAGGCGCCTAAAGCAAGTGCAAATGTTAAGATGATGAGGATTTTCAAGAAATCCAGAAACCTATTTACATCACTCACTTCATAGACTCCTTTTGGCTAAAAATTTCATACTGAAGCAGTCACCACGCCCAATATAGCAGATCATGCATCATCAGCTAAGGCAATCTGTGCTGATTTTGCCTGCACCAAAACAATAGTAACATTGTCACGAGCCCCTCTCTCCATGGCCAGATTGATCAGTTCCTGAATTGAATCCTGAAAATTATGGCGCCCCAGGATATCAGTAATCTCTGAATCACTGACCTCTTTGTTCAAGCCATCACTGCAGAGCAGAAACAGGTCTCCATCACAGGGTTCAACCATTTCAGCGTCTAACTCCAAGAGATCGCAAGCGCCAACAGCTCTGGTGATATAGTTGGCAATTGATGATTGCTCCGCTTCATCGGAACTAACGAGGCCTTGCTCGATCAACTCCTCAACCTGGCTGTGATCCCGACTGAGCTGTTTCAGATTTCCCCTTCGATAGAGATATATACGGCTGTCACCCGCCCACTGGTAGATGCAGTAACCATCATACGCCAGTAGGGTTACCACGGTGGAACCGATTATTTCACCACCCCTGTGTTGAGACTCAAGTAGTAGCTGTTGATTGACGTAGTGTAGGCGCTGCTCTACATCACCAGCCAATTGTCCCAAAGAGTCCCCAGGCGCCATGGATTTCAGTTCATTGACTATCATGCTTGAGGCTAAATCTCCCGCTGCATGACCACCCATACCATCTGCAACGACCCAGATTCCGAGGTCAGCTCTATCCAGACAGGCGTCCTCGTTGATAGCACGGACTTTACCCTTGTCGGTTATATGGGCAGAGACCCAGTAGAATCGGTTCTGGCTCATTGAGGCTCGTGAACTTCCGAGGCTGAGAATCCCATGCTGTAGGCACCGGTTTCGATCTCTTCCCAACCATGTTGAGACCATGCGCCATCAATCAATGCACTGGCGCCCTTGATTTGGGGAAGTCCTTGACAGATCAACAGAGAGGGTGAGATCCGCTCTGAACCTTGAGTCCACCAGAGACTATAAGCGAATAGCAGCTTTTTCATCAGATGGGGCAGAAACAGTGGATAGAGACCGCGCAGAGAGGATTGCTCTTGCAGGTGTGCATGCCAAGCATTATTCAAGGGGGTGATCGGGGCATCGTGCTGAATCAGTTCTTCCCGTTCTGCACTTGGGTTACCCAGGGCGAGCAACTGTTGCTCCAGTGAATCCATTTGAAATCCATCTTCAAGACAGGAGAGGGCAAGTTCTTCCAGGCGTGCAAACCAGCTCTCCGACTCCTCCATAAAGAGAAACAGATTAAATTTAGGATCAAGTTTTGTAGCCAGGGTGAATGGGTAGTATCGACCGACACGATCCACGCTGGGCATTAAGATGCCTGCCCATCCCTGTTCACCACATATCCCTGGTGAGAGGGAGAATCGCCATATGGGGCTGGTTAAGTAGTTGTCGAGCCAGAAGTCACCAAGTTGTTCCCGGCTGTTGGCAATCGCTTCCTGCATCCAGGTTTCCCAAGGCGCGATGAAACTTCGAGGGAGTCTGCGAGTTACGAAGTCACCCAAAGCTGGAATTTTACCGTAGAGGCCAGGAAAGTCCTCATTTTGCATTGTATTTATAGTCTGTTCGGACACCGGAAATCTGCCAATTCTCTAAGCTGGAATGGATTGAGTGCACCGCTGGCGCGAAGTGCAAAACGGGACTTGCGACCACCTACATCAAAGGTCACATTAATTGTTTCGGGGGAGTTTGTAGGAATAATTTCAGCCTGATCAATGATACGGAACCAACCCCAGGGACCATCTTCAGTAAGTCCGGACGGTTTATTGCCTGCAGGGGGGGCAAGCAGGATCTTGGCATCACTGATACCGGAATCATCCGGCCAGGTCAGTCGGTTCCAGCGGGTGGGGCCATGGTTGTACCTGACTCTTTGCTGGTTGAGTAGCAGGGTGATCTGGGTAATGGTTGTATCCATACTCAGTGGCTTGATCTCGAAGTTGATTTTTGGTTCCTGGCTGCTACTACTGAAAAAAGCGTCACGAATCACAGCCGCCCTTTGGAACTGACGCAAGGTGCTGGTGGGAATACCCAGTGTCTTACTACCTGCTGCATTCCATCGCCAAACTTTTCGAGAGGTGTCAACAAAGTCTATGAGGTAGGTGTTGAAGAAGTTCTCCATCATCCCACCGGCACCAAAGAAGCGTCCGAAATCACTGATAGTGACCTCTCTGGCACTCCCTCGATCCAATGGGTAACGTCCTGACAGGCTACGCTGACAGAAGGGTAGCAGTTGTGTGTTCCAGACTGAGTTCAAGTGGCTTCTGACTCCCGATACGGTGAGATTGGAGCTACCGTCTGCCAAGGTGTTGATTATCTCAGCCAGAGGGCCAGGTTGGCGCTGTGCTTCTAACTTGAGTCGACTGATGACCCCACCTCCAGCACTAGGGTCACGTGCCGCATTGAACGCCTGGCTGGATTGATTGCCCGCTGATGCAATAGTGTTCATATGCGCATACAGCTCGTTGAGCATCTCCATGGTTCTATCCAGAGGAGCCTGCTCACCCTCTTGTGCCTCAATCATTCGGTTGAGGCTGGCAAAATGTTGATCTACCGGGGAGGTCAACAGCTGCTTCTGTGGTTGATCCTGGCCCTCGTCTGGAGCAACTTGCAGGATCGACGCCAGTCGTCTTGTAATCCCCGAACTGTTTTTCTCGATCAGCTCTGCCGCCTTTTGTGCGCCACCGGGCAGACGGGAAAGGGTAGTCTGTTCCTGTATCAGCTTAAGATAACGACGTAGGGGGGAGGTGGGACCTGAAAGTACATTCAGTACTTCTACCGCCTGTCGCATATTGTTGAATGGTTTCACCCGGATATCGGCAAGCTGCTGTTCCCACAGACGGATATACTCGGCGTAGTAGAGATCTTTGACTCGGCTGCTCAGCTTGGCCAAGTCAGTTTTACCAATGATCTTTTCCAGATCAGGGCCAAGTATCCATTTCTCCTCGAGCAGTTTATTGGCGATGGAGAGGTGATCCTTGAGAAACAGTTTATGGTAACCCTGGTAGGTAAAAAGGCCGGGGATCTCTTTATCCAGTGGCTCTCCTGAGCGACGACTGAAGACCAGCTCGGCATCTGTTCCGATCTCTTGTGTCAGACGCAGCGCTGAGACAGATCCTCCCTGGGTGGTGCGCTTCATGCGGTTGTATACCCGGTCAGCTAGTGGCACTCTTAGTAGATTACTGCGTACCTGGCTGATCAATGCCTCATCCAGAGGCAAGGTCGGTGTCATTGGCATTTGAGTCAACAACGCATTCAGGTGTGAATCAAGGGCCTGTCTCGCCTGTGCATTTTCAGAACCCGGCAGCGTCAACTGCCACTGTAAAAGCATCCAGGCCTTTACGGTTTCTGCATCATAGCGTTCACTGTCATCGAACATCAGATAGACTTTGAGTGCTTCATACAGATAGTCTGGATTGTTTCCCTGCTGACTGAGCTGTTCTTCAAGACTGAGGATGATACGGGGCAGGAAGAGGTTTTTCAGACTGTTGTGATAGGCACTGATTGCTTCACTGCCAAGCTTGTCCCCCTGATAGAGTCCCAAACCCATCAACCAGGGAATCTCTTTCTCCTGATCCTGATATCCACCGGGGATGTTTCGTACTAGATCGAGGGCGGGCACCACGTTGGTCAATGTCAGGTCATCTGCGGCAACTGCATTTACCTTCTCATCTGCAGCATTAGCCTGGATTGCAACCTGATCCACATAACTCTGATTACGGCTATAGCTTGTAAACCAGGCAATACCCGCAAGCACTGCCAGTGATATGGCTCCTACGTAAGCGATCCGCTGCAGCCAGGCACGCTGTTTTTCAACCCGGGTGTTGATACCGGCCAGATGGGATTCTGCAAATATCAGATCCTTAAACAGTCTGTTGATGAAAAAACTGCGTCCTGAACCGGAAAAGGCAGGTGCGATCTGGCGATTGAGACCGAACTCCTGGGCCATCGATCCAAGCAGACGGTCGATGGGTGTGCCTTCCTGAGTACCGCTGGTAAAGTAGACACCCCGAACCATGGGGGTCTCCTGGAAGCGGTTTTCACTGAAGGCCTCATAGAGGAAGGTTTCTGCTGCTTCACGAAGGGCACTAAACTGTTGCGGAAATGAGTAGATCAAGACTCTTCGTTTGATATCCCGCTCCTGTTCAAGGCGGTCCATCAGGCGGGCATCGATACGTTGTTCCAAGGCTTTGAATTCATCTTTGAACTGGGTGATGCCTGCATCCTGACTATTCTTGTCAGTCAAAGGGAAGGTCATGCCCCAGACCTGATTACGTTCCTCTCTTCCCAGGTTTTCAAAGAACTCATTGAAGCCTGCCAGCAAGTCGCACTTGGTAAAGAGAACGTATATCGGGAAACGGATACCGAAATGATCGATCAGCTCTTTGACCCGCATGCGAATCGCTTTGGCATGGTTGATTCGTTCGATGTCGGTAAGTTGCAGGATATCCTCGACACTGATCGCTACCAGTGCACCATTGATGGGTCTGCGTTTCCGATGTTTCTTCAGCAAATCGAGAAATCCCATCCAGGCAGCACGATCGACCTCTTCATAGCTGTCCTGAGTGGTGTAACGACCTGCAGTATCCAGTAGCACCGCATCATCGGTGAACCACCAGTCGCAATTGCGGGTGCCGCCAATGCCTTGTACCGCATCGTTCCCAAGTTTGTCTGCAAGGGGGAAGTGCAGTCCGGAATTCAGTAAGGCTGTGGTTTTACCGCTTCCTGGTGGTCCAATGAACATATACCAGGGGAGTTGGTAGAGATATTGGCTGTTCTGCTTTCCACCAAGCTTTGACTCTTTGAGGATACGAATCGCATCATCTAGTCGCTGTCCGAGGATCTGAACCTCTTCAGCCGACTCCTGGGAAGTGGCTGAAGTTTGACCTTTCTGTCCAACCACGCTTTCGAGCATCTGTTGATTTTTCTTTCGCGCAGCCAGAAAGCGACGTAACTGATTTGCACCCCAAAGCAGAATGATGAGCCCAATGGCAATCAGTCTTGCTGTAACCGAAGCCAGTGGTTCGGTGCCGGCAAAGGCGAATAGTGGTCCGATAAGCCAGATGATGACCGAAATAGCGATCAATCCCAGTATGGCGACAAACCAGCGGTTTTTTATGATTCTCAATAGTGCCTGCATGGTGTACGCGAATGCCTATGGTTTTATCAGAGTGATCTCCACACGCCGATTGCGTGCTCGTCCCTCTTTTGTGTCATTGGATGCCAGGGGCTCTGCTGAGCCACGCCCTTCACTCTGAATCCTTCCGGGTAGGGCAAGATCCAGTGCCAGGATTTTCGCTACCGATTCTGCACGTGTTCTTGACAGGTGCCAGTTGGATGGGTAGCGAAGGCTGCGTATGGGTATGTTGTCTGTATGGCCCACCACCAGGATTTCGCCATCAAGCCGATCCATAGCTGTGGCGATACGGTTCAGCAGCGGCAGGAATTGATCACTGACATCAACACTGCCTGAAGCGAACAGGCCGTCGCCGGCGATTCTGACGATGCCTTGGGTGTAGTCTTCAGCAACACTCACCTTTCCTTGGGCAATCTCATTGGCTAACAGAACTCTAAGGGTAAGCTCAGGTTCCGGAGGTGGTGGTGGAGCGCGTTCGACCACAGTTTGCACATTGCGGGCGATGTTATGCAGCTCAGCATGAACCGGGTCTGACTTGACGTTAAGACTGAGGCTGAATCCAGAATACATCAACAACAGAACAACACCTGAAATAGCCAGCACCACCCATAATGGAACATATTGAACCAGTGCATTCTGTTTCAGGGGAACGCCTTGCCAATTTCCCGAGAGTTCCCGTTCATACTCATCACGATGATTGCGAAGGGTACGGAAGAGATTGTCCCGTAGCGTCTGTAGTTGCGCATAACCATCGGGTAGGGGTCTAAAGCGCCCTTCGAAACCAAATGTGAGACAGATGTACATCAACTCCAGCAGCTCCAGATTCTTGGCCGGATTCTGCAGCAGCTTTTGCAACAGCTGAAAGAATTTCTCGCCACCCCAGGCCTCTTTGTGCATAGTCACCAGCAGACTCTGGTCTCGCCAGATGCTCTGATTGCCCCAGGGGGTGGTCAGCACCAGTTCATCGGTGACGGTACAAAGAACATAGCGAGCCCAGAAAACAGTCTCTTGCTCAACCCCAAGATCTTGTGCTTTTCGTTCAAAGCCGCGGATTTTTTCGATGATCGAATTCTTGAGGGTCACCGGATCGGAATGGGAGGGTGTATCGCGTAGTCGTCCCATCATTGAGAGCAGTGACGAGGCTGCAATCTCAAGCTTGTTGGCACCCTGTCGCATCGGCAGGCTGGGCGCAGGCGCCTGAGGCCTTTGAGGGATACTCTGACTGGTTGGTGGAGGTTGAGGTGTAACTGCCGGACCTTTGCCACCAGGACGGGGGCGGATAACGGTGCGGTCACCTGTTTCGTTGGGCTTCATGCCAAATGGGTCATCGTGATCCATCATCAACTACCTTTTATTGCCCAAAGTTCAAGTTCAAGGCCCGGAAAATCGCCTCCTATATGTATGGCACATCCTCCAGAGGTTTCAAGCAGGTTCCAATAGTCATTGTTTTTGTCCAGCTCGAAATAGCTGAAGCCTGCGTTGTAGGGGATCTGTCTTGGGGCTACGGAAAGTATACGTAACCCCACACCGGGCAGTTGTAGATTGACCAGGTCGCGTATCTTCTCGACAGGGCCGATCTTGGTTTGAGTCGGAAAGCGCCGCTGCAGGACATCTGCTGTCATGTTGGCGTTAACTGCTAACACAAAGATGGCGTCGCTCAAGAGGGAGCGATCTGATACCGAAGCAACCCGGATACCATACTTGCGCTCTTCAAGCGGAATCGAAACCGCTTTCTGTTCAAGCACCATACTCAACGAACGTCTCAGTTCCCTGATCAAAGGGAGAAAGGTCTCCTGTAGAGCCTGGTGCTGATAGAGAGAAAAGGTTGGCGGACGCTTATTGCTGCTGGTGAAGGTGGCGAGTTCGCCGGCCAGCTCTAAGGCCGCTTCATAGAAGGTGACAGGGTGTAGTGGAACCCGGTTACAGAAATGGGTATAGAGTGGTTCATAGCGATTGACCACCTGCAACATCAGAAAATCTGCGACCTCGGCAATACCTTTTCCACCATCTACCAAGCGGGATGCAATTGCATCAGCACGGTGATGTAAGAGGCCCTCGATCTCTTTAACATATCCAGCGAGTCGAGGGGAGACCTGGCAGTCGAGACAAGGGGGAATGAAATCCTCGTCTAACACCAGCATGTCGTCTGAGCGACGTTCTATCACTTTTGCAATTGCTATATGGGCAAACTCTTCCAGTTCCGAGTCACCGATCAATAGTCTTAGTGTTGGTTTGGCAATCTGCAGCGTGGAGTTGTTGGAAGAGCCCGCTATGCCATCCTTAATATCGATTTCATCGACCAGATATCGCTCCAGGCCCTCTTCCTGGTCAGAAAAGCGCACTTGAGAGGTTCCTGAACGGGAGAGGGGCAGGGCGAGATAGACAATCGCACCTTTGTGTTCTGCTGGAATGTCTAATGGTGGAGGTGGATTGTCATGTGTGGGTATGTCGAAGGTTGTTCCATCGGGTAGAACGCCGCTACAGGACTCAATCGCCAATCGACCCAGTGCCAGGGCCTGGCGATCAATTTTTAACTGCGTGAAGCCCCAACTGAAGGGGGTCAGGTCAGCGCACCGAGCCTCGATGCGGTGCTCTAAAAACCGCTCCTGCTGTTGAAAGTGGTGCGGCCTGAGGAACATTCCCTCTGACCAAACAATCCTAGACATCCAAGACATGGGCTTCTCTTATTTGTTTTTAAGGATGTTGATACCGCTTTTTCCGAACTCTATCACAAAGGCGGTTTCGTCGTTTACATCGATTTCTATTGCTCGACGCCATGTGGCATTTTCTATATCACGATAAGCGCCAATAACACCCAGGTATCGGGTGTCAGGTTGCAACTCTCGTTCAAGCAATTTAGTTTCTCCAGGCTGAAAGTGGAACTCATCACGAATCAGCAGTTCATCTCCAAGCAGGGCAACATCCTGCTCGAAAAGATTGAAGAAGTCGGCATTATTGAAAACGCTAAGAGATTTCAATTCATAGACTCTTGCAACGATGGGTGAGGGTCTGTCATTGATATCGGGGTTAACACGCATATCTGCATTCATTGTTGCATTTATACTTGAAACACTCGAACAACCCGCTACTAAAAACAGATAGATGAGTCCTGAACTAAGCAAGAGTTTTTTTATGGTTGCTTTCATCTGCTTATACCTTCAAAAAGTTTTTAAATTGGGGTCAGCGTGTTTTAACGATTCCAGACGACGGATCTGCTCTTCGTAGGCTTTTGAAAATGTGCGGCCGAAGAGTTGATGAAAATCATCCTCCGCCTCATTGGCTATTTCGCTGTAGAGTTCAGTAAAGAGATCCCAGGTCTTAGCTTGTCGATAGAGTGGCAGTTTCTCAAGCAGAGCCGATTGGCCCAGGCGTTTTTCAAGAATTTCCGGTTTAAAGCGCTGCAAAACAACCTGAAGTGCTGCCTGCATACCAACCATCACCGCCAACATATGGGCTTCAACATCTTCATTTGCCTCTACAATGGCATGCAATGGTGGGAGATAGCCACTTTTCGGGCTGGGGTTTACCAGGTGTCGCAGCGCCTCTTCAGTATTTATAGAGAACTTTAGCGGGTTATTCTCAACCGGCTGAATCATCGTCTGATTCATACGAAACTCACCCTTCATCTGAGCCCTGGCACGAAGAATCGACATACTGCCTTCGACACTGGCGCGCATGACACTGCCAAGATTATGCATCAGATCGGTCATCGCCAATCCGTGCAGATGATCTACGGGTATCCCCATTCCTTCAGCGAGTGCGGCACGCAGATCAGCTTCATCACCTGAATCGGGCACTGCTGCCGGGGGTGGATCTGCTTTTACAGGCTGGGGGATGCTCTGTTCCGGCATCTCCTTGGGCTTTAGCCCTGGTCTGGGAATCGATTCCTGGGTGAGGGGCGGAGGAATCGGTTTCTCCTGCTCTATCGGTTGGGTTTCAGGGAAAGGCGACGAGGGTGGTGTATTTTCCTCCAATGGGGGCAGTATCTCAGGTGAAGAGATAGCAGGTTCTGCAGAATTTCCTTCTGACGATTGTTCGTCCAGATCCCAATCTTCCGGTATCGGTGTTGGTTGGTTGAAAAAAGCGTTCAGGTCAGAGGTATGATCCGATTGTGACAGAGGGGACGGCTGTATCGATTCATCGTCTTGATCTATCACCAATGCGGATGGTTCTGGATCATCAAGGCTGAACATCGGTTCCGCTTCAGGCTCGGAGATTTCAGCTGTGATTGATGAGGCTGGCAGCGCCTTGTCAAGGGCCTCACCCGCATGCTGTTCCGCCATCTGCGCAAAAGGATCATCAAGATTATCGAAATCCTGAGAAGTTTCTATTTCTGCTACAGCATCGACTTCTGCAGGTATCACTAACACACTGATTTCATAATCACCGATTCCGATGATATCTCCATCCTCGAGGGCGACGCGATTATCCTTACCCAGGGCCGTTTTCGAATGGTTCAGGAAGACGCCATTGGAGCTGGTATCTGTGATGTGAAAAACCCCATTACTGAAGTCGATCATTGCGTGTTGTCCCGATATGAAGCGTTCAGGATCGGGAAGCACCCATCTATTCTCCTGTCGGCGCCCAATACTGCCCCCTTGCTCATCAAAGGAGGCAGATAAAGGCTGAGACGGCGGAGCCCCGCCACTACTGGTGACGGTCAATGTCATTGTTGCGCTTTGGCTGTCGGAATACATCAATATTGCCGTAGTAACTCTATTTAAAGCTTAGGAAAAGTTATAGCTGAATTCATCATTCTCCACACCAATCTGGATTTTGCCAATCGGACGGCCCTCCATTTTTTCAATCAATATGTGTCGACTGATTTCAGGGAGCATTGTGTTGGTGAGTATGGCGTCTACCATTCTCGCACCACTCTCCACTTCGGTGCAGCGGCTGATGATCAACTTTATGACCTCATCGTCTATATTAAGCGGCACGTCATGATTCTCAAGGATACGGGATTCGATTCTACCCAGTTGCAGACGAACCACTTTAGCCAGCACTTCATCGCTTAAGGGGTAGTAGGGAATGACCACTAAACGACCCAGTAAGGCTGAAGGAAAGACTTTTTGCAATGGATCACGCAAGGCTGAGGCGATGGCACCAGGCTCAGGCATCAGTTCCGGATCTTTGCACAGATTATCGATCATCTCTGTGCCGACATTTGAAGTCAGCAAAATCAGTGTATTCTTGAAATCGATATGCCGTCCTTCGCCATCTTCCATCCAGCCCTTGTCAAAAACCTGAAAGAAGATTTCGTGGACATCAGGATGTGCTTTTTCCACCTCGTCAAGTAATACCACACTATAGGGTTTGCGGCGTACCGCTTCTGTAAGTATTCCACCTTCACCATAGCCAACATAGCCCGGAGGTGCACCTTTCAAGGTCGATACTGTGTGGGCTTCCTGGAATTCACTCATGTTGATGGTGATTACATTCTGTTCGCCACCATAGAGTGATTCAGCCAGGGTCAATCCTGTCTCCGTTTTACCCACTCCTGAGGGGCCGCAAAGCATGAAAACACCAATCGGTTTGTTGGGGTTATCCAGATTGGCCCTGGAGGTCTGCACTCTGCGAGAAATCATCTCCAGAGCGTGATCCTGACCGATGACCCGCTTGGCCAGGGTGTCGCTGAGGCTGAGAATGGTCTCGATCTCATTCTTCACCATTCTGCCCACAGGTATGCCAGTCCAGTCACCTACTACTGAGGCCACCGCCTGGGCATCAACACTGGGAAGAATTAGTGGGCTTTCACCCTGTAATTCACTGAGTTTGGACTTGAGTTGTCTGAGGCTTTGTAACAGGGTCTCGTTTGACGCTTCTGGCTCGTCTTGTATTGTCTCAGCAGTGACTTCCTGATCTTCAGTGGCTTGATCACTTCCCTCACTATCCTCTGTTGACGCTTCATCTTCGCCTTTCAGCTTTCGCTCGATGGAGAGCACCTCTTCAACCAGGGATTTTTCCTCTTCCCAGCGAGCAGTCAGTTGTTCAAGGCGTTGGCGCTCTTCAGATAGCTTTTCCTGGGTCGATTTTTCCCGCTCTTCGGTATCCAATCCGATAACGCGCTCTCTGCCGATAATCTCCAGTTCGGTCTCCAGCGCTTCGATACGACGACGACTGTCATCCACTTCAGCGGGCACTGCTGCCTGGCTGATGGCCACCCTGGCACAGGTGGTATCCAGTAAACTCACAGACTTGTCAGGTAGCTGTCGGGCAGGAATATATCGATGCGAGAGGCGTACTGAGGCGTCCAGAGCCTCATCCAGAATCTGCACCTGATGATGGCCTTCAAGGGTTGAAGCCATGCCACGCATCATCATGATAGCCCGGTCTTCGTCTGGCTCATCAACCTGCACAACCTGAAAACGACGGGTCAGTGCCGGGTCTTTTTCAATATACTTTTTGTATTCCGCCCAGGTGGTGGCGGCAACAGTTCTCAAGGTGCCTCGAGCCAGAGCGGGTTTCAGCAGATTTGCCGCATCCCCGGTTCCTGCACTGCCACCGGCACCGATCAGGGTATGGGCTTCATCGATGAAGAGAATGATCGGTTTTTCAGAGGACTGCACCTCCTCAATGACTTGCTTCAGTCGATTCTCGAACTCGCCCTTCATACTTGCACCTGCCTGCAGCAGGCCAACATCGAGTACACGCAGGCTGACCTCTTTAAGGGGAGGGGGGACATCACCTTTTGCTATCTGTAGGGCAAATCCTTCTACAACGGCTGTTTTACCCACTCCGGCCTCACCAGTGAGGATAGGATTGTTCTGACGGCGGCGCATCAGAATGTCGATAATCTGTCGAATCTCCTCGTCCCGCCCGACAATCGGGTCGATTTCACCCTTTCTGGCTCGTTCTGTAAGGTCTACTGAGAATTGCTGCAGAGCCTGCTGTTTCCCCATCTGGGCTGGTGCAATTGCATCACTGGCTTCACCAGGAGCAGCTCCGCCACCCACCTGGAATCCATCGCTTGATCGCATCGCCTCTTCAGGTGAACCTTCCACAACTTCAGCAAAGCGTTCGGTGAGGGTCTCGACATTCAGCTTTTTAAACTGATCGGAGATTCTCAACAGGGCGTTATGCAGACTTTTGGTTTTCAAAATACCGATCATCAGGTAGCCGGTACGGACCTGGGAGTCGCCAAACATCAGCGTTCCATATACCCATCCTCTTTCTGTCGCCTCTTCGACATGTGAAGAGAGATCAGAGATGGAGGTGGAGCCACGAGGCAGGGTATCCAGTGTCTCAGTGATATCTTTTGCCAGGTGAGAGGGTTCAAGATTGAACTGCTTAATGATTTTGTGCAGATCAGAATCCTGCAATTGCAGCACTTGATGTATCCAGTGAACCAACTCTACATAGGGATTGCCCCGCATCTTGCAGAAAACGGTTGCGCTCTCAATGGCCTTGTAGCCCAGGCTATTCAGTTTGCCAAACAGGGCGGCACGATTAATCTCGCTCATGACGGGAGACCTCTAAGTTCAAGGGGTTGTAGAAATAGATCGTCACCATCCCGTCCCAGAGGGTGTTGAGCAAGCCAGCTGGTCCAACCCAGGCGGCTCTCACCATTAAGACTTAAAGGGGGGACTTCCTGCTCTTGCAGAATCAGGTTCAGCTCCCAATCCTGTTCATCGCCGATATAGTTTTTCACAACAGCGATGAGCCGTTTCAGACTTTCACCACCAGGCAACATGCGCTGATAGTCATCAAAATTTAATGCGCCCAGTACAATGCGGAATTTCTGTTGACCCTGCCAGACCCGGTCACCAAGTATGATGCTTGTACCGAGGGTACTGATCTCCATGGATTCACCTAACCGGCAGCGGCTGTTCTCTGGAAGATCGATCCAGGTACCGATGAACTCTTCGATATGCACAGGAAGCCTGAAGAAATCCGCAATTATCGCTTCCAGGCCTTCTGCATTCCGGGTATGGCTGGCGAGGCGGCCTGAGTAGTGAAGCTTCGCCAGGTCAGGCATGGCATCCCGATCTCTCAGGTGAGGGGATCCAATACCAAACAGCGAGCCAAGATAGTTACCGAACTGGTCGTCATCTGCACGATCGAAACTGACAGTTGGTTGACTGTTCGCCCAGGCTCGATAGAAAAGGGTGAGCAGCCGATGGTGAAAATGGTCCAGAAACTCAACTTGGGTTGGATCATGGATATTGTGCAGTCGATCATGGACAAATTCAGTGAGATGCAGCGGTAGGGGGCCATTCGGACCGAACAGCCCAAAAAAATAGATCCCCAGTCTTGGTGGCTTGGTACCTTTCCCCTGTCGAAAAGAGGAGAGGGTAGAGGGCTGAAAGGCCATTGTCGGATCCTGTCCAAGCCGTATTTTATCGCGCTTTACATGACGGGACTGACTGAGTCTGGGCTCTTCCGGATAGGCACACTCCAGCCGTCGCATTGCCTGATAGAAGTCAAAGCGATAGGGCGACTGTTGCAGCCTGTCGAAGAGGCTTAGAGAGTTTTTCTCAGACCCAGCCTTACTGGCCATCTTTTGATCTCTCTCCTTTGTTGAGTGACGACTACTGTCTCAGTAAAAGAATTAATTGCAGTGTACTTCCTGAAAAACTGTTCCATCATGGCGCCAAACAGAAAAGCGCCACTACCTTCGAACGATAAATCATCGAGAGTCAATATGATCTCAAGACCATGGCCAAAAGAGATCGGGCCTGGACTTGGCAGGCGTCGATTCACCGGTTTGGATTCAATGGAGACCACACCCTCGATCTGTTTACGCATCGCTGGATCTTTGCTATCTGCATAGAGATATAGAAAATCTTTCAAGGCCGCCGTGCTCTGATCTTTGTCCTCACTGGCCATCGACAGGTAGTTGAGAGAGAGGTGGTTGATCAATCGCCAACTGATGGAACCTTGCGCTGTGGATGGTTTGGGTTTTGTTGGAGATCCAATACAACGAATCTGGTTTACCGGTGTACTGCTATCCAGGGTGAAGGCAGAGCCACCCTGACCCAAAGGTATGTGCATCGGCAAGTCACGATTTGTACATAGCGTGGTCACAGCGAGTTGTCGAAGATCACTTTGAAATGGCGCTTCATCTGCATCCACTATAGAGACAAAGATTTCACTGCCTATGTAACTGGAACGTGCGCCTTCACGCTGCTGCTTGGATGAAAGTAGCCTTGGTTGCCGATGGGTTGCAAAATATGCACGTGGCTGATCCGAGGCGATAAAGTCGTTACTGGCATAGAATGACTGAAAAGTCTGACGCTGCTCAGTGTTACTACCGAAACCGATCACACTATCAACTTCATAGACTTCATAGTCCATTGGTCGGGTGCGATCGGGCAGAATGTGATATTCAGAGTTGCTATCACTGAGGTGAATACGGTCTGCCCGTTTAGGAAACAGATTGATTGCCGGTGAACAGTTAAGCAGGAAGTTGCGCTCGCTGAGGCCACTTTCTAAATCGGGATCGCTCTCATCGAGCAGCAGGTATAGCTCCAGTTGTTGATTGTCACAATCTCTCAGAACTGTCTTGAGATCATTCAGTTCTACAAACAGGAAACGTTCGGGCAGGGCAAAGTACTCGGCCAGAAACCGGTAGCCCTGGAACGAACGCGGCCCATAATTCAACAAGGATTCATTCTCATTGAATCCCATTATTCTGACTGGAGAGGCTTGTGAGGTTGTTCGGTATGTCTCTGATTCAGGGGCACGACCTACTATCTTCAATGTGTGACCGGCCACAGCCTCGAAAGCACGCATGCCGCTATCACCACCACTGAAGAAGATGGGCAGCCGATCGAGATCGAGGTGATTGAAGGGGATATCACCAGTGGTCTTCAACCTGAGTCGAATGGCAGCTCTTGCCCCCTCCTGCTTGCCGATTCCAGCCAGTGCGATTGATGCTGGTGTGGGTAGATAGTCAACACTCTGAATCTCTATCGGCCACAGGGTAACGTCTTGAGCTGTGCGGTAGATACAGGCGGTATGACTGCCTTTGCCGATACGGCTACGCATTGTTGAGTGTCGGGGCAGAAGAAAACCATCACACAATGAGGGTTCCAGCATATCTGCCTGAAACTGCACCACCATCATCGATGGTGTGGGGCAGAGGTAGTGAGGGAAAACCCGTTCCATCAAGTGTTGGGTGAAACGAGGAAACTCTTCATCGAGTTTGAGCTGTATTCTGGCTGCCAGAAAGCTGAAGCCTTCCAATAGGCGCTCTACATAGGGGTCTGCACACTCAAACTCGTCGAGCGAGAGGCGACTGGCGATTTTAGGGTAAGCCTGAGCAAATTCAGCCCCCATTTCACGCATAAACTGCAACTCTTGATTGTAGTATTTGAGCAGGCGCGGATCCATCGGCTTACTCCATACCCGTAGAGTAGGCGTCTGCAAGTGTGACCCCGCCTTCTTCCAGATCAATTTGGGTCTTAATCAGCAGATGTGAGGGTGTGGGTTCAGCCCAGAGTTGTCCTTCAATCTCAAACATCAGGCGGTTATGGCTCTCTTTACTGCTATCCCTTATGGAGCGTACTTTGACTGTGTGAGGCAATATACGGGGTTCAAAGTCCTGGATCGACTGACGAACCATTCTTTCAAGCTTGCTCAGATCCAGGCCGGTTACCAGATGCCCTGAGAGTTCATTCAGACCATAGTTGAGTACAGAGTGAGTGACTTCGGGATAGGCTTCCAGATCTTCAGTCGTTGCCAAATTGGTGGTATTCATCAGCCAGGCAAGGTCTCTCAGAACGCATTGCCGTAAACGACGCATTGAAATGACCCGCTTATCCGCTGACTCCTTTGTTTTTCCAGGTTCGTCATCGGTCAGCCGGTCGAGTAACGACGGCTGTAACTGTTGCTGTTGATTAGTGGACTTCAACTGAGTGGTATCTCCGCCAGATTCATCTTATTCAGTCGTGCTGTCCGTAGCGGCTTGAAACTCTATTTCTCTGGTATTGAGCAGGGGGTATTCATTTTGGTCTGTGGCCAGCATACGTTGTCCCAAGCCAATATAGAGATTATCAGCAGGTGTCAGCCACTCTGTTTTACGGGAGAGTTTCAATGCTGTATCTGTCTCCTGTTCGGTACCGGGATATCGAGCGGGTAACAGCGCAACGGCCTCCCCCTCATTCTCAAAAGTCAGATGAGCCGGTGTCCAGACCATGTCACGTAGATCCTCTGGAGCCTCTATGGAGACCTTCTTCAGACGTTGCATGGGAATCCAGTAGTAGCGTCCATTTACGATGGCCTCAAACATTGGCCCGATACGCGAGTCCGCGTCGGCTAACCAGGCAAATGGTTGCTCATCAAGCATACCCGAGCTGGTTGGCGCGAGTTCAAACGCCTGGTTGCGTAGACTCTCAGCTTGTGCATATTCACCTTTTCCTGAAAGCCTGAGAGATTCGAGAAGAAAGGCAGTCCACTCAGGTGGATCACCAAAAATAAGTGGCGACTTTTCACCGCCAAAGACCTCTTTTCGAAATAACTCGCACTGGATCGCTTCACGGTAGGTTTGAGCCATTGGCAGGTTGAGTGGATCCAGGTCAGCTGCAACATCCAGTTGACTCAGGGCTCTCTCCCAAGCACCGACGACGCACAGTAATTGAAATAAAAATACCCGTAGTTTTGCGTTTGAGGGCTCTTTTCTTATTGCTTGTTGCAAGGCGTCGAGTGCGGCATCCAGTTCGCCTTGTTTCAATAGTTCTTCAGCTTCCATTGTACGGGCCTATATGTCGGTGCACATCCGACTTAAACCAGATCTGATCATTCTGCCAGAACCAGTTATAAGTAAGGGAAAATAACGCGTTGTAGCTCATATTTCCACCGCTTCCCCAAAGGGGAGGCGGTGGTTCTTGTTGTCGAGCAATGCAGGGGACTACTCTTGCTTGTTTTTCTCCAGACTCCAGGTTCGATCGACGGTGGAGCCAGGCTTTCCGGTATGATCGATTGGTGTGTATTCCCATTTGATCTTGCCGTAGGCGAAAGAGACAGTTTCCAACGGCTTGGTTTCATCTCCTTGACTGCCGCCAGGTGTAACGGAAGTGACGATAACATCCTCCATGGTATATTTCATGAAGGTGTGTTTGTCACCACTTGCCAGACAGCATTCAACTTCGAGCTTAGGGATATGCTCACCCTTGGCACATTTGATGTTCAGGTCTGGTGTTGCATTGTCAATGGTTTTTACGGCAATGAAGTTGTCAAAATTAGCCCGTCCACCGGTACGACCGCCAGTACCACTGGCACCAGATGTGGGCTGAGAGACACCGTGACTGTAGCTGAGTAACTCACACCACTTGCTGTGTGCATCATCAGTACTTTCACCATCCGCACCATCGATTTTCATAAAAAGATCAACGCCCATGATTTATTCCTCCAAAATGTAAATAACTTAGGTATCAGCTCGCCTTCTCTGAAGGCAGCTTGGATACTAAACGTAGAGATACCGTCAAACCTTCCAGCTGGTAATGTGGTCGCAGAAAGAATTTCGACGTGTAGTAGCCCGGATTACCTTCCACTTCTGACACAACCACTTCAGCCGCAGCCAGTGGTTTGCGTGCCTTGTCTTCTTCAGAGGCAGTCCCCGGGCTGGGTTCGACGTACTTCTGAATCCATTTATTGAGCCATTTTTCCATGTCGTCACGCTCTTTGAAGGAGCCTATCTTGTCGCGCACAATACATTTCAAATAGTGTGCGAAGCGGCAACTTGCGAACAGATAGGGCAATCGGGCAGCTAAATTTGCATTGGCTGTAGCATCTGGATCGTCATACTCCGCTGGATTTTGTAATGATTGCGCACCGATGAAGGCGGCAAAATCGGAGTTCTTACGATGCAGCAATGGCATAAAGCCATTTTTAGCCAATTCCGCCTCACGGCGGTCAGAAATGGCGATTTCGGTTGGGCACTTCATATCCACCCCGCCATCATCGGTGGGAAAAGTGTGAGTAGGCAGACCCTCAACTGCACCACCGGACTCGACACCGCGAATACGGGTGGTCCAGCCATACATTTTAAAGGCCTTGTTGATATTTACTGCCATCGCATAGGCAGAGTTTGACCAGGTATATTTATCGTGCAGAGCGCCTTCGGTGTCTTCTTCGAAGTCGAACTCCTCAACCGGATCGGTTTTTGCGCCATAGGGGAGGCGGGAGAGAAACCGTGGCATGGCCAAGCCGATGTATCTTGAATCCTCTGATTCTCTAAGAGAACGCCATGATGCGTACTCCGGTGTCTGGAAGATCTTGGTCAGATCTCTGGGATTGGATAGCTCCTGCCAGGAGTCCATCTGCATTACTGTAGGTGCAGCACCAGCAATAAATGGCGCGTGAGCTGATGCAGCCACCTGCGACATGCCGGTGAGCAACTCAACATCCGGGGGTGTATTGTCAAAGTGGTAGTCACCTACCAGGCACCCATAGGGTTCACCGCCGAACTGACCATACTCTTCTTCATAGACCTTCTTGAAGATCGGGCTTTGATCCCAGGCTGTACCCTTGAACTTCTTCAAGGTTTTACCAAGTTCCTTTTTCGAGATATTCATTACCCTGATCTTCAACATCTCATCGGTTTCGGTGTTGTTGACCAGGTGATGAAGACCGCGCCAGCTCCCTTCCAGCTTTTGAAAATCTTCATGATGGAGAATCAGGTTGACCTGTTCAGTCAGCTTCTTGTCGATCTCGGCAATGATGCCCTCGATGGTCTCAACAGCATCATCAGAGATGGTGCTGCTCTCTTTGAGTACTGTCTCAGCGAGGGTCTGCACTGCACTGACCACCGCTTCTTTGGTGCGTTCTGTCTTTGGCTTGAATTCCTGTTGCAGCAGGGCTGAAAATTCATCCGGGGCCACACTCTCAGTAGCTGCGCTGCCAGTTGCTTGTTGGGTATCTGACTCAGCCATGTTTTACTCCTCTGCCTTTGAATCGTCTGACGATGCGCCATCAGGATTGGGTGATGAGGCAAGAGATTGGAGCAGCGTCGAATCATTCAGCGCCTTGGCAATCAGCTCTTCAGCACCTGATTTACCATCCATGTAGGTCAACAGATTAGCGAGTTGGGTACGGGCATCGAGTAATTGACGCAGTGCACCAACTTTTTTGGCAACTGCTGCTGGAGAGAAGTCATCCATATTCTCGAAGGTGATATCGACATTGATATTACCCTCACCAGTCAGCGTGTTGGGAACCCTGAAGGCAGTACGGGGTTTCATGGCTTTGAGTCTTTCATCAAAATTATCCACGTCGATTTCAAGCATCTTTCGATCGGCGACAGGAGGCAGTGCCTCTTCGGGTTTACCCGAGAGGTCCGCCATAACGCCCATAATGAAGGGCAACTGGATCTGTTTTTCAGCGCCGTAGAGCTCCACGTCATACTCTATCTGTACTCTGGGGGCTCGGTTTCGGGCTACGAACTTCTGGCTGCTCTCTTTTGCCACGGTCTACCTCTCTATAATATTCTTAGTAACTTATCTGTATGGTTCTTATTTAGTGGGGCTTATGCCCAAATCCTCGATCTACCTATCCTCCTGCTTCCACAGGAAATCGAAATGGGACGATCCGCCAGGGGCAAGATCCTGAACAATTTCGTAAAAGTCCATTTTTACCAGTCTCTTCGCCCGGTCGAGTAGGAGCGGTATAGGACTGGATGGTTCGTTTTTCTCATAATATTGAGTGATGCGCTCCAACGCCTTGATCACATCATCTCGACTGCTTATGGTGCCGGGTGCACTCTTTTGAATCTGTGCTGCACCGGCATCACTCGAATCATCTGAACCCGCCTCACTATCAGTGATGGACTCCAGACCACAACGTTGGGCGACTTCATCGCTTATCTGTTTCAGTAATTTGACCAGAGCGCTGAGATCGGGGGACTGATCTATACCAACCAGTTCATTGAGACGTGCTTCTATAGCTGAGACTGTCTCAGATGCTGCATTGATCAGATTCAGGGTGTTTTGATTCTCTTCATTTGCTGATTCACGGAAAGCCGCATCGATCTGGTCGAGAGAGAGCTCCTGCTGATCGCTCTCTGAAGCTTGCAGACTACCGCTTGCAATCTGAATATCCCGGTAGCTGAATTTCCCCATTACTGTTGACGCAACTACAGGGATCTTGTTAATGGCTGACAGGTAGCTAAAGGGATCACAAATATTAATCAGCGTATTGATTCTGATCGTGGGATCATTGTTGTCATCAGGATCGAGTTGAGGATGAACACTCTCCCAATAGTTCTCCAAGTAACCTTTTATAAGTGCCAATCCATTTGACAGCCCTTCAAAGCCATCGGTATGTATCAATGCACGGGTTAAATGGATAGCAGCTCGCAGATCTTTACTTTGTCCAATAACCTGAAGTGATTTGTTTTTAAGCTCACGCCAATCCGGTTCTTCAGCAGGGATGATGGTATCACCGAACTGTTGCTCTTCTTTGCCTTCTGCAGCCCGTTCCATCTCTCCGAAAAGGGGATCGTATTCCAGGTCTGGGCCAGCCGGAGCCTCTTCAGATACAGCACTGAGCAGTTGTTCAAGGTCGAGTTTTCCGGTCAAACCTGCATCCCCCATAGGGCTATACAACAATATAGCTTTAAAAACGAAGCTGAGTTGAAGTTGAAAATATACATACCTGTCAGATACTATTCTGGTTATTTAACCCAACACATACAAACTGGTTAGGTGGACTGGTTTTGTATTGTTACCCTTTCATTGAGTAGGTTTAGCACAAAACCCTTGTACTTGATACTACACGATAAATAAGTAAACGGTAGTGAAATAGTACCATTTGAAATTGGTGATCCTCCCACCTGCTGATGACAATGAAATATAGGCGTGCATTCTCTGTTTCCTCACTACAACTCGTTGAGCTGCAGTCAAAGCTGCGGGAACCAGGGTAGCTTGATCAAATTGCTACGACGACTGCCAATGATAGGGATAAGTCCCAGCTGCAGAATTCTTTCAAGCTGTTTTTCCCTGAAGAGGTGTTCAGTGCAGGGTTGCAAATGAGTCTCACCATCCAGGCTATAGGCAAAAGCCGGGCAATCGCTCAATGAGGAGGCCTCTTGTGGATTACTCAATCTATTATATGCGGCTAATACAACAGCCAAAGCATAGGATGGAGATCCCCAAAGCAGCTCTGCAGATGACCATTCCTGAGCAAGCTCTTCGAAACTGAAGTCGTCTGTCGGGTCGTACTGTGCTCCATAGGGTAAACGCAACAGCAGTCGCGGTAGTACTAGACTGACACGATTAGCAAACTGCCCATTTTGAAAAGCAATCCATTGATCCAAGTCATCCGGTTTAGATTGATCGGAAGGGATGAATTCATCTTCTGCCCCTGCGATGAGTTGCGCATCCAGAGAAGCTGCTATCTGCCCCAGTTTATCTAAAAGCTGGAGATCCTTAGAGGAGGGGCTGATCTGTTTATCGCATATTAGAATAAACTTCTGTTCTGATGATGATCGATCACCGAAACGCGCTTGCAGAGTCTTATATAAATCTGTTTGAACAATATCCAAATCCTGTTGGGAATAAATATCCCAATCTTCAGAACGCAGATTGAGGGCATAGATATCATCAAGATCATCCAATTCGAGATTGCGAAGTAACCAATCAAGACCGCGCCAGTGAGATTCCAGTCTCTGAAATTCGGGGTGATGGAGAACTGACCTTAGTAATTCTGGAATAGATTGGTGCAGATCGGACGGTTCTTGATTCTGATCGTTCTCCCGATCTCTATTTTCCTGCAGAGAGTTATTCACCAATCGTCCGACTATCGATTCAATTTGAGCACTTTTCTCTTGGGAAATAGAGCTACTACCTGGCGTGTTGCTCAATGAACGTTCACCTAATAGTCGGGATAGAGTCTGCTGGTTCGACTCTTTGTCGTCAGCTGATGGCTGATTCTGATCTGTTATTGGTGGCTGTGGATTTTGGCTTGCTGAGTCTGGGGCGATATCCAGTAGAGACAACTTTTTATACAGCTGGTCAGGATGGAAATCTTCAAGGTTTTCGAAGGTTAGGATGAGTGGCTCCATGCACCCAGCCAAATCAATCACCAGTGAAGGGTTCAACTGGCTCAAAAAGGATTCATAGTTATCCTGATCTATACGGCGTAAAGCATTTTTTGAACTACCGAGGAGGTTGCCGCTATCCTGGGTGCCAGCAAAAGATCCCAAAACTACAAAGGTCAACTGTAGATCACCAGGCCTGCTACTGGTCTGGTTATCGCTCTGTTTTCCCAATTCTATCGAAAAGTTCAACCGTTGCGACATGTCGATTTTGCCCTTTTTATCATGTTGCCGGGTTCTTAGCTGATCCTGTCACAAAGCAGAAGCGTGAAGCAAGTATTTTGTGCATGTGAAAAAGTACCTTAATGATTCCATTGACCATAGGGTCTCTGACACACATACTCTAATTCAGATAGTTACTATTAACCCTGAAGACGACATACTTAGTCGCCGGGTTAATAACCATCTCGGTATATCATTTGTTGTACCGGTTGGATGCTCATGGGCAACACCCTTGTGCAGGAGTTGTTCAATAGAAAGCGATTTTTTCTTTGCTATGATTTAGCTAAACCGGGTAGGAGTCTTGAATGGCGTTTACACAGAGTAACCGGCAGGTACGGATAAAAACCCCGCTGGGTCCAGATGAGCTCTTGATTCTTCGTATGGAGGCTAGAGAGGAGCTAGGGCGTCTGTTTGAATTCAATATTGACCTATTGAGTGATAACGAAGAGATCGCCCACGACGATCTTCTCGGCAAGCAGATGACTGTCGAGTTGGACCTGGTGGATGGTGGGATGCGATATTTCAATGGATTCGTCAGCCAATTTACCCAGATAGGCCACATCGCCTTTTTCGCCCATTACCGAGCAACATTGCGGCCCTGGTTTTGGTTTCTGACCCGCACCTCAGACTGTCGTATCTTTCAAAACAAAAAGGTGCCCGATATTATCAAAGAGGTATTTCAAGACAACGGATTCAGTGACTTCGAAGATAATACCAGCGGCACTTACAGGGAATGGGAATATTGTGTTCAGTATAGGGAGACTGACTTTAATTTCCTCAGTCGCCTGATGGAACAAGAGGGCATCTACTACTATTTTGCCCATGTTTCAGGCAAACACACATTGGTTCTATGTGATAGTTACAGTTCACACAGTCCGCTTGAGGCCTATGCGGAAATACCCTATGTACCACCCAGTGAACAAGGCAGTACACGTTGGAAAGACTACATCCATGCCTGGAAATTCACCAAAACAGTGCAACCGGGTAGTTTTGCACACACTGACTACGATTTTACCAAGCCAAAATCGGATCTGGCGGCTATTGCCCCTCTACCCAGGAGTCACTCCCACGCAGAGTACGAGATCTTCGATTATCCTGGCGAGTATGCTGAAACGAGTGATGGTGATACTTACGCACGCCATCGCATTGAAGAGATACAAAGCGGTCATGAAGTCCTCGAAGGAGAGGCCATCGCCAGGGGTGTCTGTAGCGGTGGACTGTTTACCATGATTGAGCATCCACGGGGTGATCAAAACCGGGAATATCTGATTACCGAAAGCAACTCTATTTTGCAATCTGACGCGTTTGAATCTGTTCCTGAGATTGCAGAAGGCCCCGTATATATCTGTGATTTTAAATGTTGTGACAGCAAGGAGAGTTTCCGCAGCGTAAGAACCACAGCCAAGCCTATAGTACAGGGTCCCCAGACTGCAGTGGTGGTCGGTAAGGCAGGCGAAGAGATCTATACCGATGAGTATGGTCGTGTGAAGTTGCAGTTTCATTGGGATCGCTATGGCGCAAGTGATGAGAACAGCTCCTGCTGGGTGAGGGTTGCCCAGGTGTGGGCTGGCAAGAACTGGGGCGCCATGCACATCCCACGCATCGGGCAGGAAGTGGTGGTTGACTTTCTCGAAGGTGATCCAGATCGTCCGATCGTAACCGGGCGTGTCTACAATGATGATCAAATGCCCCCCTATGCCTTACCTGAGAATATGACCCAAAGTGGAATTAAAAGTCGCAGCAGTAAGGGGGGATCAGGCGAGAATTTCAATGAGCTACGCTTTGAAGACAAGAAGGGTAATGAGCAGCTCTACATTCACGCGGAGAAAAACCAGGATAATGTGGTTGAAAATGACGAGACCACCAGTGTTGGCCATGACCGAAGCGAAAACGTTGGGAATGATGAAACCATCAGCATAGGCAATGACCGCACAGAGACAGTTGGAAACAATGAAACTATCTCTATCGGTGTAAACCGAACAGAGCAGGTGGGCAGTAATGAAACTGTATCCATTGGCAGCAATCGCACTGTAAATATCGGCAGTAACAAGAGTGAGACTGTTGGTATCAATAAGATAGAGACCATCGGAGCAGCTAAAGCGCTTACCGTTGGCGCCGGACTTCAAGTCACTGTTGGTGCCGGAATGAACCAAACCGTAGGTGCCTCAAAGGCGATGCAAGTTGCAGCGAATCTGTCAGAGGCAATTGGCAAAGACTGCAGTGTCAGCATTGGTGAAAACAGATCAGCGGCTATCGGTAAAGATGATAATCTTTCGGTAGGTAAAAACCTGGTGATTGATGCCGGCGACTCGGTGGTGATTAAAACAGGTAAGGCTTCGATTACCATGAAGAAGGATGGCACCATCTCCATAGAGGGTAAGAATATTACGGTGAAAGGTTCCGGTGTGATTAATGTTAAGGCGAGCAAGAATGTAATTATGAAGGGTAAGAAGATTCTGCAGAATTGAACTATTGCGCAGCCATGCATGGTGTGGAGAACTAAGTGTGAACGACTCAAAGATTGATAAAGTAGATGGCAATATTGAGCAACCTCAGTTACTGGATGGGGTGGTGATTGGTGTGTTGGTCGGCCTTGATCGAGACAACTATCCGCTGGTTGCCTTTCCTGGAAATCCACATGAAGATTGCGTCAGAGCCAAGACAACCCTTAATTTTTCAGAGGATGATCTGGGAAAGGAAGTGGCTCTGTTATTCGAAAATGGCAATCCACAATGTCCGATTATCATCGGAAGACTGCAGCACCCACGTCCAATCGGAGACAAACCCCAAACTTCGAGTGCAGAACTCGATGGAGAGAAATTGGTTTTTTCAGCTGATCGTGAGATTGTTCTGAAGTGTGGTAAAGCAAGTATTACCTTGACCAAGGCGGGGAAAATCATACTGAGGGGTGCATCAATATTCAGTCGTTCCTCTGGTGTAAATCGAATAAAGGGTGGGTCGGTTCAGATCAATTGAAGTCCACCAGAGATCAACAGGTCAACGCTCTATTATGATTCTCGACAACATCGTCTCTCAACATGCCGAAGAGGCAGCGTTCCTATGGTTGCTCAGAGACTCAGCGGTATCAGCCCCCCACTATCAACTGAGTGACCTGTCAGAGCTCGAGTCCCGTATCGATGCCCATCTTGATGGATTACGTGTGGCGGGGGAGGCCGGCTGGATTCATTGTGAAGCGCAGTTGAATCATGCAGAAAGTGGTGAGGTCTTTGCAGCGGCATATGTTGCACTCGATGGTGCCCTGGTTGATGGTTTGGAGAAGGTTCTGGAGGTGGTTCATGGGGTACCGGCGACCACTCGAGGATTGATATCAGCACTCGGTTGGGTAGAAAAATCCAAATTACAAGGACATGTCGTCAACTGGTTAAAATCTGATACACCACTGTTGAGGCTAATAGGTCTTAGTGCATGTGCGATACAACGGGTTGATTGTGGTGCTTATCTGATCAAGGCATTGGATGATGATGAGGCTGGTGTAAGAGCTCGTGCACTGCGATCGATTGGTGAGATCAGGCGCCAGGGGATGGACCAAGCACTGCGTGAGCATATGCATGAGGAGGATCAAGCCTGTCGTTTCTGGTCAGCCTGGTCTGGCTCAATGATGGGAGATGAAGCTGCTACTGAGCAGCTGGTTAGTTTTGCAGAAGCGGATTCGAAGTTTCTGCAACTCGCACTCGAACTGCTTATGCGTCGCATGGATAATGCCTCAGCAGTATCACTGTTGAGAAGACTGAGCCAAAACCAGACAGTTGAAAGGGCGGTGGTACAGGCAAGTGGCTATTTTGGTGACTCGGCATCAGTTCCCTGGTTGATCGAAAAAATGAATACCCCGGAACTGGCTCGGTTGGCTGGAGAAGCATGCAGTCAGATTACTGGCTTGGACCTTGCCTTCCATGATCTGGAATCGGACCCGCCTGAAGATTTTCAGGCGGGTCCGACAGAGAATCCTGAAGATGAAGAAGTTGACCTCGATCAGGATGAGGATCTGCCATGGCCGGATATTCAAAAGCTCATGCAGTGGTGGAGTGTAAATCAGGCTGAGTTTCCAACTGGGGTTCGGAGACTGTGTGGGAAATCAGTAAAGCGGGGGCAGTGTCTTCAGATACTGCAGGATGGTTTCCAAAGACAGCGCCAGGCCGCTGCAATGGAGTTGGCTATGTTTGATCAGCAGCAGCCCCTGTTCAATACCTCTGCCACAGCGCAACGTCAGTCTGAACTTCTTGGTTAACGGGGGTGTGCTATGACGTTCTGGATACCTCTGATAATTCTTGGATTGGCAACACTCAATGGAATTCTGGCATTAAACAGTTTTAAGCAATATCAGGCGTGGAGCCACCCAGCTGTCAAGGCCCGTCTCAGGGTTGCCGGGATTATGTTTTTAGTCAGTCTGTTTCTGTTTATCTATCTCTAGAGGATTTTATGTGTGAATCACCCTCACCAGCACGAATAAACCGTCCTGTAGCCAGTGGCGCTAATCCAGATACTCCTCATGCAGGATTCTCAGCTGCACAACCTGCCGGAGGGGGTGCGACCGCTCAGGGTGGACCGAGTCTATCCGGTTGGCCAAGACAACTCACATGGGATGATTTCAGGGAGGTGCAGAGCCGCCCAAGGGGCGAATCGGAAGATGCGACAATCGCTATGCAATTACGTCCCTCCCGTTTAAGGTTTGTGGTGGAGGGTGGTCAACACAGAATCGGTGATGTCGAGTTTCGCATGGTATTGAACAACGGTAATACATGGGTTGTTACGTCAGCAAAGAGCAGTGAATTATTGAATCATGAACAGGGACATTATGACATTGTTGGTCTCTGTTATCGGGACATGGTCAATGAAATCAGAGCGTTGAGAGAAAGCTCCCGTAACAGGTTGGTTCGTGCAGTGCGCAGGGTAATGGGGGCCCAAGATCAACGCGCAGATAGTCTGACAAGAACCTACGATTCCCAGGAAGAGACCAATCATGGACTAAACAGTAGCAGACAAGAGGCATGGTCTCGACAGATCCAGAGCTGTCGTTCAAGCGGTACAAGGATGACCACTCCGGCATGATTTGTACGATGAGTCAGGGTTTTCTCAAGGTATTGGTCATTCGATACAGTCCTGGATCGGAGTCAGGTATCTCGATCACAGGCGCTATTTTATGGTAGAAGGCAGATGAGTTTGCCATGCCAACAATCGCATATCCATATCCTTTCAACCACATATCCTGCAGGCAGTGTATAGCCAAGGATCGGCCAATGCCTTTTCCTCTAGCCTCATCGACTACACCAATAGGCCCAAAGAAGCCCAATGCTGTGGCGTCATAACAGGCAAACCCGAGTAGTGAGTCATCTTGCTGAGCAATGAAGCAAGAGCAGGGGGTATTGGCCAGGGCAGATTCTATTTCACTGAGCCAAACATCTGGGAAATGCTGTTGCGCCCAGCTGATGAGCAAGCGCCTGTCAGTACCTATCGGTTTACGCAGTGTGATCTCCGGAAAGCTTTTGCTCTCTGATATCTGCTTAAAGTTCATCTCATAGAGCTTGATAAGTAGATCATTATTTGCCATATAAATCAGTCTCAGATTAGTGCTTGATTGAATGTTCGAGAAGCAGTAATTTTTAAAGCTACCTGAATTATTATTTAAGGGCAGCAGCAGTTAATAGAGGTGCCCTTAAGCCTGTTAAGGATGAGAACGTTGAGTGATCAAGGCGAAATACGAAGCGAAACCATTACGGCTGAAATTCGTATGGGAAATGAAAACATACACTTTTCTGCAGAGATATCCAACGAACCGGTGCATATCTACGATTTACTTCCGTTTTTCCAGAGTATCACCAATAAGGTAGTAGAAATTGGCATCAAGGAAGCTGAAGCACAGGGAAAAAGTATCTCCTGCCGCAAGGGTTGTGGTGCCTGCTGTTCTCAGTTGGTACCTATCAGTAGAGCTGAGGGCTTCAATCTGTTGAATCTGATAGATGCCATGCCGCCTGATCAGCAACAAACTGTGAAGGCACGTTTCAATCACAACATGACTAGCCTGAGAGAGGCGGGGATTCTGGATGTGATGGAGCAGGCCATAAACAGTAATGATCGAAAGCAGTTGAGAGAGATTGGACTTTTATACTTCAATCTCAACCTACCCTGTCCATTTTTAGAAGAACAGTCCTGTGGTATCCATCAGGATCGCCCCCTGAGTTGTCGAGAATTTCTGGTTGTCTCTGATCCTGTTCATTGTGCTGACCCGGATCCTGAAACAGTCGAGAATATGGTATTGCCGAAACGTGTATCACCTATTGTGTACGGGATGAGTCGTAAATATGAAGAGGGAGGAAGGGGTTTTTTACCGTTAACACAAATTTTGGAAAAGGCCGATGAGTTACGATCAGATCATATTTGCGAGCCTGCAACCGATCTGGTTAATCTGTTCCTACAGAATCTTGCCAAGCCCTAAAACTGCAGATGCCCGCCAGAGGCGGGCATCTGCCGGGATCAGAACTCGGTACGGAAACCGACACTGATAGTATGAGAGGTCCAGTCGCTGTGGGCGAGGATGGTACCGTAATCGATGAAGCCGACCATACC